>JAUHYI010000158.1 GCA_030426385.1 Phycisphaerae bacterium
TCGTATCAGGCCGATTGGCCGGGCTTGTTTGATGTGCATGATGGCCAGCATGTGTTGGCGAATGTATCGCCGATCGGATTGGGTGGTGTGGGTCCAGAGTCGTAGATTGGAGGGATGTGCGGGCGGGGGGGATGCGTCAGGGGGGAGTGTGTGTAGGGGTGGGTGGGTTAACCAAGATTGAGGAGTTATGTTGTGAGTGATCCGATACGTTTTGCGGTGGTAGGTTGTGGGATGTTGGCTCGGATGCAGCACCTGCCGAATATTGTGCGTTCATCGAATATGCAATTGCAAGTGTGTTGCGATCTGTCGAGTGAGAACCTGGCGATTTGTGAACGCGAGTTCCAGCCGGTCCGGATGACGGAAGATTTTTATGATGCGGTGAATGATGCGCAGGTGGACGCGATCTGTTTGGCGACGACGGAAAAATTACGCTTGCCCGTCATCAAAGCGGCAGCCGACGCGGGCAAACCGATTTATGTTGAGAAGCCGTTGGCAACCTCATTGGCAGAAATGGAAAAGATTCGCGCAGTGGTGCATGAAGCGGGCATTGCGTTTTGCATTGGTCACAATCGACGATCATCACCAGCCATGCTCGATGCGCATCGGATATTTCGTGGTCACATGGAACAACCTGTGCCGTGTGCGTGGCGCTTTGAACGTGAAGGCGATGCGCGGCCGGACATGGAACTAGATGGTGTGGCGGCCATGGCAGTCCGCATTAACGATGACTGGCACAGTTGGAAAAGTTGGGTGTTTGATAAGACGCAGGCACCGCATGGGCCGATGTTGTTTGAGATGACGCATTTTACGGATCTGTGCAACTGGTTTATGGCTGATGAACCGGTGGCAGTGCAAGCAATGCAGGTTGAGCCGTTTAATCATGGCGTGTTGATTCGTTATCGCGGCGGTGCGATGGCCTCGATATTCATGAGTAGCAACGGCACATTTGGATACCCCAAAGAGCTGTACGAGATGATGGGCCAAGGGGCGGTGGTGGCGGTGGATCATATGGTCGAAATGCGCACCGCTGGCATTGCGGAGGCACCGGCCAAACAGGTCTACCCATTGTTGAACGATCGGCATGCGGACGTGGGAACCGAAGGCGGACTGGCGGGTTGGTTGGCGAAAAAACGCGCGGCTTGTGAAGAGGCGGTCCGCAAAGATGACCCGATGTTGCAATTCACCGCAGAGCCCGACAAGGGACACGCGCGACAGTTGGAGCGATTTGTCACGCAGATTCGCGGTGAGGGGCCAGTGGTTTGTGGTGTTGATGATGCGATATCAGCCAGCCGCGTTGCGTTCGCGGCGATCCGTTCGACACAGAATGAGCGTAGTGTGAAATTGAGTGAACTGGATTGATGCGTCTGCGCGATTCTAGACCTGGCGCAACTGGCGTGATTAACCTTCGCGTTTTTAACGCTTGGGCAGGTGGACTTAAATCCACCTGCCTGCGGGCAACCAGGTTTGCGCGATGGTACACGGCGTAAGTCGAATTACATTTTTACAGCCAAGGTGACGATGCCATGTCCACGCGTGGTGATGCGAACGGTATGGCCATCGATGACTGGGGCAGGCGCGTCAGTGGCGGGCTCTTCATTGAGTTTCACCGTGGTGGCTGAAGTGACGGCTTGGGCGAAGCGCAGTGTTGCCGATTGCTCGCTGTCGGTGGGGTTCCACAGGCGGGCAATTAACGTTTGATCATCGGTTTCGGCAGGTTTGAGCGTTGATAAAACAAGTTCGCCATCGGTTTGTTCTGCGAAGGTTTGCGTGGCGTCGGCATTGCCATCCATGGCCGGATGTCCTGACGAACGCGGACCGGTTTGGCGTGTGAAAATGCCAGCTTGTAACTGTGCGAGTTCGCGCATCGCTGCGGTACGTGGCAATGATCCGGCGAACGGCATCAAGGTGTAGCGCAGGTTGATATCGCCGGTTTCCTGGCCGTCGATTTCACCGCCGGAGCCGATCGTTTGTCGAAACGCTCGCAGCAATGTGACTTGCATGGTACGTCGCGTATCATCACGCACGCCGCCTTCATGCAGGCCGCCTTGTGAGATAAATGCCAGGCCGCGCTGATCGTCGCCGACGGATTGCATATTCAGGAAAGGTTTTTCCACCTGTTCCATTTCCTGCCAATCGCCGGTTTGTGAATCGATAGCAATGGGTCGTTCGACCAGATCGAACGGGTGATGGGCTAACCATGTTTTGGCTTGGGCGGCATCGGTGGGCAACAACAATTGCAGGCGGTGGTCCTTGGCATTGTTGTCGATGATGGTTTCCACATCGACGCTGCGTGCGCCTTTGCGTAACGAGATGCGGTGCGAGACCAGGCATGTGACGCGCTGCGTCGATGGTCGTTCATGAGCACGGTCGAAATACGCGGGCAATGACAGGGCTTGCTCGATGTTGAATGTGGTACGCAGCGGGCCGTCGTCGACGACACTGATGCGACAAGGCGACGCGGTGGACAGAATCTGCTGGTCGTTGGGGGCGTGGTCATGGAACCAGCCGTCGCCGATTTCGCTGCGATCCGAGAGCGAGAGCAGGTCCGTGTAGGTTTGGCCGGTGTGGAGATCGGTAAGTGTCAGTGTGCCGTTGGGTTGGCATGCGATAGCGAGGTGTTCATTGGCCGCGGCGGTGGGACCGGTTCGCAGCGTGCCGGTGATACGCACGGGAATTTTCGATGGAACGACACGCAGCGAAGTGAATCCAATACCCGGCAGATCGATCTCGGCAGCGACGGTGTAGCGGGTGAATGGCCCGTCGCTTATGAAGCAA
Organism: Phycisphaerae bacterium; assembly: GCA_030426385.1. Lineage (GTDB taxonomy): Bacteria > Planctomycetota > Phycisphaerae > Phycisphaerales > Phycisphaeraceae > JAUHYI01. Next base: position 2,776 of record JAUHYI010000158.1, read on the forward strand.
TATTTTGCGAAATGAGATCGCTCATTGGTGGTCGGAATGATATCCAGTCGTTGGTAGGGGACCGACTCGCCGTTTTCAGTTTCGAGTCGAAACATTTTAACGGGATGGGTTGAAAATCCTTCGCTGAATTGGGTGGGATAATCGACAGGCAAATCGATTTCAAATGTCACGACACGGCGTTGGGTGTGCGGTGTGGCGTTGGCAATCGTGACTGTGAATTCATTTGTTTCACGGGCCAGGTCGCGACACGATGCGGTCAACGCGCCGAGCGATTGATGGCGTAGTTGTTGGCCCATGATGCGGGCCTGGTCAAAGCGCGACATCATATCGCGATGCACCTGATCAATAGAACAGCCGCAAATCGAATCGTGGGCATGGTTGAGCAATACCTGTTGCCAGGCGCTTTGCAGGAAACTGCGATGCAGGTCTGCGCCCGATCGGTTTGCAAAAAAGGTCCATGGCTCAGCCCATTTTTCCAATAGATTCTGGCAATGATCGTTGGCCTGTTTCATGCGAACGCGTGATGACACACAGTTGGGAATCAGGAATAGATAGGGATTGATGTTTTTGGATGACTCGTACAATTCCCCGCGTCGCGTGTGGGTATCGTCCGTGATGTTTCGTCGGGCATCCGCAAAAAACGCAGGCAAGGTTGAATGCAGGGGCGACACGCGATTGTCGGTTTCATGAATCAATCGCAGATAGCGGTCCGCTTCTTCGGCAGGCGTTGAATGATCCATCCAATCCATCAGGCAAATGACATCGCTGTCAAAGCGCGTGATTTCGTATTGCATGTATTGCGAGAGTTTTTCCTTGAATTTGGATTCGCGCAACTGAGTTTGTTTTTCCGGATCGTCTTTAAACAACTTCAAGGCTTCATGCAGGTCGGACACTTGCTCGCTTATCACATTGGGGCCTTCGAGCGCTGCGCGTGGCACGGCGAATGCACCGTAACCCTGTTTGTCCTGTACTTTGAATGTAAATACGCGCGACCCATCGGGCGCTTCCCACCAGAACAACGGCGGCGTTGTGTGTTCATTGGTGCCACGTCCGAGCACGCAATCGTGCATATCAAAACCATGATAGATCTGCGGCATCTGCGATGGATGGCCAAACATATCGCAAGTGAATGCGACGGGCATCGGTTCAACGCCCCACGCCTGGCTTACCCGCCGACCGTGTAACAGATTGCGAATGAGCGCTTCATCGCCGACGCAAAATAGATCCGGCATCGTGTACCAGGGGCCGACGAGGATACGGCCTTCGTGGATTAGTTTTTCTAAGCGTGGGCGTTGGTCGGGGCGCAGTGTCATGTAGTCGTCGAGGATGCAAGTCTGTCCGTCGAGATGAAAATATTTGAACGCCGGATTGGTTTCCATCAGATCGAGTAAGCGATCGAGTAATCGTATCAACAGGAATTGATATTCTGCCAATGGACGATACCACTCGCGGTCCCAGTGCGTGCCCGAAAGATAGTGCGCGTTAATGGTAGCGTCAGCGGTTGTGGCGTCGGTGGTGGACTTACTCATAGCAAATGATTCTCGTAGTTTAATTTCTCAAAATGTCGATGGAATGTGGCGTAAGCCAAAGCCAAAGTATAGCGATACTTGGCCCAGCATTCGGGGGCTATGCGAAGCCGCATGGATGTGAGGTACACGGCGGAAACGTTAGGCGTGAGATTTTGCGGGAGAAATGTGGGGAGGAAACGTGGAGGGGGTGGGGGGGCGTGGGGGGGGCGTGGGGGGTTAGGCCATGATGGTGTGTTGGTTCTGGGTGATTTCGTATTGCAGGGGTTGGTCGTGGATATACCGTGATACTTCCTCGACAATGTATTGTCCCATGCGCAAACACTCAGCGTTTAGCGAGCCCGCGATGTGAGGTGTGAGACTGGTATTGGGCAAGGCGCGCAATTGGGTTTGCAATGCTTCATCAACATCTTCGAACACATCAAGGATTGCCCAGAGATCAGGTCGACTTTGCAAAACTTCAATGAGATGATCGTGGCGCAATACAGCACTTCGTGCGGTGTTGATGATGGACGCATAGGGTCTGAGTCGATCGAGAAGTTTGCGATCAATCATGCCGCGGGTGGCGGGCAGGTTTGGCGTGTGCAACGAAACCACATGCGATTCGCTAAACAACGTTTCGAGGCTGACGCTACGCACTCTAGGATCGGTGCATTGGGCCTGATTGAAGTAGGGGTCGTACACCAGGATTTCGATTTCTTGCGGTAGCATTTCGCTGACCAGCTTGGCGATGTTGCCAAAAGAGACGAGGCCGACTTTGCTGCCCCATGCACCGGGCGCGGGAAGTTGTTGCCTGATGTTGGCCTTGCTGCGTTGATTGTGTTGCCAACCGAATTTGAGGCAAAACAGGATTTGCCCTAATGCGAACTGTGCCACAGGTATCGCGTTGGCTTGTACCGCGGTGGTGATGCGAAGGCCTCGCTCCCAGAAATCGTCGGTCACGATTTGTCGAATCGTGCCAGCGCCGTGGCATACGATCTTGAGATTTTTCGCATGGGACAGAAATGCCGCATCCATGGTGGGCGTTCCCCATCCGGAAAAAATCACCTCCGCCGCTTCGAGTACCTCAGGGTGTCGAGCCACGGTGTCGCTGGTTTGCGGTTCGGCATAAAAGTCACAGCATGCTTGCAAGCGTTCGCCGACGTCGGAGGTATACACCAGCTTCCGTGCATTGTCATTCAGCAGGTACAGCGATTTGGGTTTTCTCAAGGCCATGTCAATCTCACCGAGTAAAAATTCTGCTTGAAACCAGATAATTTGTGATGCACGCAGCATAGCAAATAACGCATGGCGTCATGCATGGGTGGCGTGTGCGTCAGCTCGTGTGTTCCAATTCCACGTTTGGTATTCAGCGGGAGCAGCGCAGCCACCTGTGGACGTGTGTGTGTGGTGGGGGGGGGCAGGCGCTGGACGCTGCGCGTCTTTCGCTAAACGTGGTAATAAAATCCGAGTCAATGCGGTCAGACGTTGATCGTTTGGGATACGTTTTAACGCAAGACGGGCCAGAGAATGTTCGACACATCCCGGCTGGTGCGCTCGAGGTGATCGGCCATGGCCCTAGTCGCACGTTGGCCGTCATGCTCGAGCAAAGCATGCACGATCACCAGGTGTTCTTCGTTGGCTCGCGATTGGATGTGGTCGTGATTGCCGATCACATCGTGAACGGCTTGCATCAATAAATCGTATCGCTTGATCTCTTCATGTAGCCGTTG
>JAUHYI010000051.1 GCA_030426385.1 Phycisphaerae bacterium
AGACATCGCGACGTGAAAGAGCTGTGGGGTGACACGCAAAGATTGATGGACACCATCACCCCGACCGACGCGATCCACTTCTTCTGGCACTGTGGATACACGCTAGGGAAAAGGTGAAAACGCGCTAGCCGTATCGCGCCATGCGAACATGCGCCTAACTTGCGAGCGGGGTCAGAGTGGAATCCGTACTAAGAAGCTGTACTGCATCCAGTGATTGGCTGGACCAACCTTCGAGCTCGTCGCCTAAGAAGCCAGCAACACCATCTTGCACGCTACGGTGGTCGCGATACTGGTCATTCCAGATTGTATAGTCAGGCCGATTGGGCAATATCACGTCAAGCCGCTTGGCCCGAATTTTCTGTATGACCTCAAACACCATCGGGGTCAGCATGGCGGTTTCCTGCACGCGCATCAGAGCAAACCAATTGAAGGCAGGCGACTCAACTGATTTAAGCCACTTGTGAGCTTGTAGCTTACGCGGCGACGGATTTTTCTTCCCAAAATGTCGGCCCGGGTTGCTCATGAGCGTATGCTATCAGCGGTAAAAAATCATATGGCAAACGGTACCGAGTATTGGTTGCTTTGAAGGATCGCAGGGGCCAACTGGTTCTGTCTTGTTATGCCGATGACACTGCAACACGAATTATTCACACAGCAACAAAAACGCTCGGACTGTTTGATGTAGAGGCCCAAGCGTTTCCGGGGAATCATATTGTAAAAATGGATTGTCTCAAATCCACGAGCCAAATTGATTCAGAGCGTAGCTGTGTGAACCCGAAGTATCTATGGTGTTTGTGCCGCCGTTATTGCCATATAGGTTAATGACGGAAAAATCTTGTACCCATATCTTTGGGCCACCAGCGATAGTCAGCTCGCCGTAACCGAGCGCAAATGAAGTGGCAGTCTGCCCGGTTTTGAAATGGTCATTACCAGTGTGGTCATGAAGAGCTGCTGTGTACGTTTTGCCCATAACGTCCACGGTTCGATAGGTGTTTGATTTTTCAAAGCCATAGGCAATTCGATACAATCCACTTGGAAATGCACTGGTCGCTAATGAGGTCATGTCAGAATATGTTGCGGTGCCAACAAATGCGTCATTACCACTTGTGTTATATAACTCCGAGAAATCATTGGATCCGCCTTGGTTGGCAAGACCCTCAACACGATCGTAGCCGGATACGTATCGCAATATTGATGCAGAGTTAAGTTCGCTATGGCCTTCAAAGCTAAAGAAGTGGTCGTCTGCGGTCGTATCGGTAAGTGATGCGGTATCGTAGCCATCGGTTAAGTGCGTATCGACAGCATAACTATTGACTTTATCGAAGCCATTGACTTGGGAAGAGATACCTAAGCTAGAGGTAAGAGTGCTTTGCGAGGCACCTGAAACATATGCATCGCTGCCAGAAGAATCATACAGCTCAGCAAATTCCTGAGAAGGACCACCGTTCGCATTAACGACTGATGTTTCGATGTCTTGTATTCTCACGATGTATGACGAAGCCGTTAGCACTGATGTGGCTTCAGGAAAGAAGTCATAGTCGTCAGTCAAGGAACTGCTGCCGTTTAGGGTCACGGAATCCGTGCTGTTTTGTCCAATGAAGTGAATGATATCTGTTTGGACCGGCGTAAGTGTGAGGCTGTCTCCATTCAGCGTCATATCAAAGTCGCCAGAACCATTTACTGCGAAAGAGAAAGCGTCGATGCCATCAGTTCCTCGTACTGTTAGCGTTGTTGTGCCTGAGTCAGGAATATTGTTATCGAATACATTGCCGCCAACCCAAAAGGTGTAGGTCGGCTCGTCAGGGTCGTTGCTGGTAACTCTAACATGAGCTGAGCGGAGCAGGCCTGTGTGCGCAGAATCGGTAAGCGACGTGGGGTTGTAACGTATTTGAAAAGGATGTTCTCCAAGAGGATCGATTGTTCCGCCGCCGCCGCCTGCTGTGATAGTAAAGTCACCGGTGTCACCACCAATAATTTCAACATCAGTAATTGTCAGGTCGGTTTGACCCCAGTTTCGAACGAAGAATGTATTCGTTATTGCCTCAAGATGAATGCCACGATCTGCAAATTGTGTGGCGTCAGCAAAAGTAGGGGTCGTGTCCCCATCCTCAATGTTAAGCCCAGTACCCCCATGCACAACGATATCACGTGGAGCGAGGCCTTCGATCCAATTCAGTTTGGGGAAAACAGATGCTCCTTGGCCTGCTGAGCCAAACAATGGATGTAAAGAACCTCCGGCCGGTCGATAACCTATGCTGTGAACTGCGCCGACTAATCTTGTTCCATTATCGTTTATCACATATGGGCCACCCGAATCACCAAGGCCTCGCCCACCCTCGATTGTGTTGCCCAGCGTAGCCCCGCCCATAACGCCATTACCGCCTGTAGGATCATCAAAATCCCAGCGAACGCCTTCAATATCGCTGTGTTGGCTTTCGTCATCACCAATGCCTGTGTTTATAATATTAGTACTTGTGCGTTTAGTATCGGCCGTCGCTTGAGTAACGACAGTGGCGGATGTACCAAAACCAAAATTGCCATAGCCAACAAGATCAAACTGCTGCACTTGCCACTCTTGGCGCAATAATCGCATCGGCGTTACGTCAGTGACAGGTATGGCCAATTCGAATACGGCAACATCATCAGCATCACCTAGACCTCCGGCTCCGTGTGCCCAATCGGGATGAACAGTAATGCCACCGTTGGCCAGTGGAATCACATGTGAAAAATCGCTACCAGCATTGAGCACAAAACGCCAGATCGTGGCTGGATTTGTGCCAGTGAAATTTGCATCAATGCCTGCAACGGTATCAACGTCGAACAGATGCGCTGCTGTGATTACGCGGTTTTCAGCAATTAATGTGCCGGTTCCGTGTACACCAGTAATCTGCTGGGTCTGGGGATCGAAAGAAGCAATGGTGCCTACTGCAGCAAAAGGAGAATCTGCCGCATTAGCCGAAATGCGATTGGCCTCACTGTCTGCCGGTGTACCATTAGGATCGCCTGCCCATGTGTCATAGGTATATTCGGCCGGTTCAAAGGTTTGGTCAGGGGACACTGCTAATAAACTGCCATCACTGCGTTCATCAACCTCAACAAGCTCTTGGGTGTATTTCCCAGTTAGTGTTAAATCAGCAACCGCTTTTTCTGTACCGCCTTCTAATGATGTGAGCATGGATAATAGGTTATTCCTGTCCAATTCAAGTTTGACAGTATCTGTATCGCGTATCAACAGTGACGCTTGGTCGTCTGGAGACAGGGAAACGTAGCTTTTCTCAAATGATTCTTTGTTCTCTGCCAGAAATACGCTTTGCCCCGCGGTATCACGGATTAAGTCATGCGTATTAATATCAGTAATGTAAATGTCGTTGCCAGCTTCACCGCGAACAGAGTCAATATCCAGGCCACCATCTAAAAGGTCATTGCCATCACCTCCAAAAAGTTGATCGTGCCCTTCACCGCCGTACAACAGGTCGTTGCCTGACCCACCCGCGATGTGGTCTCGGCCGTCATCGCCGTGGATAATCATATCGATGGGGTTTGTGTCAACCGGGTTTGTATAGATATCGTCATCACCGGCTCCGCCATATATTACGATTTGTACGACGCCATCAAATTGACGTTCTAATCCCGGCGTAAGCCTCGTACCGAAGCCATCGCGGGGAGCCCAATGTTTGATTACAACCGAGTTTTCGCCAACCTGAGATACTCTGACATAATCATCGGCCTCTGTACCTCGGATGGTTAAGATGCCGTTTTCCAAGCTCAATGCGGGAGCATTTGGATGTATAAACTGTGGCGAACGAGGGGCCGCGATTGAATTCTCGTTTTCATCCAATAGCTGATCGCCGTCATCTCCGATCAGCGTGTCGCGGCCTTCGCCGCCACGCAGGTTGTCGTTGCCACCACGGCCATCAAGCCGATCATTGCCTTGTCCGCCGTCGATAAAATCATCGCCTGCGCCGCCCAGAATATTGTCGTCGCCATCGTCGCCAAAAATATGAACGTTGAGGTGGCTAGCGTTTTCTTCTGTGCTTGAAAAAACGGTGATTTGATCATCACCATCTCCACCATGAACGATGACTTGCTCAACCCCGCTGAACTGCTCGAAGGGGATGTACGTTGTCGGATTGAAATCACCGGAAATGCCTGCAATAGAAACTGCCACGTCGCCCGATTCAGCCTGTTCGATAATCTGAATCGACTCATGGCTGGACGTTCCCCACACCGTCAACACACCATCATTGAAATCCAGCACGGGCGACGACGACAGGAGCACGCGTGGCTCAAGCGGTTCGATTTGGTTTAGCCGCACCTGTCGATCTCGTACTGCAGTCTTACGAGATATAAAGTTGACGATTCGATCCTGTTTCGCTTGGTGCGCGAACCAGCCCCATATTTGCTTAAACATGTTGGAAATCCCGCGAAGATAGGCCCAGAAAACGATGCCCGGCACATTGCTAGGCAAACCCGGTTGAAGCACTGACATCATAACTCTACACGGCTCGTCTTGGCCATGCTACCTTTTTTATGGGTATATATTTGTGAATTTTTGATCTAAATAGAGCGGCATATCGACGTGTGTTAAGTTGGGGTTTTTGTGTAAATCCACTCGAAATGGCTTGAATAATGGCGGGTTGATGTGTTTTTGCTCGTTTTGGGACAAGTGGGGTCGAATATAAGGCAATTATCTGTCGTCGTTTAGGTGTAGCCAATGTGGCTGGCGTATTGTGGAATGCCATGTTTAAAGCGGCCTTTTCGGGTGGCTGTTGTGAGTATGTTCGAGCTTTAACAGTATGAAGACCATGTCAGGCTCAGAATTGCCAGATTCGGAAATAGCCAAGCTTCATCTCATCGATATATGAAATGCCTTGTGAACGTGGTGTGATTTAAATCGAATCAAGTCGCCGCTATTTTCTGTTTGAAAAGGGACTTGCATTCAATGCGAGTTCCTTTTTTATGGGGCATTTTCAACCAAACTGCCCCATAAAATTCGGGCAACATGGGATTCGCCAAGGCTTCTTGAAACCTTCCTTGGAGATTCATCATGGAGAGGTGGTCCCCAAGTCCTGGACAGTCGGTCGGCCTGAATAATGTAGAGCCGGGGGGTTTCCGGGGTTCATGCCGCGGCCATCGGCTGTCTGGTTAGTGGCTTTCCATCATACGCTTCGTTCGGGGTTCGTCCACCGAGCGTTGAATGCGGACGCTCGGCGTTGTAAAAAACCATCCAATCATCGATCCCGGATCGTGTCTGCGAGCCACACTCCCACGCGTGCAGGTAGACGCACTCGTACTTCAAACTTCGCCACAGTCGTTTGATGAACACGTTGTCTATCCATCGGCCTTGGCCGTCCATCGATACTTTTGCACCGGCCTGCTCCACCGTCTCGATCCAGTCCAGACTGGTGAACTGACTGCCCTGGTCGGTGTTGATGATCTGTGGCAGGCCAAACTTTTCGATCACTTCTTCCAATGCTTCAACACAGAACGACGCCTCCATAGTGTTCGACAATCGCCACGACAACACCTTGCGACTGCACCAATCCAACATGGCTACCAGGTACAGGAACCCGCGGCGCATCGGAATGTACGTGATGTCGGCGCACCAGACTTGATTGGGCTGATCAATTATTCGATCACGCAACAAGTACGGATACACCTTGTTTTCAAGGTGTTTTACGCTCGTGGTCGGCGTTTGATAGAGCGCCGATAAGCCCATCCGACGCACCAAGCGACGCACATACTTGCGGCCGACGGTGTAACCCAATCGGTTCAGGTAACGCATCATCTGGCGTGATCCATAGAACGGCGTCTGCAAAAATTGTTCATCAATCAATCGCATCAGTGTGAGATTCAAGGCGCTCTCGTCTATGCCCGTAAAGTAGAAAGACGACCGACTGATCGACACCAATTCACATTGACCCACGATGCTCAGCTAGCGATGACTGGGCTCGATCATGTCGCAACGTCGGCCATGGCTCAACGACTCAATCCTTTTTTTAAAAAATCCTGCTCGATCGTCAACTGCCCGATCTTGGCGTGCAACTCTTTAATCTGCTCGTCGGAGACCTGCTGGACTTTGTCCGAACCGCGAGCAAACAACTGAGCCGCTTCTTGCGTGACCTACTTCTTTCAAGCACTGATTATCGTCGGATGCACATTATACTTCTTGGCAATCTCCGCCAACGTCAGCTCACCACGCAGCGTTTCCAACGCCACCTTCGCCTTGAAATCCGCTGAAAATCGTCGTCATTTGTTCATCAATGGGTCCTTTCAAATCATGGGCCGGTCCACCTTAACCACCTGTCTAGGATTTGGGGGCCACCTCTGCGCGGTAACGTGGTTTCGCGGTTGACCCAGCGGGTAAAGGTGTGGGGCGACACGATAGAGATGAGGGCCTAGATGGCGGCTCCAAGCGGTTTGCCAAAGTGAATAAGTTTAGCTTGCTCCGTCCCGGTGGTTATAATGCGCTTACCGACCGCGACGACGGTGGATCAGGATTGCGCTCAATCCTGTAATCAGCAACGCACTTGTCGGTTCGGGAATGGCTTGTATGTCGACAAGCGTGAGTGAGATATCATTACCATCTCCACTTGCGTAATCGATGCTAAACAAGTAGGAGAAATTTTCGAAATTAGCTGATGTCAATAAACCATCATTGAACATGCCGACAATGGGATCGATATCGTCATTGGTCAGGATGGTAAAAGAGTCTCCGAGCGCTGGCGCGAAGTCGAGAATGACATGCAGGTCTGAATTCAAATCGTTGTCATCATCAACGTCATCAAGAAAATTAACGACACCAATGACGTTGACAAGATCATGTCCGACACCAGGGCCATCGAGGTTGGCCAAGTCAATTTCCAGCACGCCATCGTCAAAATAGTAACCGCCGACCAATGTGGTTGTCCCCAGCGAATTTCCGGGGGCAAGTGTACCGTTGCTTTGTATCAATGCAACGCCGAGATCAATTGTGCCAAGGTTAGCCAGTCGCCCCCCCGTGAAGTTGAATGTGCCTGTACCACTACCCAGGATGATGTCGTTTTCGCCGAGGTCAAGTGTGCCTTCGGTCAGATGATAGGTGCCGTGTGTGGCTGATTCGGCACCCAGAACCATATCGCCATTGATGATCGAAACATTGCCACCGTTCTGATGGAATACACCATCACTGCCGTTGCCACCGATATAGAGATGACGTTGTGAATTTTCGATATCTCCGATCGCCAATGACTTTTCTGTTGGCAACGTAAAGTCAGCTGTCAGATTATAAGCGTGCGATCCATGGTCGATGCCGGGCGTTTCGATGTATACACTTGAATCGGTGAGATGGAAGGTGCCGCTGGTCCAATTGAAATCCGCGACATCAGCTAATGAAATGCGTGCTGTGCGAAGTGTTCCACCAGCAAGGTTAATGACACCTGAGCCACGAGGATCATAATTTGTAAGTGTTGTGCCGGCGACTTCAACTAATGCATTATTCGTAATATTGATAACACCTTTGCTGTAGTAACCAATGTAAAGATGGCCATTGGCGATCCATGTTGAATCTTTTCCGTCAACGTAAACAACACCGCCTTGCTCGTTGTCGTCATTGCGGCCGATCATACCGTAGGTACTGCTGACGTAACCTCCGTTCGTAATGGATAATATTCCCCGGCCGCCTGTTCCGATTCGCAAACTGGCATCCATGTTCCAAGTTGATCCCGGACCATCAACCATGGCTTGACCCATGACTTGGCTCGCACTTGCAATAGTGCCTCCGCTACTGTGTACCGTTGCACCATTAGTAATGGATATTGACCCGTTGCCAGCGGATCCTATGGTCAATTCGGCAATGACATCTAGTGATGAACTAGAACCATCGACAAATATTTGGCCAGTAGAGCCTTCGTTGCCTCCGGCTGTAGCATATGGACTGGTAACGGTTCCGCCGTTTGTGATTGTGAGTGATCCTTCGCCTTCGTAGCCAATGTTCAGTGGATTCCGATTTGTCCATGTTGAGCCTTCGCCATCGACGGTGACGCGAGCTAATGCGCCAGGGGTTCGTCCCAGATATGCGGTGTCGTTATTGACCTTTCCACCGTCTGTAATATCAAGCGTCGCGTTGCCGTAATAGCCTAAATATAAGTTGGCGCTGTTTGCCCAGGTTGAACCCGGCCCATCGACAGTTATTTCAGCTGTGGCATTTTCCCAAAATGCTGCGTAACCCGTGTGATTACTGACTCGGGCGCCGTATGTGATCTCGAGCTCCCCGTGGCCGTAGTAGCCAACTTGTAATGCTTTACTGTTGGTCCATCGTGTTCCTATTCCATCGACCGTGACTGCACCACTTGAGCCGGTGTGATAACCTACGTAGCCTTCGGTACTCTGGGCGACAATGCCATCTGATATTGAGAGAAATCCTTCGCCGCGATAGCCGGAACCGAGCGATCCTAACCCATTTACATCTAGATTGACTGTGATATTTTGACTAGAACCATCATTTAGCATGAATTGTTGTTGCAGGCTCTGGTTTTGATTAATACTGACGCTGATGTCACTGATAATCCCGTTTGCATTGATGGTCCCTGTACCGTGTAGTTCACTGGGGGCTGCGTTGATACCGGTTGTATTCAAAGCACCACCGTTAAAGTTGATTGTGCCAATGGCGCCGGGTTCCTTACCCACCCATGTATCACGTTCAGTGACGTGAACCTGCCCATTGTTGGCAATATTAAGAGTGCCCTGTCCAGCATAACCGACGTGTAAATGCTCCGTCGTAAATGCTGAGTCCGTTCCATCGACCGTGATTTCACCGACTCCTCCAGAAGAGTTGCCTAAAGAGGTGGTTTCACCACTTGCATTACCCCCGTTGGTAATAGTTAGAGTACCGTTGCCTGTATTGCCCAGAACTATTTCGTGCAAACTTGTCCAGGTCGAACCACCACCATCAACCGTAACGGTGCTTATCGACTCCGCGTGTGTAGCAATCAGGCCGGCCGCATTATGCATGAGACCACCATTGGTGATCATTAGCAAACCATTGCCTCGAGTGCCGACCGTCAAATCTGCTGCCGACCAGGTTGAGCCAGTTCCATCAATTGTGACTTGGCCCACCGAATCCAAATTGACACCCAGATTGCTTGTACGTGACACAACGTCACTTCCACCATTGATTGTCATTGTGCCGGTGCCGACAGCGGCAATTGTCAAGTCTTGTTGTTCAGTGGTTGTACTTGGATCGTGAGAAACTTGGCCCGTCGTGGTGATGTCAGCCCTGACGGGTCTAGCTATACCCAGCATGTAAAGTCCTAGGCCGGCCAATGCAATAGCTGTGGCTTTGTGGGTCACTTTTCTCATATCTCGAAGACTCCAATTCAGCATTTCAAACTCCCGGATGTCATATTCTCAAGCGCACTCACGCCCATTGTCCCGAAGGACCTGGCACACAAACGCGGATCGATAATTCCACGATCATGCTTGATGTCCACTGTAACCCCGGGAGTTAGCAAATATAGGATGTCCCTCGGTGATTTATATTCCCGGTCACACCAACTTCTTGGAAAGCATGATAATCGATCATCACAAGGGGCTCAATAGATTTGTGGCTCGGTTGAATGAGAACAAATATCCCATTATTGAGAAGCTCATGTGTTTAGATAAGTAGCTTGGCTGCTACAGGGCGGTAAGCATGCAACGGCTGAGCTAAAAGGCATGTCTGTTGCAGATAAGAATGAACTGCATTTTCAACGAGGAGTAAATTCCAATGACTTTCCGGCGTGGCATCGGACTTAAGTAGGAGCAGTTTGAGAAAGAGGGGCGCAATAAACTTGGGCAACTTAGCCCGCAGGATTTCGTTTACAGCATTAAGAAATTGGATTTGTCGGGCTAGCTCATGATGAGTCGCCACCGCGTTGGCGTCTTGTGTCACAGATGACGTTTTCTCTCGGCGAAAAAAACGTCCTATTAAATGCTTGTCCGCATGATTTAGCCATAACTCATAATTTTTAAATCGCGTGATAGTTAAAAAGAAATATGGAAATTGCTTTAGTCGTTTAAGGTCAGTCCTGGCGACAAGGCGTAAAGATTGCCATCCGTACCACCGATGAAGATGATGTTGCCGGAAATCGCAGCTGACGATTTGATCGGCGTGCCGATTTTAAAGGTTGAGGCGATCTTGCCGGTGTCTAATTCCAGTACGTAGAAGACGCCATTGTCAGATCCTACATAGTCATATTGCCCTGCGATGGTGTGGGCTGAGGCGTCCATGAATTCCTGGTATTTGCCGACATTGTGTTTGGCGGTGGTGTCGATACGCCAGACAGATTTACCGGTGTCGATATTGCGTGCGTGCAATTCGCCGAGTCCGGAATAGTACAACTTGTCGCCGTGAACCACGGGCATTGTGAATTTATACATGCTTGATCCCACTTGCCATAGCCGCTGGCATTGGTCGTTGCTGATATCGAATGCGCTGATGCGACCGTGCTGGTTGAAGTAGAGGCGATCGTTGTAAACCGAAGGGGTGCCAAAAACCCGTTGGCGATATCCCAATGGGAATTCCCATACGAGTGAACCGCTGGACAGATCCAAGGCATAGAGGTGTTGTTGGTCGCCGATATAGGCTCGATTGCCCGCGACGAACGCGCTTGAAATCATTCCGTGCACCACGGATTTTAATTTCCATGACCAATTAGGTTTTCCTGTATTGATATCAAGGCAAAAGAATGGCGTCGTGTCTGCGCCGACAATCACACTATCGTCGGTGGCGGTCACGGGTGCTGCTGCGTAACGATTGTCGAAATTTGCCCCTTGGTACAAATCAAAAGTCCATAGGATTTGATGGGTTTCGAGATCAATGCCGTGGACTAAACCCGTGCTGTTCACTGCAACCAGGTGCGAACCAACAATCGCAGGGGTGTGAATGATTGAGCCGATATTTATTTTCCATAACTGTTTGCCTGTCATGGCGTCGAAAGCCACGATGCCGCCGTTGGGGCTGTCCACATTGTCATCGCGAACCGAAGCGTAGACGACATTGCCGCGAACCAGTGGGTTTGCAAACCACACGGTTCCACTGTTTTTTGATGCTACTGGCGATGACCATAGCATGCGTAAGTGGGCTGAAGGGGTGGCGTCGGTTACGCGGGCATCGGCTTGCGGGCCGAAGTGGGTGAGCCAGTTTTTACCTAGCTCTGCCTGAGGATAAGGGTCGCTTGATGTGGTGAAATTGGTTTGGGATTTCCAGTGTTGGTCCTGATCATCAGTAATGTGAATGGCCAGGGTATAGGCTCCCGGGGACAGGTGCAGTGGTTTGCCATCGGCTTGCCATGACCATCGTGATTGCTGCGTCATTTTTCCATTTTCAAGCACAGGACCTTGCGGGCCTACGAGTGTGTAGGAGACATTCTGGATAATAGAGCTGGAATTATAGGTGTTGATAAGGATCGTCAGCGGTGCGCTGGCGCTTATTGATGCGTCGGGTTGAGGCCAAACAAATTCGGTTCGCTGGTCTTGACCAAGGAACACGATTTGTGACGTGACGTTATCGCCCGAAAAATGGAGTAGTCGGGGCTGCTTGGTAAACGCTCCTGCTTGTCGTTGGCGAATAGGGGCCGAAGATATGACTGGAATGTTATTCAGTGAAGAACGATAGGTGTAAGTTTGATGGTAGTGGCCGCGCAGCACACCCACGACGTTGTGGGTTTTCGGCACTTCGTTGAGCATTTCCTGTGTACTTTCGGGCCTGTGTGTGACAAAGAAGATGTCTGTGCCAGGTTTTATCGCAGCCAGATCATTGCGTAGCCATGCGTCTTGTCGCGGTTCCAAAATACTTGCCGGTGTCATGAAGCTGGGTTCGCTGACGTATGCAATGAAATGTCGTCCTGCGTAGTCCCATGAATAGGCGGCTGGACCGAATGCCTTTTCGTAATTTTGAACTGTCGGGCCGCCTTCGATGCCGTCGTGGCCGCCGAATGAGTTGTAGGTGGGGTAGGAAAGCGTTTCTTCCACGTCACGGAGCAGTAGGAGATTTTCCATTCGCCCGAAAACGGTGAGGTCGCCCGCCCAGGTTGCAAATGCAATGGGATAACTTTTGGCTAGCGATTCCATGGTTGCCCAGTCGTAGCGAAGCTC
Source organism: Phycisphaerae bacterium (assembly GCA_030426385.1). GTDB lineage: Bacteria > Planctomycetota > Phycisphaerae > Phycisphaerales > Phycisphaeraceae > JAUHYI01. The sequence goes on from JAUHYI010000051.1 coordinate 12,115, forward strand.
TTCCTCGTTATTGACCAAGTCGTATTGAATATCGCTTCCCCCGAAGATGGTGAAATCTGCGCCGGGTTGGTTGGCTTTGTTGGCATCGGGTGCGATGCCGAAAAGAACAACGTGTGAGTCTGTCGCTGTGCCATCAGGTTCGTTGGATTTTTTGAGCGGATTTTGCCAATACTCAAATGATTTCAGGGAGCCGTGGAAAGCGCGATCGCCGATTCGGTTGTTGCCGACGGTCATAAAACCATCCGTGCGAAAATCCGAATCCAAAAAAATCGGCTTTGGTGAAATCGGTTTGCCATCGAGCAATAATGCGAGTGTTGATTTTGTATCCCAATAGGCCACCACAGAATGCCATTGGTTGGCTACGATGGATTTTGCGGGCGTTTCGATAGTGTGCCAGGCTTGGGTTCCTCGGTGGTAGTATGAAAAACGCAGGCTTCCGTTTTTATTTTTCAACACAAGGCCGTCGCCTAATGTGTAAACGCGAAAAAGTGTTTGGTCGTCGTCGAGTGAATCAAATTTAAATTGAAGCCGAATCATTCCTTGTGACTGTACCGGTACTGAAGCATAGGGGACGCGAATGCGGTCATCCGGCGCGGTGAAATGCAAGCCATCATCGTCCGTCGATTTGGTTGGGTCGCTGAAAACGAGTTCGCTGTGAATTTGATTGCCGCTCTGGTCGAGAAGCTGATTGGCATTATGTTTGGGCCATTGATAGCGAGCGGTTGACGAACCTGCGCGTTCGGATAGCTGGGTAAGATCAACAGGTTCTGGCGGTTGAAACGCCACGTACCATGGCGTTGTCAAGACGTAGCCGGTAGGGCGAGTCACGAACACGGATCGTGGCGTGCGGGTTTCGAATTGCAGTGAAAATTGGCCCTTGGCATCGGTGCGCACGACGTTTTCACCGTCTGAGACCATAATGCCATCGACGCCCGGCTCGCCGCGATCCATCTGGCCGTTTGAATTGCGATCTAAAAACACACGTCCGGTCACATCAACGCCAAAAGCGCTACTGCTGAGGGCCAATGTGAGAAAAGCAATCCCCAGTATAAATTCCAAACGCATGTGTAAACTCCTCGTTTTGATAGTTCGCCACTTATATTGAATCACGTTCGAGGGCGAATTGGTACTGACTTCTGTCATTTTGGAACCAATTTGTAACGAAACCTTAACAATCGTTATTTGCTTTAAATAAAGCGAATAATTCTCATGACCCTTGACCTTGCAATGGCACTATGATAACATGCGGTACAAATAAGTCAACATTTGTTCAATTGGTTCTTTTTATGAGCATGTCAAAAAAACTTGCAGAACGCTTTCAGGCAAAAATTGATTCAGGCGAGTGGCCAGCCGAATCGAAGATTCCTACCGAACGGCAGTTGATGGGGCATTATCGTGCCAGCCGCAATAGCATTCGCAGCGCGCTCAAACTCCTGGAAGAAAGAAAGCTTTTGCAGACGGTGCAGGGCAGCGGTCGTAGCGTGACCAAACTCGCGGATGACAAGCCACGCAAGGCGATGATTGGTTTGCTGGGTCGCGGCGGTGAATTTAACGGCGGGCAGAACCTTCGCTTGCTCTCGGCGGTGGATGAGGCGGTCGCCCAGCGAGGGATGCATCTAACCACATTTTCAATTCACTATGACGACCAGACCGTGGCCAGCGCCAACGATCCGGTGCCATTGGAAATCGATAAATTGGATGGTGCGATCGTCATGGCAAGGCAATATCAAAGCGATGACGTTGCGCGTCTTCGTGATCAGATTCCGGTCGTCACCATGACACTGGATGCGACCGACGTACAGGTGCCAAGTTATTTTATCGACTTCGGTGTCCATGCCGCCATTGCTGTTGACCAGCTTGTACGCATGGGGCATCGCCACATTATGTTGACTTTCGATGACAGCCCATTTCATAACCGCATTGGATCTGACATGCGACGTGGGTTTGCAACCGGGTTGTTAATGCATGGCATTGAGCCAACCAACGAGATGTGTCGCCGCTTGCCGTTGGCTGATATATCGGGAAAAAATTTATACAAAGAATTACGGCAAACAAATTCGGACATTACCGCTGTGGTCAGCTACGGCGAGGGAGTCCCCATGGGGATGATTGAGGAAGCTCGGGCTGCGGGAGAAGATCTGCTGGAGAGGATGTCGTTCATCTGTTTGACGGATATGGAAATCAGCAAAAGGCCAGCAGGGCTTTTTGCGCATTTTAAGTGTCCACTTGAACAACTCGCTAGCGATGCGGTGGCGGAACTCACAAGTATGATTGGCGGGCAATCGCCTAGTGAAATCTATCACTCATATCATGGCAATTTGGTCGAAGGTAAATCTTTCCAAGCCAATGGTTTTGGCTCAAAAAACATGATGCTTCGCAAAAGCAATTTATGATCAATGTTTGTGCATTGTGGGTTATAGGAAATCGCAAAAATCAATCGATAACGTTCAGAAAATTTTAGGAGAATGAAAATGAAATTACGTGTACCCATGAATATTTTTTGTGGAAACAACTTTCAAAAGGCGAGAAAAATGCAATCATTAATTAATGGCTCGGCAAAAGCTTGTTTGGTTCTTCTCGGTATTGGTATAGGAAGCCACGCGACCAACGCCGCGATTTTGGAAGTTGGCGTATCCCAAACCTACACCACAATTCAGGCTGCCTATAACGCCGCCGGCGCGGGCGACACCATCCAGGTTCATGGTGGTACATACGGCAGCGGTGGCGTCGTGCTTAACGGGCGTGGTGGGTTAGGGTTTAACGACAGTCATCCCAACCGTAGCGGTCTGGTGATCGAAGCCTATGGCGATGGACGTGTTTTTCTTAACGGTAATATTGAATTTTTTGGCACTAGCGATGGCAACATTGGAGGTGTCACGATCAAAGATATGTTTATCAAGCCGGTAACATCGGGTACTGCGGGGATATGGGTGCGTTCCGATACGACGGCCACGCTTAAGGGGATGACATTAACCAACAACGTGGTTTATGGCAGTAATTTTGGGTCCGGAATTTATGTTTTTGGTGGCGGTACGCATGGCCAGCATACGATTGAACACAATACGGTGGTAGGCGGAAGTGCGGGTTCGATAGCGTTTCGTGATAGTGCGAATTCGTCCGTGCAGCCGGTTCCGATTTGGCGTAGCAATTTGGCAATAGATGCCAATATTGGATTCGATTCCGGCCTTGCGGGAAGTAGTTCAACTGGTGTGGGGCCAGATGGCCGATTTTCGTATAGCGATGCATTTGGCAATACGACTGCTGATTATGGAAGCGGTAATCCAATTGTAAAAGGTACTGGCACAATTTCTATCGACCCGGTTTTCGCATCGATTGTTGAAACTGATCCGGATTTTCTCAACCTAAGCGCCAGCACACCAGTCTCGGTGCTCACCGGTGCTCATGATGGCACGTTTATTGGTGCGTTGGGAGTTGTAAGCGTGCCCGAGCCCGCATCGTTGGTGCTGTTGTGTGTGGGGTTAGGATTCATCAACAAACGAAACGCGACGCGATGATGTGGTGACGCTTTCAAGCGGTGAGTATTGCAAAAAATTGATGTGTATTAACTCATGGATATTTGTATGTGGCGACATGGCATTATTTGGCGCGTTGGTATTTTTGTGATCGCCATGATGGCACAAATGGAGTTGGCTGTGAGCGCACCATCAGGCCTGTCGGTTCGATATCAATTCACCCGTTCCACCGATGAGGCCCTGGCTGATTTGTCTGGCCACGGTCATCACGGCACGGATGTTTTTGCCAAAGGCGACAACGCCTGGCTGGACACGCCGATTGGTCCCGTTGTGCAATTCAGCGACGAACAGGATCGCATCAGCGTGCCGTATGCGTCTTTTCCTGGCAAACAGGGGCAGACGCGTATGCGTTTGCGTATTGACGATCTCCGCGCGGATCAAGTGTTAACTCGGGTTTATAGTGTGGGGGGTGATGGCTTGAGATTGCGCGTGGTCGATGGGCAATTGCGCTTTGATTATTACCATCGCGCTCAGTCGCAATGGCTATCCGCAAAATGCCCCGCGAGTGCTCTGCAAGCAGGGCAGTGGCATGACCTAGGCGCGTCATGGAGCGCCGCGGGCGGGTTGGTCGTTCATATAGACGGAAAAATCGCAGCCGTTCAAGAATTGAATCTCACGCCAGATTTTGGAACGCAGGGAACCGTCACGATAGGCAATGTGGATCAAGGCGGGCATCATTTGCACGGCGCGCTTGCGCTGTTTGAGATGGATAAAAACGTGGCCACCGCGGAATCCAATCGTGAATTACAGGATCGCCCTCAAAAGGATTTTCTCGTTTTCACCGATGAGCAGGTACTTGGCCTTGCCAACCAGCACATGGGTATTCTTTTTTCAAAAAAATATGCGGTGCCTGTTGGTTCGATCCGCGGTGAGAAGAACGATGCCCACGCATCATTGCTAACCGATCAGTATCAGCTTGGCGATTTGAAACTTTGGGATGTTACCTTGACCGCGGATCATGGTCGTGGTCCATCCTTGTCTTTTGATAATCTCGATCGTCATGCGAAGCCTTCCGTACAAATCGAGCGTGTTCAAGATGGCATGCGTGCGTCACTAAAATGGGACGGGTTGCAGGTTCCTGATGCGAAGGAAGCCGTGACCGTCCACGTGACTGTGGATTTGCCTAACGATTCTAAATTGTCGTATTGGCGTCTTAATATTGATATGCCTGCAACAAGTAAGTGGGGCGTTGATCACATTCAATTCCCGTTGCTGCGCCTGGCTCCGCCTGCGTCTTCGGCTCGAGACGTACGCATGGCGTTGCCTTACCGTTGGGGTTTGAATTTGCCCGATCCATTCTATGTTGAGCAACAAGAATCATCGGGCGATCAAGAAAAAGAATACCAACGAATCACGGACTATCCCGCCAACATGCACATGCAGTTTTTTGCATTGTGTGGCGAATCGGGTGAATCAACCTATTTCGCCACCTATGATGGCCAGGGGTTTTCCAAGCAGTATGAATTCACCGCGTTGCCCACGCAGGAAATTATTCGTTTAGCCGTAACGCATCATCCCGAGGAACGCGGACAGAAATCGTATCGCATGTCATACCCCTGCGTGCTGGGTGTTTTTGAGGGCGATTGGTATGACGCTACCCAAATCTATCGACAATGGGCGGTGCAACAATCCTGGTGTGCCAAGGGTCCGCTCAGCGAGCGTCGTGATTCGCCTGATTGGATCACGCAGGTTGATATAACTGTCAAAAATTCCATGTCACCAGGGCGCACGCTTGAAAGCAACGTGGCCTGTCTGGATAAGTTGACGCAAGCATTTGGTGGGCCGATTTTATCTTGTTGGTATCACTGGAATGAATACGATCCCGCTCGCACAATTATTCCTCAGGCGTCATTGCCTGAGACGGCTGACAATGGTCGGTCGGTGGTTCCTAAGATTGGTGTGACCGAAGCGCTTTCTCATTTTAAAAAAATTGGTGTTAATTCAACCGCCTATGTTAATTCCAAGGTATACGAACAAGGTGTGGCTCCTGACGATGAAACGCGAAGAATGGAGCCGGCTGGGATCAGAAATGAGCACGGCGAAATTCCTCTTTACAACAAAACGACACTTCCGCAATGGCTGATGTGTCGGGCCAGCACACTGTGGCAAGACCAGCTCGTTGAGCGTACTCACGAAATAATGAACGCAGGGTTTCGTGGCGTTTATTTTGACAGTTTTGGTCGTGATGAACAGTGGTGCTTTTCGGATGACCATGGCCATCCCGTTGCCGGTGGCAATGTGGGCACGAATGGTCAACACCGTTTGGCCGAACGTGTGATCCAGGCAGCCCGCGAGCATGATGCTGACGCGGTATTGATTTCGGAAGCGTCTGTTGAATATTTCATAGACGTGATCGATGCAAAGTTATTGCACTACGATGTTCTGGAAAACGGTTGTCCGTTATGGATGGCGGTGTACCACGATTATCAAACCTATTTCGGACGATCGTTCGGCAGCGAGCGTGATGCGACGCCGCATAGCTATCGGTTGCGTCTTGGGAATTTGTTTATTAATGGTGGGCAGCTGGGGCGATTGTTTGCGTTCGGATCGAGCGGGCACTATCCATTAACCGATCAAAACGCCGATGAATTAGCCTATTTTCAGCAATTGATGTACCTGCGCAAAACGCAACGAGAATTTCTCACCCTGGGTTCAATGCTACGTCCGGTACGCATCGAACCTACCCCCGAATTGGCCCGTTCGGACAGTGGGCGTGCGGTGGATGTGCCTTCGATTTTGACATCCAGTTGGCAATCCGCCGATGGGCGCGTTGGCACTGTGGTGGTTAATGCCAACGACGAGCCGCGCGATATTGATTTGGTTTTTGATGCGGTTGAATACGGATTCGATGAGGGCAGTTTGTTTCGCGTAGACTGCCATGGATTAGACGCGTCAGGTGGTAACGCATCAAATGGTCGTCAATTATTAAGCCCGCAAGTATCCAGCCATGCGGTTCGCATCGATCAGCGGCTGAATGCGACTGAGGCGATTCTTTTGGAATTTTCTGTTCATTCATCAAATTGAAATGGCTTGCCATGGATATCAGGAATAATAAAATGAGGTGTTTTGCGACGCATTCGTGTTGTTCCGTTTGTCAGCGTGGGATGGTGGGGGAGAGGAGGGAGGGGGTTGTAAAAAACGATGCGCAAAACAGTCAAATGAAAAACGCGCCGTTCGGTTTTACGCTGATTGAACTATTGGTTGTGATTTCGATTATTGCGATTTTGATTTCTATTTTATTGCCCGCGCTAGCCACGAGTCGGCGCGTATCGATTCGCATTAAATGTATGGCGCAAATTCGCCAGCTCGGGCTGGGCCTGACGATGTATACCAACGACCACGATGACTATCTGCCAAGAAACATGTCTGCCGACCCGGTTGGGATACGAGTTTGGACCAACTCCCCCAGGCCGAGCCCGGTTGGGTTGGGCATCCTGTTTGACGGCAGTTATTTTTCCACTGGTGAGGTGCTTTACTGTCCTGCGGCGCGTCGTGAAATTTCCTACGTGAATCAGTTTGTACCCAAGTGGGGCATTGCTGAACTAAACGGAACCTACAATGCTGCATGGTGGGGCAAGTACGATCCGGGGACGCCCGATGGCGTGCCTGCAGGTGGTCGGATTGCTGGCGCGCCGGTTGATCGGATAACGGATATGAATGTGTTGGTCAGTGATGTTTTTACCTATCAGTTTTGGCGGACGCACTACCTCGAATTTAATGATGATGGTTTCAATGTGTTGTATAGTGATGGCCATGCGCGATGGATCAAAGACGACGATCGATTGATTTATGACGGGGCAGAAACGGCAGCCTGGCCGTTCGGGTCAATGGGTAGTCCCAATGTGATCAGGACGTGGGAACGATTTAATGAAGAATGAATGCCTATCGCTCTATTGAATGAGTCTGCCGTTTTGCTGGCTATTGAATTTCGGTGAGTGTGGCATGAATTGAATGACTTCATGTAGAAAAATAGATTGAGCGTTTCCCTTCACAGCAGTAAACACTTCTTTCTCTAGCCTTAAGCCAACATTTTTGAACCTCGCTGGACACATGCGCAGAGCTATTTTAAGCGGGCATCGCCGGCGAAAATCTGGGCTCGTATAGGGCTCGTCGGTGCGCCCCGATATTCGTCATTTTCCATATTTTGCCGCGCTGGCGCAAAAGTACATGTCGCTAATTTCAGTCACATGTGCAATTGCAGGTTATTCTAGGAGTGTCTCATAACCCGATGTGGGCTACTGCGGCGATCACCACATGTAGTCTTCTGCAATGCGCGGCGTACTCGTCGGGGAAACAGCCACACCCGCCCCCACGAGAACCACATATAGATCATCGTCGTTGTGCCCCCAGGCAGCATGCCCATCGACATAGCCGATGTTCATCCCTGCATTGGGTCCCCTTTCATGCACAAATCGCGTGTCGCCCGAGGCTGTCTGCAGAACCAAAGTACTGTCAGCAATCAAGAGTTTGCGAGCAGGTTCCTCGATATGCCTGCGTCCCCACCGCCATGCTGGTGGATGTCCACATAATCCCGCCACGTTCCAGGGATAACTGGTGCCCCATGCTGGAAAGTGATTCACGCCGCGGTTTTCGCTAGGACACTCATACACCGCCATATCACGAATGTAAGGCGTTAGCCATCGATTGTCAGTATTAACATCCCAAGTAGGATCGGAACCGTACCCTGCCTGACCGCCATAGTTCCACCAGGAGCGAGGCGAATTGGCCTCGTTCGGCGGCGGCATGGATGTCGTATCATCGGGGAACATCTCGCCAGGCGAATCGTCAAGATACATCTGCCACGCAATACCGATCTGCCTGATGTTCGACAGGCACACGATGCGCTTGGTGGACTCTTTCGCATGACTTAAAACAGGAAGAAGAATTGCGAGCAACAAGGCAATGATGCTAATAACAACAAGCAATTCGATGAGCGTGAATCCACTACTGTCTCGATATTTTTTTTGTGACGCGCTCCCACATTCAGCATGACGACCATCAAAAGTAGAACTTGTGTTATTCGCATTCATATGCATGCGTATACATCTCCTTGGCCTGTGTGAACTCGATGGACTTAAACCGAATGAGCCATTGCGACACCCTGCATATGCAGGTAAAAACAGATGCAACCTTCGCCTCAAACGCGAGCAAGTATCTAGCACCAGTTACTCGCAAACTTCTTCTACCAGCACGCCATCGCTGGCGAGTGGCGGGGCGTGCCGTGATGATGACTCAAAACCCATCCGGAAACGTCGGTCATTAATGCGTCCTGTCTAGCGGTTATTTTGGATGTTATTTTGTAGGTTATTTTGGGTGTTGTTTTGTTGAATTTTTTGTTACGAGATTTATGGGCGTCGCCGTTTCAGCATCAGTGCGCCCAGTCCCATGATCGACATCGTTGCGGGCTCGGGAATGGTGTTGCCAAAAGTGCTCAGGGCCTGTGGTGTCAGTCGTATCTCGTCAAATGTGCCGCCAATGGTCTGGCCAATGATCAGCGGATTCGATGTTGTCCAGTATCCGCCCGCCCAACTGGTGTTGGCTGCCAGTTGGCCATCGAGGTAATAGCGAATACTGGTCTGGTTGTTGCCCGCATCATACTCACGTACAAAGGCCAGGTGATGCCAGTCTGTATCAAGGCTGTAAGTATCACCGCCGTCGATCTGGCGCCAGTTCCCGCTGCCGTCGCGAACGCCGAATGTGACCTTGGCCGTCGCCGGCGCCGGGTCATGTGTGATCAGACCGCCTCGAGCAAAGAGGGTGCTGTCAGCGCCAAAAAAATTGCCGAGCTCACTGGTGTAGATGTAATCCCATTTGAAATAAAACTCCAGCGTGAAGCTGCCCGTATTCAGAACATTGCCCATGTTCAATCGCTGGGTTGAGTTGCGTGTAAAGTGAAGCCCATTGTCCAGCACGCCGGTGGTCCATACAGGACTGTTTTCAAGCGACGCGTTAATCGCACTTCTGCCTGAGCTGTTGTCGTCGTTTGCGGTTGTGCCGCTGGTTTGGTTGAGGTGATACAACGCCTTGGTGCTGACGGTGTCGGCGTATTCAGCCACACCGAGGAAATCAGCTTGTGCGACGCCTGCCAGATTGATGGCTAAGCCGATGACAAGCGTAAAGCTGGCCGCGATTGTTTTGAGTTTGATGAGTGTTTTCATTCTTCGAACCTCCAAAGAGAGATGACATTGAAAAATCAGGCCCGCTCGAGCCCAAGGCTTGACCCCCCACCCCCCACGCCCCCCCCACACACATGCCCCCGTTGCTCCAGTCACGCGAAGATCACACCGACGCGACCGAGACAAGGGGCGGTATTTATTGTGTACGTACACAATTTTAACCCCCAATCCGATCAATGTCAAGACCTGAATCAGGAACCTGGATGAGAGAACGGAAAAATGTTGGAAGATATTCCGTAACCATAATAAATGCAGATATTAAGGTCGTGATATGGTTTGGGAATATCGCCGTATTATGCATCTCTTTGCCTCCAGATATGTGCGTTTATCTTGACACTGCCATATCATTCGTGTAATTTAATGCCGTACTTAAAAAGGATGTGTTATGATTACTAAAGTGTGAACATGACGAGCATGGCGGATTGAGGATGGATGCGAATATGAGTGTGACCATAGTTTCAAACACAGCGGGTTTGAAAAGCCGGCCGTTAAAGGGTGGGGGTGGCAAGCTGGTCAAAAAGCCTACGCAGGTAGGTCAAGTCACTCAGCGACAACTGGCCGAGCTCGCCGGCGTGAGTATTAGTACGATTTACAACTGTCTTCACGCTCGACATCTCGTCAACAAAAAAACCCTCGACCATGTCGAATTGTTGATGGAGAGGTATGACTATCACCCTAATTCCATTGCTAAAGCAATGGTCAATGGTAGGACACAAGTGATCGGTGTCATCGTGCCTCGCTTTGACGTGGGCTATTTTGCGAAAATGGTTAGCGATGTCGAGCAACTGTTGGGTGTTAATGGCTACAGCTCGCTCATTTGCCAGCACCTTGATGATGTTGTGAAAGAGGATCGCGAAGTTCGGCTTATGCGAGAGAAGCGCGTGGATGGCGTTATCGTCAGGTCATGTGGCGCTCGAACTGATCCAAGTCTCTATCAGCGGCTGTCAGACGCAAACGTGCCGTTCGTATTAATGGGGCGTGGCCTTCCTGGGCTTGATGACTATCTTGTCACGATGGACAACTTTAAGGCAACAGCAGACCTCACAGAGTACTTGATCCAAAAAGGGCACAAACGCATCGGCTACCTCGGCTGGGATATGAACAGCTCGCGGTATAAAGGCTATAGAGATACGCTGAAGAAACATGGTATTCATGCAGAAGAAAACATGTACATCCAGTGCGAAACAGAGTACTCAAGCGGCCAGAAAGAAGCCTACGAAATGATGCGCCGGCCCAAAGAGGAAACGCCGACCGCACTAATTGCGTTTAATAGCTGTACTGCGGTTGCAGCTATAGAAGCTCTGTGGAATATGGGTTTGAAGGTACCAGAAGACGTCGCAGTAGCTACTGTGGGTGGTGATGAAGATCTTCGCCTGTCTCACGTACGCTTGACTGCGGTAATTATGCCTGTAGATCATATGGTGAGAGAAGCGGTGATGATGCTGTACGACCAATTGGATAATAAATACTGGAAACGCGGGCCGATCATATATCCAGGGGAATTTTATGCCGGCAACACTGCCTGATGATGTTTCCAAGCAATAGCTAATACAAGCCGGGCTGCAAAATACTATGAAGGCCAAAGAAAGTATGCGTGGCCACCAATAAACACAGTATTAAAGGTAACTAAGGAAAGACAAATCCAGCTCGCTCCAACCATCATATTGTTCTTAAACAATAGATTGTGTGGCATGCGGGCCTGGAGGCGGGATATCGTTTCGGGATAAATATATTGAGTGACGCAAGTTGCTCGCGTACTCCCTGCAAGTAACGGCGTGAAGCCATTCGCCAGGGAGGTGTCTATAGGTTTGCGCGCCTTGTGTGCTATCGATACTCGTGAGAGGTAGCTTGCGACAAGATGAGTGCTGCATCTGATGGCTTATATAGCTTGAAACCGAACTGATTCCATGCGCAAAAGTATGTTTCGAATATACACTCCGACGACACATGCAAACAGGTGTGTTTAAGCCCAAGCTTGTCATAAATTTTTGATTTTGTTCCTAAAGGAAAAATTATGCGACCATTCAAGACGTATGTACTCACATGTTTTTTGATGCTATTGAGCATGGGGGTTCTAGTGGCAGCTCCGGTTAAAGGAAACAATATGACTGATCCTGATGCAGGCAAGAAGCCACAGTCGCCAGAAGGACCAGCGGTTCTATTCAATGAGCGTGAGTGGAAATTGCCGCGACCAGACTGCGTAGTCGACGATGGCAAAGGCTTGATCTTGCGCAAGGATATCGGGGCCGAACGCGTCACATCGAAGACGAAATATCAATACGGCGTATTGGAAGTCGATGCTCGGTTTAATTCTTTTAAGAATGACAACTACTATTACATCGGTTTCATGAGTCGTGATCCCTGGGCAAAAAATGTTGTCTGGCTGACCAATGATGGCACGCGTAAGTTTTTCATCAAAACAGCAAAAGATGGCCAGCTCAACAATGCTCCGCCTGCAACGCCTGACTTGGAAGAAAACAGATGGTACACGTTCCGTATTGAGTGGAAGCCCGGCGCGACAGACAGGCTTGAGCGGCGGCCTGATACAGTAGATTTCTATCTGGACGGGAAACTTGTGAGTTCGCTAGGGACTCTCGAGTCGATGCCATTGGACGCAGTTCCTGTCGTGTTTGATGCTGCTTCACAAAAGAAATCCGAAACTCAGATGGAAATACGTAACCTGAAAATCACACCAGGTGACGTTGTGAGCAAGGAAGCAACTCTATCCAAAGTCATTCCAATTCCGCCCGCTCCTAAAGTGCTGGCCAAGGAGATCGATCAGACAGAACCATCTGTCGAAATTAATGGTGGCGATGCTTACCTGGAAAATGGTTTTCTGCGGTGTCACATTGATATGAAGTCGGGTCATATAACGAGCCTATTCAACAAATACACAGAAAGCGAAATGCTGCATAAAGAATCTCGTCTTTTTGTAATCAATGCGCAGGGCACAGATGTGCAAGGCGATAAATACCGATTGATACGCTCTAAAAAAATAAAAGGAACAGACAACGAAGGTATTGAGATCGTCTGGCAGAACAAAGTCAATCAATTTCTAGTGAAATTAGAGTTGCTGATTGATAGAAATTCTCCCTATATATCCATGTCGCTAAATGCCACCAACACTGGGAAAGAGCTTTTGACACTGGGGATAACAGCTCCGCTGATTGAACACATACGTATTGGCGATAAGGTGGAAGATGACTATCACTTTTTCCCAATGATGACGGGGTGGTCTGGAAAATTGCCCGTACGTATTCGGCAGACCTATGGGCACCTCGCCTGGATGCAGCTTTTAAGCGTTTTTGATCCCGTTGTGGGTGGTGGTGTCTTCACCTATACACGTGATAAAGAAGGTGTGCCCAAGAATCTTATTGTCAATAAACGAAATCTCCCGAACGAAGACCCGGTTAAAAATTCTACGTCCGCGTATTCGGATGAAGATCCGGGCGACATATTTAGCAAGCTTCCTGGAACAGCTATGGCGATCAGGCATTTTCGCTATGAACTCAAAGCGGACAAGTCATGTCAAATACCAGTGGCTGTCATTGGCGTGAGTCATGGTGACTGGCATGATAGTTTTAATAGCTATAAAAAATGGGTGTCGTCATGGTTTAATAAGTCATATGAGATGCCGCAATGGTTTCGGGATAATTACAACTATATCTCGCGACATCCCCCGGTATTCATGAATGAGTCCGAAAATCGCTATGTGTATGCCGAAAAAATGGGACCCAATGAAATCGATGCCATGTCAGAGTGGGCGTTCTGGTGGGACTACTCGGAAGAGTTTGCCAAAACGATCAGCTCGGAACACACGGTAACCAAGCATAATGATGGGGATTATGATTACAATGTTGCCAGGGGCGGTTTGCCTGCCCTGCGGGATGAGATCGGCCGTATTCATGAAAATGGTGGCCGAATTCAATTATATACGTTGCCTGTCGGTCTTTGGGAGGGAAGCCGTATTGGCAAGGCGCATGGTGCTCAATGGGGAAGAAAGAGCAGCAATGGTAACTATACGCATGAATGGGTTATGCCCGGTCGTGGGTATAATGCTTGTTTGTATGTTTCTGGTTGGCAGGATTTTTTCAGTGAACGTATGGCCACTGTGATTGAGGAATCCGGAGCGGACAGCTATCGCCTGGATGTGGCTGCAGCGCTTTTTCCTTGCTACAACGAGGATCACGATCACTATGATGGAACGCCCCGATCTTCAACGTCGGCCAGTAAAATGGGTGAATTTCTACAGAAGTGCTCCGACTTGGCACGCAAAGCGAATCCAGATGCCACGGTCATGGCGGAGCATGCTGGCAGTGAATATATGTCCCAGTACATAGATGGATATTTAACACAACAATTCCGAGAGAACGTACCTTTCTTCGCGCAGTTCCGTGGTATGAATGCCTATAACCTGGTCTTTATGAGATTCTTATTGCCGGAGGTAAAGGTGATTGTTTTCGGGTTTGAGGAAGAAGATGGCGGCAAAAGAGCGTTCTTCAATGCAGTAGGGCAGGACAGAGGCGCGGCCAGTTCCAGCGCTATTCGATATATGACGCGTACACACAGAGTACTCATTGAGAATGGCGACGCTGTTAATACACTGCACCCCGAGCCGCTTATACCCACATTGCAAGAAGGGCTTATGGCAAATGCGTTTCCCGGAGAGAGCAAACGTCTTTGGACGCTATATAACCCCAATGATGATGCTATTGAAGGTGATTTGCTGGAGGTTGAAACCCAACAATTGGTCCACTATGTGGAAGCACTTGAAGACACGCCATTGAAATTTAGGCATAGCGGTGACAAGACAATCATCTCGGGAAGCGTCGAACCCAAAGAAGTGATTAGTATTGTTGAGCTCCCCAAACGACTAAACGCCGGTGTCATTGGAAACGAGCTAAAGGTCAAAATCAGTGATTATGAGGGTGACATGCGTCTTGAATATTATGTTGGGCCCGACGATCTTCATAAGAAGTTTGACGCAGATATTAAGAGTGGTATCGCTAGAGCAACTATTGAAAACCACGGCAAGGTGATCGTGAAGCTCTATCAAGGAAAGTACCTTCTGGATCAGGCGATTGTGCTTCGTTAATGTCTTGAAAATCATGTAAGGGATTTATAATGTATCAACACATGTTTGCAAATGCCGATATATTGTCAAAATTCCATGGTCATCATATGCATGTTTTTCACATAGACGCCTTTATTATTAAGCGTGATTCAACATGCTGTATTCCTTCGTAGTTTTATATGGGTTGGCATACTGATCGCGCTTAACGGCTCGCTTGACGTTTTTGTTATGCCCCCAAACCAATGACACCCTTTCCTTACCAGGATTGTATATGTTGCGGCGTTTTCTAAAGGACATAGTTGATGGCATTACATCAAAAAGCTATTGAACATGATCACATTCTGGTCTTAAATGAAAAAGCCGAGGTCCATGAAGATGGTCTTATTCTGGGCAATGGTGATCTTTCGGTAAGTATTTATCAGAAGAACAGTGAGATAGTCTGGCGATTTGGCAAAGGCGATGTGTGGGACCGTCGTCATGCCACAGAAAATGACCCAGACCCCATGACGATTGATGAGCTGCGAAAAGGTATTCGTGATGAGGGTTGGGTTTCAGGGCCTTGTGGCGGGCGCGTTAAGGCATTGCGTGGCGCGGAAGATCCGAAGCGAACCTGTGAGGTATTGCAGGCTACGGAGAGTCGATCTTATCCATACCCAATGGCCAAGCCTGTTGGCGAGCTGTCGCTGCACTGGCCGGCAGATTTACAAGGTTTGAAGATAACGCAGAAGCTGTTTATCACAGAAGCACGCGTCGAAATTCGTTGTGAATGGATCGACGGGGAACGTCTGGATGTCAACTGTTTTATACATCCGGAATTGAATGTTCTGGTCGTCCGCTGGAATCTGTCTGGTTTTAATAGCGGCCCGCCTCAGCCGTTTTTTCAAGAAATACCCGTGTGGCTGTCGCTTTATCGCTGGCCTGATCCGGACTTTGCCAAGTTCTCCGCCAAATGGAAGGCCGATTTTAATTGCCCTGCATTTGACGGTATGAACAATGATAAGGCGACCCCGCTAGCGCCGCCCGAAGTGATTGCGCACGATAACAAATTTGTGATACAGCAAAAATTTTACCCAGATAACATTTTTCCAGATGGGTTTCGCTACTGGATGGGTTGTATTACAGATCAGCCCGGCTTGGAAAAATGCGATACCGGCCCACTTGATGAAGCGAGAATTCTCGTCACATCAGAACCGCCACAAGATTATGAAAAGTTGCTGAATGGATGGGTGGGCGCTGACAGGCAATTGCGAGATGGCGTGGTTGATTACCCCTCTTTACGAGATTATTCGGGTTATATAGCGATCCCCGTCACGACCAGCAGTGATGATGGAGGTTGTGAGCAGGAGTATCGTCGAATATGCAAGATTCTGGAGAGCGATACAGGCTCTGTGCTTGAAGAATGGGAGGATGACAATTATAAAGCGGCACAAAAATTCTGGTCAGCTTCTGGCTTGACTGTCGCGGAAAAGACTATCGAAAATTTATGGTACGAAACATTGCACGTATCAAAATGTGTATATAAAAAAGGGACTGTTCCTCCAGGTCTCTTTTTACCGAGCTGCTTGAATGATTATTCATTGTGGAAATCTGACTATCATACGAATTACAATTTTCAGCAGTGCTTCTGGGGGTTTTTTACCGCAAACCATTTAGAGCTTACAGAATCCTATTTTTCGGCGATGGAGTATCTTACGTATATTGGCCAAAAAATCGCCAAGGATTGCTTTGATGCTCGTGGCACATTTATTCAAATTTGTGCTTATCCAATGCTGCTTGACCAAGACCCCGTTTCGACGACGCCGATGGCTCGAATGACATACATGACCGGGTGGTCGATGCAAATTTATTGGTGGTATTATGTTTATACAAATGATATAAATTTTCTGCGCGAACGGGGCTATCCATTTATTCGCGACTGCGCCTTGTTCTACACGGATTTTTTAGAGCTTGGTAAAGACGGCTATTACCATGCCTTCCCGTCGAGTTTCGGCGAACAAGGATTTACAGGCGATCCCGAGAGCAATACTGATTCTGTCCAAACGATCATTCATTGTGAAGCATGCCTTAAAACAGCAATCAAGGCTGCGAAACTTTTAGGTGTTGACGGTGATCTGCAGGAGCAATGGCAGGATCGCGTTGATAAGCTTGCTCCGGGCAAAGGCGAAAGCGAATGGGAGCCACTGCCGGAAGCGTCAGAAGCCAAGCATAAAAACTTCAATGTTCCCGAGTTTCTCCCGGCGGAATGGTATCGGTTTCCGTTCAAATGGTCGTTTGCCAAACGTCGATGGAATTGGATCCAGTTTTTGCCCTGGTCGTTGATGCGGGATGTGCGTGGCGGGCAATTCGTGCCGTCAAGAGATTTTGACGAGTTGATTCAACTGATCAAACGCTGGCGACACATGAACGGTCTGTTGTGGCCGATGCCTACACGTTTCTGGGGCAGGCAAGGGCCGATGACAGAGATTTTGGGAATCATTGCTCCACTGCAGGAAATGCTTTTGCAAAGCTGGGATGGCAGCATACGTATTTTCCCTGCATGGCCGAATGATGTCGATGCTGATTTTGTTCGGTTTAGAGCTGAGGGTGCTTTCCTGGTGTCTGCCAGTCAAACGGACGGCTGTATCGGCAATGTAACGATTGAGTCACTGGCCGGTTCGCGATGCACACTGGCTAGTCCATGGCCTGATTCTCCTGTTCGCGTCATTGAGGAAGATTCTGGGAATATCATCCTTGATGGTCAACTAGATGCCGTGATATTTGATACACAAAAAGAGAAAGTTTATCGCATAGAATCCATGAATCAGTGAATCAGTGAATTACTAACGTTCATACACGAAACCAATGCACGAAATTTCCATCCCCCCCCCACCCACCACCCACCCCATTATATTTCGGCAGGCATTTGTGTCTTATTCACATGGCCATCTTAATGGTTAGCGTTTAGGGCCAAGCTGGATGATACTTCGTGTGTGGAAACCATCATTGGCAGGTAACTGTTTTTGGTTTTTCATTTTCAGCGGCCGCATTCATTGGTTTGTATGGACTCATACGTGTTCTGTGCAAATGGCCCGTGGCTAGCAGAATAAACACTGACATTGTATAAAGCAGGTCGCTCGAGCGATTGGCGACGTATGCCATCACATTCCCCCCCCATTTTCTTTGTTGGATTCCCTATGACTTGGATCGATTGGCTTATTGTTGTGTTTCCCATGATGATCGTGATGTACATCGGTATGCGCACGCGGCGCTACGTTAAAAGTGTGGCGGATTTTTTAGCGGCTGGGCGTGTGGCTGGGCGGTACGTTGTGGCTGTGGCATCGGGTGAAGCGGGGATGGGGTTGATCAGTGCGGTGGCCATGTTTGAGTTGTACTACAACTCCGGCTTTGCGATCAGTTTCTGGTCTCAGCTTTCGATCCCGATTGGATTGCTGATTGTACTCACGGGTTTTGCCATTTATCGCTACCGTGAATCGCGGGCAATGACGATGGGGCAATTTTTTGAAATTCGATATTCAAAATCGTTCCGCATCTTCGCAGCGATTCTGCAATCCATTTCAGGCATTATCAACTATGCGTTATTTCCGGCAGTGGGGGCACGTTTCCTGGTTTACTTTCTGGATCTTCCCACACACGTCGCGTTTCTTGGCATGAGCTGGCCCACCTTCGGCCTACTGATGGCGGGGTTTCTTTCTTTGGCAGTGATCATTGTGTGCATGGGTGGGCAGATCACAATCATGACGACGGACTGCGTGCTTGGAATCTTGAGCTACCCGTTGTACATGGTGGTTGTGATTGCGATCATTCTTATGTTCCCTTGGTTCGACCAGATGGCTCCATCACTGATGGACCGCCCAGTAGGCGAATCCATGCTTGACCCTTATGACATTCATAATCTGCGCGACTTCAACCTGTTTTTCGTGTTGGTTGGAATCATGGGCAGTGTGTATTCCCGGATGTCATGGGCCGGTACCAGTGGCTATAACGCCGCGGCGGCCACCCCGCACGAACAAAAGATGGGCACCATCCTGGGGACCTGGCGAGCTGGGTTTTCTACGCTCATGATTATCTTGCTGGCGGTGGCGGCGTACACGTACATGCACCATGCAGCCTATGGCGACCAAGCCGCCGCGACTGATATCCATCTTAGTTGGAAGGCACTCAACGACATCCAACCACAGTCGGACTATGCCAGCGGTATTGAGGTTACTCAAGCACTGGTTGATGAACGCGTCACCGCGTTGGACGCCAAAGACACCCAACTCTACAACACGATCTATGACCAGATGCTGGTGCCGGTGGCATTGCGCGATCTGTTGCCGATGGGGGTGACGGGAATCTTCTGTGCGTTAATGATTTTCCTGATGCTTTCGACGGATACGACTTACATGCATTCCTGGGGGAGCATCATTGTTCAGGATTTGATTTTACCGTTCCGCAAAAAACCCTTTGCGCCACGTCAACAACTTTGGCTATTGCGTACCTGTATCACGGGTGTGGCGATCTTCGCATTCTTTTTCTCGATGTACTTCGGGCAGGTGACGTACATCCTGATGTTCTTCGCGCTCACGGGCAGTATCTGGTTGGGCGGTGCCGGAGCCGTGATCCTGGGTGGGTTGTATTGGAAGAAAGGAACCACCGCTGGCGCCTGGGCCGCGATGATGACCGGCTCGGGCCTGGCGGTATGCGGATTCCTCGGCCAACAATACTGGGCGGATTGGATATACCCCATGCTGGCTCAATCGACGACTGCGCTGCAATGGGTGACGTGGGGTGTTGAGGGTATCAGTAGCCCCTTCGAGCCGATCATCAAATGGCGCATTACGCCCGAGGCATTCCCGATCAATGGCCAGGAGGTTTACTTTCTGACGATGGTGCTGTCTATCACCGCGTATGTCGTCGTGTCGCTATTGACCCTTCGTGA
Organism: Phycisphaerae bacterium; assembly: GCA_030426385.1. GTDB lineage: Bacteria > Planctomycetota > Phycisphaerae > Phycisphaerales > Phycisphaeraceae > JAUHYI01. The sequence goes on from JAUHYI010000051.1 coordinate 31,819, forward strand.
GAACTATAACCTTGATCGGATGTTGCACCGCGGCAAGTACCGTCGCGAATCGGACCGCGCACCCGGCCAACCCTTGCCCGCCAGACCGCCACGCAGCTTGCGCGGTGCATTGAAAGTCCTGTTGGGTATTGATGACCAGTTCACCCGCGGAGACAAATTCTTGTCGTGGTCCGTTCTGATCTATACGTTGGGTTGGAGCTTCGGCTCGTGGCTGGTTGTCTTGATCTGGAGTACGGTGAGTCCCTGGCCTCTGGCGTGGTGGGCTAACTGGTTCCTGTTGACCAACATCATCGTAGCGTCGGCGATCGGTGTGGTTTCGACGGTGTGGTTCTTCATCGGCGGCATCTGGGATCTCAACCGCATGTTCAAACGTCTCGCTGTCGAAGAACGTGACATCCTCGACGACGGTCGTGTACTCGGTCACGTTAACGCCGACGATCTGGGTGGCATCGTAGAAACAGACCTTCCCCGCGAGTAGCGAATGTTATGCGAGTATGCCCTGATCTGTTTAATACTCAGGCTGACCAGTTCGTAGGGCTTGATTGCATACTGATTCGTGACTTGGTTATTGGTTGTGCATTCAATACCGCGTAGATCAGTGCGCGATATCCGTTTGGCTTTCGCTTCGACGCGGAGTTGTCCGCGGCAGCCCAGTGTTTCGTGGAGCCGCAGTGTCCAACCATGGTCGTATTCGGGTTTGGCCCAGCAGGGAATTAGCGAGGCTGGGCCTTCGATATGCTGTAAGCCTGCGTCAACCGGAATACCCTGGTAATGCAACACCGGTGTAAATAATTGATCGGCCAAAGCGGCGGGTTGCTCGTGGCGTGGAGCATCAGCGTTGAACCGGCCTATCGCCAAAGAGATATGCTGCGACCCCATGTCGGCATATCGACGCTCGACATTTCCTGAACTCAACGTGGCTGTGTCACCGACGATGTTATTAGGCGTAACCAATGCAGTTCGTCCGAGCGAAACGTGGAGGAGACCTTCTCTCGCGCCGAAGCCGTACTTGGATTCGGTGATCAGCATCAACCCTTCGCGCTCCGTGTCGTCCGACACGCATGCCCATCGGCTTCCTGGATTCTCGAACATCGCTTCATTGTTCAGCGGGCCGGGCCACTGCGGCCGCTTGACGCTGCCGAACGGCCCGCCGTAGCGAGCCTCTCGTCCACGATACTGTGTTGGAAATGCCAGTTTCACAAGCGTCTGTGGCGTCTTCATATCCAGATCGATCTCAAGACGCAGAACGGCGCTGCCAGCTTCAAGTCGATAGCACACGGTGATCGATCCCAACGCGCCGAGGCTTCGTTGAAACGCCACAGACGCAAAGCCGCTTTCGGTGTTCACTGTCGCTTCGACCTTGCCGTCATGCAGCGTGCCGTTACTGAGGGTGTAGCGATCGATGTCCCAGGCATCAAAGACCGACGGCACATCCGGGAACGTCCACACCCCCGCGCCCGGCTGGGCAAACGCAATCGACTCGCCATCGACCACGAACGATTCGATCTGGCCTGCGGCATCGAATGTCACGCGGACTCGGCCGTTGTCCAGACTCGTCGTCGTTGCCTGAACGTCGGAGGTTTCGATCGGCTTCAGTGACGACACCTTTACGCCCGCCAATGGTGGCAGCGTTACCAACTGACCATCAATCAATTCACGTCGCGCCATGGGCAATGGATTGAACACACAATCTTGAGGTGTTTGGCCTTCGACGGCTTCGAGTTCTTCCTTTGCGCGTGTCATCGCATCCGCCGCAATATGCATCAACTCCGGCACCGCTTCTTCATACACTTCAGCAATCGAACTGCCGGGGATAAGGTCGTGGAACTGCGCAAAGCAAACCCGCTTCCACGCCTGCTCGTCAATGGGCCCACCGCCGGTCGCACAACGCACTGCTTCCCATGTCTGCAAGCCTCGTTCAGCCGCGCGGAACGCTGACTTTAGATCGCTATGCGTTGTTTGTACGCCGCGGTGAAACTCGAGGTACATCTCGCCTCGCCACGATGGCAAGTCATCAGCCTTTTGGGCCAAGCGATCGAAGAAACCTTCGATCGTACCCCACTCGGCTTTCGGCAGCGTCGCGATGTTACTTAGCCGACGGGCACGTTCGCACATCTGTTCGTTGAGTCCGCCTCCTCCGTCGCCATAGCCGGTAGGGAACAAGCCTTCGTCATGCACGGCACTTTGGCGGTGTTGATACGCACAGTTTTTAAATTCTTTCGGTGTGATGCTTTGGTTGTAGTGGTTCCATGAAATGTGCGAGACCACTTCACTGCCGTCCATGCCCACCCACTTGAAGCTGCTGTAGGGAAATTTCGTCGACCCGGACCAATGCAGTTTCGTCGTATAGAAATACGGCACATCGAAACCGGCCATGATGGTTGGTAAGCAAGCGCTGTAACCAAAGACGTCCGGCAGCCAAACGCACTTACTATCTTTGCCACGCAAATCACGGAAACCTGCCTGCCCCAATTCAAACGCGCGTGTTAAAGCCTCGCCACAAGGCAACTGCACGTCAGATTCAACATACATCGCGCCTGTCGGCTCCCACTGCCCCGCGTCGATCTGTTCACGCACTCGCTTCATCAGTGCGGGACTGCGACGCTCGACAGCTTCGTAGCTGGCAGGCTGTGAATAACCAAAGACAACTTCTGGATACTGCTCAATCATCCTCAGTGCATTCGCAAGTGAGTGGACTGCTTTGAATTCTCCCGCCCGCTCAGGCCAAAGCCACACCAAATCGATATGAGCGTGCCCAATGAGAACCGTTTTCATGGCGTCAGGGTAAGCTGGATAATCTTTGATCGTTTGTGCCAATGACTCTCGGCAGGCCGCCAAACCTTTCGTCTCGAGCGCGTCAATCGCATGGCTCATCCGATCAATCAACCGACGCAGTAACGGGTCAGCCGCCGTCAAATCGGGACGCCATCCTCCTGCCTCCCACATGTCATGCTCAGGCGCGTACTCAGGCTTGTTCAGGGTCTCTGCCAATTGCATTAACACATCAAGATCGATTAACGCATGCCACGCATCATCATTACGTGTGGCCAGATACGCTCCGTTGAATTCGCTGCCGACCACCGGGTCGATCCCTTGCGATTCACCGTCAACCCATATGCCTGTGCGCGCACACAGCGATTCGATCACGATAGCGCTCGCTCGGTCCGGCAGTGGCGCATAGTGATGCCCCGGATCGATACCGTAATAAGGCAATCCATCCACGTATACGGTCGCCTCTGCCTGATCACGCCAGCAAAGATACCGACTTCCTGTTGCTTCACTCTCTAGTGACGGCAGTGAAACCTTCCACCAGCACTGATCAAACAAACGGCCCCAGCAATGAGGGGATTCTGTCACCAGTTCAAATTCATCCGAACCCACATCTTCAAACTTTCTGTGTTCCGCAAGCGGAGGGCTTTGTCTGACCGACAGTGCCGTCGAACTAACCGACCACACCCCCGATTCAATACGGCTTCGCGCAGAAGAAAATCGAGGCAATAAAAACTGCTGAAAATGGGTGTTGACCAACATGGGTACTTTTGCGGACCTCGAAGAGGGAGGGATTGCATCTACAATAGTTTCAGCGCGACTGGGGGCGTGTCATCATGATTGGCAGAATCATAAATCGATCATTTTCGCGAGCTATGCCGGCATAGCTTTTTATCTACAAACCACAAGACTGGGCGGTCATTAATGCGTCCTGTCTAGCGGTTATTTTGTAGGTTGTTTTGGGTGTTGTTTTTGTTGGATTTTTTGTTGCGAGATTTATGGGCGTCGCCGTTTCAGCATCAGTGCGCCCAGTCCCATGATCGACATCGTTGCGGGCTCGGGAATGGTGTTGCCAAAAGTGCTCAGGGCCTGTGGTGTCAGTCGTATCTCGTCAAAT
>JAUHYI010000052.1 GCA_030426385.1 Phycisphaerae bacterium
CGATCGCGTAGCCACGTTGGGCGTCGGGATCTTTACTCGCACCGCTGACCGGCAACGACTTGCCATCGAATGCCAACCATGACGCAGATGCAAATGTAGATGCAGATGCAGACGTAGACGTAGACTAACCGCCACGCGTGAGTCGATCGTGAACGCGTTGCAACAACTGCTGTACGCGATCGGTCTTGACCCGACGCGTGAACTGACTGACCGATGGCAACCGACGCGGCCGCATCGGCCCGTGATAATGTTCGCGACAACACGCCCAGCACAACGGCCGATCGTGCGCGACGGCCCAGAGCAGAAGTTTGACGATCAGTGCGTCAGAGAATTGAGCCCGCGGCAAACGCCCAAGCCGACGCGCTTCGCTGTGAATCGCTTGACGTATGATGATCCAACGTGACCGGTCCATAAGCGTCTCCTTTCTTGGCAGCAACCAGAAAGCGACAAGTATGGCCCCGTTTTAACTTTAGCGCAAATCTGACGATGCTGGGTGCGCAATCGTGTGAAGTGCAAGGATGCAAATTATGCCACAAGGATTATTAGATTCAGAAACCAAACAGCTACTCGGCGAAGTGAAAGCCGCGCTGGCCGATCAATCCAAACTCAATGCAGCAGTGCAACAGCTTGAATCGCAAATGCTTGGCTTGCCGAAAACCATCGAGAATCGAATCAAAGCGATCAAGAGCGTGGCGTTTGATCCACGCAACGGACGCTATCGCGGTTTGTTCGGCAGCGAGGATCAGGCCCGGTCGTTCGGCTTGTTTGTGATGGCCAAAGCGGCGAGCATGACCTGGGCAGCTGATGCGATCAAGAGTGAATTCCCCGATACGGCCAAGGCGTTCACGTCGACTAACGCGGGAAATTTAATCCCTGAGGAGTTTAAAGGCAATATCGTTTCCATGATTGAGTCGTATGGCGTGTTCGAGCGAAGCTTGGCGAAAAGCCTATTATGAATGATATTTGTGCCTCTTCCGGCACGGTCATTGTAAACCTCGTTTTGTTGAGAACACGCTATGGCTCCACTGATTCGCGAATGGGAATTGCCAGAGACCGTTCATGCAAATTATTCTGTCGAGCGGCAAAACTTGCCGGGGATTCCAGAATTCAGTGACAAACGTATTCCCTTGCTTTCTTCATTAAACGTCTTTGTCGGGCCGACCAATTCCGGTAAAAGCAGGTTGTTGCGATCTTGGTTTGCAAAAGAGCAACCGAACTGCATTCCAGGTTTTGGTGCGATGGGGGACTTATATGAAAGCCAGATTCAGTTGCGAGATTTTTTTGAAGATGGGGACGATCCATCTGTTTCTTGGTTGATAATGCTAAAGGATATACCTTGTATTCTTTTTGACAGTTTTCCATGTGATTATCCGGGTTGGAGTGTATATAGGGTAAAAACGCAGGATCGGCCGCTTGGTTTGCGTAACAGTGAATTCAAGACTAAACGCGGGAAGAAACTTAATAAACTTACAGGAAGGTATCGGAAAAATATTCACAAATTAACCGATGCAATTGCAGACAAATCAGAAAATTGGCCACGATTAGCCTATATCCCCATATTAAGATCGCTGCGAATCCTGGATACGGTAGACCATTTGGGGGTTCGAACACACAAGGATTACTTTAGCGTTGGCAGATCGGATGAAATCTTTGGTGCTGATCGGGCTAAAGATATCGAATCACACTTAAAGCGTCAGATAATTACCGGCCAGGATTATTACGCGCTGGTGAGATCACATCTGCTTGGTCAGTTGGCGGATCGACGACGGATTGCGGAGTATGAGAAGTTTTTGGGCGAGCGGTTTTTTAATAGTAAGCCGATTGCCCTGATCCCCTTTGAGGATAATGCGGGGAATCAAGATGCGTTACATATCAAAATTGGCGATGCTCGGGAAAGGCCGATCCATGAGGTCGGCGATGGTATTTCTCAGATCGTGCTTTTGACACTTCCGATGTTTCTGTTGGGCGATAAACCCACGATATTTGTGATCGAAGAACCAGAGATGCATTTGCATATGGGGTTACAGCGATTGCTTGTGGAGTTCATACTCGATGGGCCTCACCATGAGAACCGACAGGTCTTCGTCACGACGCACAGTCAACAATTCCTTGACATGACGCTTGAAACGTCAGATATCAGCGTCTACCGCCTGACGTCTGAGTTGCCTGAGTTGAAAGACGACGTGATTGAGACGGATCCCAATTTTACGATTAAGTTAGTCAGCGATGACCGTCGGCCGTTGTTGAGAGAGTTGGGGATACACAACTCATCTGTTTTGCTGGCGAACTGTACCATCTGGGTGGAAGGCATTACGGACCGGCTTTATATTCGCCATTTTTTGAAACTGTACCTAGAAACATTAAGCCCCGATCAGGCGCGATATCTTGAAGATATTCATTTTTCGTTCGTGGAATACGGCGGAGCCAACATGGTGCATTGGTCCATCGCTGCCGATGATGATGAGGAAGCGATTAATGTGGCTTACCTTTGCTCGTCAGGATTTCTGATTTGTGATAGTGATGGTGCCGCATGGAAAGATGATCGAGCACAAAGATTGCAGACAAAACTTGGCGATCGCTTTCTGAGGTTGCCAGTGCGGGAAATTGAAAACCTGCTCAGCGAAAAAACTATTTTGGATGTGGTGCGCGATTATGAAGAACGCGAGGACCGTGAGGAAATTGAGCCCTGTGGAGAATTTGGCCAAGAACTAATCGATGCACCAATCGGCGAATACATTGAAGCAGTATTTTTTGATGATGACAACCCCTCTTGTCGTAAAAGCAAATCAGGCCATCCATACATGGCGGAATCAGGCACAATCAAAGATAAGGATGGTTTTTGTCGAAAAGCGATTCGTCATTTGAAGGCTTACGACGAGCTTACTCCTCATGCCCAAGACGTCGTCAAGAAAATTTATGAATTCATACATTCGCATCAGCAGTAAACATAGCCGGCCTGGAGCCTGAAGTTTCTGTCGTTATCGATCGCCCCACCTATGGTTATGACGACATTTGGCCCCCACTCGCCATACCAAACAAAAATTTTACAAAACCCCTTGACAGATGCCGAACATAGTGTATCCTAACACCTATCAAACATTGACGACCTCGAGGAGCTTCGTTATGGTCAGTAGTGCCGTCGAATCACTTGCCCTTGCGACACCCGTCAGCCCCGCGAAAGCGAAAACCAACGGACGCAACGGCCGAAAATCATCGTCTTCTAAATCTGGAGCCACCATGGCCCGACGCAGCAATTCATCTACCGCTATTTCCAACGCCCCGATCGATACTTCCGAAAAAGGACGAGCTCTCGCTCTCGATCGTGCCCTGTCGCAAATCGAAAAAAGCTATGGCAAAGGCTCGATCATGCGGCTCGACGATGACCCGAGCCATGTGGTCCCCGGCATTTCCACCGGATCGATCAGCCTCGACCTGGCCCTGGGCGGACGCGGCATGCCACGCGGTCGTGTCGTTGAAGTATTCGGCCCGGAATCCTCGGGTAAAACCACCCTCACCCTCCACGTGATTGCCAGTGCTCAGAAGACTGGCGGCGTCGCGGCGTTTATCGATGCTGAACATGCACTCGACCCGTCATGGGCACGCAGACTCGGTGTCAACCTCGAAGACTTGCTGGTCAGTCAGCCCGACACCGGCGAACAGGCGTTGGAAATTTGCGAATTGCTCGTGCGTTCCAACGCGGTCGATCTGGTGGTCGTTGACTCGGTGGCGGCTTTGATCCCGCGTGCGGAAATCGAAGGCGAAATGGGCGATTCCCACGTCGGTCTGCAAGCTCGCTTGATGAGTCAGGCCATGCGTAAGCTCACCGCCGCGATCAGCCGATCCAAATGTACCGTCATCTTCATCAACCAGATCCGTGAAAAGATCGGCGTCATGTTCGGCAATCCGGAAACCACGCCCGGCGGTCGTGCCCTTAAATTTTATTCATCCGTTCGCGTCGATATTCGTCGCACCGGCTCTATTAAGGAAGGCGACGTCGCGGTGGGCAACCGCGTTCGGGCTCGTGTCGTCAAAAACAAAATGGCTCCGCCTTTCCGTCAGGCAGAGTTCGACATCATGTTCGACGAAGGCATTAGTGCCACCGGCGACCTGCTCGATCTGGCTGTCGAGTGCGACGTGGTCAACAAGAGCGGGGCATGGTTCAACTTCGGCGATGTCCGTCTGGGCCAGGGTCGGGAGAACGTCAAGAAATTCCTCAAGGAAAACACTGACCTGTTCCTCGAAATCCACGGCAAAGTTCTCGAATCCAAAGGCATTGGCGTCGACGCCAACCTCGACGACCTCGACATCACCGCAGAAGTCGATGACGACGACGAAGCAGAAAAATCATAAGCCCACGGGGGGGAGGAATAGAAATATGGGCAGAGGATTAGCCATAGAATCGCAGCGATAAGACAAGGGGCAGCGAGAACAATAGGGTCGTGCGACGGTGAGAAAACAACGGGAGCTTTTGTCCACAGATTTCACCGATTTCACAGATGGCGCTGATTGTTAGAAAAAGATTGGTTGTTGCGTAGGTGACATGATTGAAGGCTTGGATCCATACCACGATAACCCGTTCGAACGTGAGACTTTTTTACGTTCAAATGCTGAGTCCTAATGTGCGGTCGTATCGTTGTTTTTGTGGGATGCGTTAGATTTGGCGCTCTATCGAATCGGTTGGCGCATTCTTAATCCAATCGTAGCGATTTGCGTTATTTCAATACAGATGTCTTTCTGGTTTGAACTGGTTCAAAACGGAACGCTGTGCGTCGCCCGCTAAACATCGAGTCGCTGCGTTTGGAATATGAACGCGATAGAACGGGTTAATAAAAAATTGTGCCATCGGTGAAATCTGTGGACAAAAGCTCCCGTTGTTTTCTCGCCGTCTCATACCCATCCCATTAAAAACTCGCGCGGCCTCAATTTTCCCTTTACACAAACTCCCGGTATTCACCGGGAGCTAATAAAAATCTACGCGCGAGTATTTATCGTAATCCGTATCACTGCCTCGTTGTTCTTTTTCTTTCTTGTCTTTTTCCCTTGTCTTTTGCCCTTGTCTTTTCCCCGCCTTTTTTTCTGTGTCTCTGTGGTTAAAAACTTATTTCTCACAGTTCACCGTTCACCGTTTGTTGCTCAGGAGTTTGGCCAGGGCGAGTCGGCCGGCGATGCGGGTGGTGGTCCAGACGGCTTTGCGAACGAACGAGAATTTAGCCATCGCGGCGGTGGTGGCGACGGTGGCGCCCAGACAAATCAGCGGATGATTGCGGACCGTGTCGCGGGCTTGTTCAACCCAATCGGCCAGGCTGTCGTCGAGGTCATGGTTCGGATCATGATTGGGGGCATGGCCGGTTTGATGATCAACCCCCATGTCAATCGGATATTGCTGGCGGCTGTGGTTTGCGTGAACGCGGTTGTCTGAATGGTGGCTCAAACGGTGGGGCTGTGCGTTTAGCGTTTGGCGCGGCGTGGGCGGCGTGGGGGGCGTGCGCGACGCGCGTGATTGCGTGGGAGCGGATGGGGCGGAGGAAGTGGGGTTGTCATAGATCGCGCGCTTGGCATCGGCCAAGGCGTCAGCGGGGTGGCGACGGGATGTGTGAGGTTGGCGGGTCATGGCAAGGTGATTGGTGGTAAGTGGTGAAAGCGTATGATTCGGTATTCGGTATTCGGTATTCGGTATTTGGCTCACGTGGTGCGATGGCGACGCAGATGAAACATGCAGGCAAAAGATGACACGAAAGAAACGCGGAGAAAATTTAGGGATTCGGTAGCGGGGGTAAGTGTGTGGGGGAATGGGGGAGTGGTGGTGGGGGTGGGGTGGGGGGGGTTATAGGGATTCGTGCCGTTGCGCGATGAGTGCGGCGGCGCACGAGCAGGCCAACAGGAGTACGCCGACCAATGCCCAGGCGATGCCGATGGTAGTTAGTGTTGCCAATGCGGTGTACAGACCCACAGCCAATGCGATCACCGCACCGAGAACGAGCACTGATGCCAGGCTGTAGAGCAGTGTGATTTTCAGCATGCGGATCACTTCGTGGCGAGCCACGCGACCCTCAGCCTCAATCAATTCGGCAGTGCGGACGACGAGTTTGCTTAGCGAGCGGATCACGACATTTCCTTTCGAGACGATGTTTGTTTGAAGCGGTTTTGCGGGGCGTTTCTTGAACGAATACAACGAGTGTCATAGCAAAATGATGACGGCATTACTACATGAATGGTTGGGGAAACCGCGTTATGCGGTGGCCGTCTTGCATCAGGCGTTTGGGCGGTGGGTAGGGCGGACGTCGTGGTCCGCCCTACGGCCTTGGGGTTTGTTTGCCATGCGTGATGGTTGTGCGAAGGTAGGCCGATCGGTTTGATGGTTGGCTACGCTTCGCCCAACTTGCATCCGTGCATACACATGAGTCGTCTATGAGTCTTTGAGTCTGTGAGGTCATGATGCTATGAGTGACGTCACATCATCCATGCGAGGAATGGCGATGGTGGTTGTTGCCCAATCACTTTCGGCCCAACAACACGCCTGCGACGATGCCCACACCCGCTGCGACCAACGTGGAGGTCAGCGGATTTTTTTGCACATAATCACGCGTGCTTTTTACGTGTTGATCGAGCTGTTCTGCGGCCTGATCTTTGACATGGCTTGCCACTTCACGGCCTTGTTGCAACGCGCCAGTGGTGACGTTGTGAATGTCCTGCTTCACGGCCATCAGATCTTCTTTGAGCGATTTGAGTTCGCTGGCCATATCGGCTTCATGATTCGTGTCGGTTGATTTTGACATGATAAATCTCCTTGTATGTTTAATGTCTGGCTGCTTGCGTGACCTACGTGTCGTGCAAGGCGGCCTGGACAGGGTTGGTCGCGGCGATGGGTTTGCATCACTCGCGTTGATGTCATGGCACTATCATCGGCATTGCAGATGAAGCCTTGCTAAATCTGACATGAAGGATATTTCATGTGCGGGGCGTGTCATAAAACGCGGTGTTTTTTGCGGAAAAAGCGAAGGTCTTTGTCGTTGTGCGGCACTGCGCATCATTGAGTGTCGTGATGCGTGAATGTTTTGAGCGTGATGTGAATGGGAAGTGTTGTGTTGCTTATGGAGGCGGCATTACGTGGGCGATGTGAATAATTTTGGCAATACGTGTGATGCGTGCATTGGAAATTGCAGTGATGGATAAGCTGCCTCATATGCCTTTCATCCAGGAACTCACACGTTAGCCGCCGACTTTATGGCGGCGTGAGGGCTTGTGTTTATTCAATGATTCGCACCGCTAAAAAAGCGGCGGCATAACGACGCGCGAGTTTTTATCGGGATGGGTATCAGTCGCTAGGGCGTGATCGTGATGTTTTCGGGGGCTAGGGTTTTAAGGTGTTTGAATAAAACGATTTGTACGGATGACGCGGGGCGGTTCTTGGGGAAATTGGCTTGTGAGCTGAAAAATTCCTTGACAGGTGACGGGAAGGGGTTAGAATGACCCCGACGTTTCACGTGTGCGTTTCACGTGTGCGTTGGGTTTTTACCCCCAAGAGGTGCGGTCTTGAGCGTTCGGATTATTGACATCGCGAAGAAGACGGATGTGTCGCATACAACCGTTTCACGGGTGTTGAATAACCGCAGCGTCGGTTTTGTTTCGCCCAAGACGCGTGGGCGGATCATGGCTGTGGCCCGGGAAATGGGCTATCGCCCCAACCGGATGGCACGGGCATTGCGCGGGGCCAAAACCGAGACGATCGGGTTAGCGGTGCCCGGTTTCTTCAAACACATTGACCCGGTCGAGCTGGTTGCCCGCAAGGCAGGCTATCGCATGCATATGACTGCTCATCATCGCAATCCGGATGACTTCCGTTGGATTCTCGATGATTTTCTGATGCACAATGTGGACGGGATTCTTGTGTACTCGGTGGTCGATGGCGTTGGGGACATTCTTCGAGATGTGGTTAAAGACAAGCCCGTCGTGCTTTGCGGTGAGGAGCCGATCGAAGGGTTTGATTGTTTTATTGATCAGCGCTATGAAGGGATGCGAACGGCAGTCCGCTACTTGGCCGGGTTGGGGCATGAGCGCATTGGGATTCTGGTGAACCATACGTTGCCTCAGATGCGCTGGCGGGTGTCGGGGTATCACGACGAGATGATGGCGTTGGGGCTGCCGGTCACCGACGCGTTAAAGATTGATATGCCCGATGACGTGCCCAGTGCTTCGCGGGGCTATGCGGGGCTAACGGCAGCGATGAAAACCTGGGCCTCGAATGATGATCGGCCTACGGCGATTGTGTGTACGAATGATGACGTTGCGGCCGGTGCGGTTGCGGCGGCGCGCGATGCGGGCATTCAAGTGCCACGAGAATTATCCGTGATGGGCATGATGAATCTGGATATTGCCGCGCACGCGCACGTGCCACTGACCACCGTGGATTGGGATGTGCTGGACCTGGCCATGAAAGGCCTGCGTCGTTTGATTGATCGCATTCATAAGCCTGCCCTTAAGCCGAAGGTTCTATCGGAACCGCCACGCATTGTGGAACGTGCATCAACCGCAGCCCCTGAATCAAGAAAGGGCACGACATGATATTGACGCAAGATCAAACACGACAAGCCCGCGTGCGCATGGCTGGGTTCACGCTCATCGAGTTACTGGTGGTCATCTCGATCGTCGCGTTGTTGATTGCCATGTTGTTGCCTGCGTTGAATCAAGCACGCGAGTCCGCCAAGCGGATGGTCTGCACCAGTAACCTGCACAACATGGGCATCGGTCTGCATGCCTATGCGACCGACAGCGGTGTGTTTCCGGCCCAGCTCAATGTCAGTTATTACAGTCCGTATGTGCTCGGTACGAATGGAACGCGGATTTACAACCTGGGCCATCTTTATACCACGGGTATCGTCAAGCCGGTTGAGACCTATTATTGTCCATCAGCCGCAGACCCATCGCCGTTGTACAACAGCGCGGGCAACCCCTGGCTTGATCAGGCGACCAGCGGCGACACGACCCGCTCGAGTTACTACTACTACTTGCGTAGTCCGGATACCGAATTCGGCGACACCGCGCTTTCGAGTTATGTTGTTCGCAGGCCGGAAGATTTTGAAGACACCGGCATCTCGATCCTCAGCGATAACATCTATCAACTCGACTGGCTAAACCACCGCACGCCTCCGTTGTTCAACGTCATGCGCGTCGACGGCAGTGTCCGCACGATTCAAGACCAGAATGGTGTCTGGTTTAACGCGGTGATTTCTACGGGCCAGATCTCATTAGTCGGTGTGCATTTGGTCTTTGATTATTTCGATACGTATTGATGCGTTAAGTGACGTATCTATTTCGGCCTGTCTATCTACCATTACCTTGAAAGGGAGACTTTGATGAATACGCAATCAACTTTTTTCGCCATGACTGCGACTGTGCTGACGTTCGGTATGGTTTCATTGCTTAGCTCTGTCGCATCGGCTGACAGTTTTGATGTCGGCCATGACTATCTGTCCAGCGGTGTGGCTGGCACGGATTGGGACGGGATCAACAATGCTGGCAACGCTTCGATCATTGATGCCAGTACGACCAACGCGGGCCAACTCACCATCACCACCAACAGCGCTGCTACCACCGGTTGGGACGGGAATCTCCAGACCGGCCCAATGCTTTACCAGCAAGTCACCGGCGACTTCATTGCCACCGTTGTGGTCTCCAGTGGTACAGCAGCGAACTACAACGTCGGTTCGTTACTGGCGCGAGATCCGTCAGCAGGTACCGTTGCTGATGAGCATTTCTTTTCAGCCAACTACAACTTCTTCGGCACCGCGGGTGTGCAACGTCGATACGTTAACGCGGGGAGTACCACGAAGTTCGACAGCACCACCATCCCGGCCAGCGCGTCGATTATGCTTCGCTTGACACGTGTGGACGACGACTTCACCGCAGCTTATTCCACCGACGGTGGCACCATCTGGGCGGATATGGCTCCGACCACCACGATGGGTTCAATGCCCGACACCATCGAGCTTGGACTTGCCGCGGCGAACTATGGCACCAACAGCTACGCCGTCGTATTTGATGATTTCACTGTGGGTGGCGTGCCTGAACCGTCAGCACTCGGCTTGCTGTTGGCTGGTGCGGGCCTGATCGTTGCGCGTCGCCGTTGATCGAAAGACGCCCACCCGGTGCGTCATTCGTCTCACTCGTCTCGCTTTTTTTACGCAACTCGACTCAATCGACGCGCACCACTTGGCGGTGCGTCCACTCGGATTTTGTAACTGGAACGAACGGATGTATGCACAAGCATTGTTAGCGGCGTCGATGTCATGGTTGGCCGTAGGTCTCGGGACGGCACAGGCGGGCCAACCATCCCAGCCATCCCAACCTCCTTTGCCGTTACGCGCAGGATATGCCGGCACCACCAACGACGATCACACTCAAATCCTCCTACGCTCCGGCTTCAACACCCAGCTCTATTCCTCGCGGTTGTCGCCGATGTTCGAATTGGCCATCGATGGACAGGGTGAAGTGATACGAGTCGGTATCGATCGCGAAAAAGAAAAAACCTTTTTGACGTATCTCGATCGCAGTGCCGAACTCGGGTTGGATGTCTATGTCGGCACGGCCTATCGCAAGCAACATGCGGAGCAACTCGAAGCGTTGACCTCGATTAACCATGTCGTGGTGCAAGGCCCTCGGCGGTATTTGGGATTCGGTGAGCGAGGTGTGCCCAGTCCACTCGAACGCAAGTACTGGATGGGGCAATTGCTTCAGGAAGCGCTTTACATTGCCGAGTTGGCCAAGTCTCGTCCGAATATCCGCGGCTTCTCATTCGACCTTGAGGCCTATGCCGAGAACGTGATGTGGCGGTATAACAGCAGCTTCGATGACCATACATTCTTCGCGGCCATTCAACGGATGGAGCGAGATCATGGGCAATTTTTGCGACAGGCCGCAGAAGCAGTGCCGACCGATGAACGTTACAACTGGCTGAAAATCAACGGGCATCTCGAAGCCTATTTTGCGGCCCAGTCATCGCTGATTACCGAGTTGGCGATTGAGTTTCGCGAACGTGTTCGGGCAGTGAACGAAGATTTGGAGTTGGGCGTAGTGTATTACGAACCCAACTGGATGCATGACGGTTGGCTTCGTGGGTTGGGTACCGAAGCGCAGCCGTGCACGCTCTTCAGCGAGTTGGAATACCACGACGGGATCGGGCCATCCAGTCGCGGGCTGGCTCAGCGTTTGAAAGACATGGGCGTACACGTGCGTTAT
Source organism: Phycisphaerae bacterium (assembly GCA_030426385.1). Taxonomy (GTDB): domain Bacteria; phylum Planctomycetota; class Phycisphaerae; order Phycisphaerales; family Phycisphaeraceae; genus JAUHYI01. The sequence goes on from JAUHYI010000052.1 coordinate 11,236, forward strand.
CTGCCGGGGTTGCAACCCGAACACTATACTCCGCGACAGTTCGCCCAGGCCGCAGCCCGAGGCAATCGTTGGCATCAAGGCTATTGGATGTTCACCAGTTACAGTCTCTGGCAACCCAAGCCTGAAAAACTATGGGGGCCTTACATCTTGCTCGCGCCAGCCAGGCAATACATTGACGCGCTTCATGAGATCAACCAACCCAATTACCAATTACCCGAAGACAACTCGGACCAGATCCTGCTGACCGGCAACGCGTTCTACACTGGGAACAAAGCTCAGACGCAACCGATCGTACGCTACTCTCGTCAACCCGATGTGCCTTTTTATGATGAGTCGCAACCGTCCAAGGTTTTCAACGGCATCGAGTTTGTCGGGCCGGGTTGCGTGGCGTGGTATGCGCAGGAAAACGAACCACTGGTCATCGACATAGATCTGCAACGGCCTGTGCTTATCGATCGTTACCATCTTCGCGCAGGGCACAGTCTGACCGACCACCCGATGGTCAAGCAGGGCAAGCTTAGCATCGAAACCAGCATGAACGGCGAGCATTACTACCCGCTTCACAAAGACATCCTCAACCCGGGTCAGGTCAAACGAGGTACGTTTGAAGGCAGGAACCTGGGCGTTCGGGCTCAGTATGTGCGATTGACCATGAACGCGGAAAAAACGCCTGAATTCGGCGTGTGGTCGCTTTCAGAACTCGCGCTGTGGGGCCAGGAAGCATCGGCGAATTAATGTTTAGAGCAAGCATTGAAGATGATGGACTTGGGCCGACGGTTCGGGTCAATGGTCGATCGACCCATCTTGGTGGTATCGGCCGAGGATGTCATCGACGCGAATCGCCCAGTCTGTTGGGCGCGGATGTCGGGGCGTTATGTTTGCTCTGGCCTCAAACTTTTTTTCAGGTCGGCAGTCCGCCTGACATCGACGCATTGATCGATCAGTACGCCACGCTACTACATGCGCAACCTGATGCATTGTTGAGCACGGTCATCACGTTGGCTCCGTCGGCCCAATGGGTCGAGGCGCACCCCGAACAGATGACTGGTTACGACTTGCCGATGGACAGTCACCTGCCCGAGAACCAGAGCCGATCGCCCGAGCCATCGTGGGCTTCGCAGGCGTGGCGTGACGAGGTTAGCCAGTTCCTGCATCAGACTGTCAGCGCACTGCACAAAGCGTTTGATGGTCGCATCGTGCTTTATCATTTTGGTGCGGGTAAATGTGGCGAAAACTTTCCGGTCTCTGATCCGATCCGTTACGGTCAATGGTATTGCGGGGATTTCAGCGCTCCGATGCGCAGCTGGTTTCGGGATTGGCTACGCCAGCATTACGCCGATGTTCAATCATTGCGTGATGCCTGGGGCGAGTCGGCCGAGTTGATCGAATCGGCTGACTCGACATTGGATTTCGAAAACGCACAGGTGCCATCGCGCGATGAGCGGTTACGCAGCGACTGGTTTAGTTTTCGTTCGCCACGACGGGCGCAAGTGGCCGATTATTACCGCGCGTGGTCAGATGCGATTCAAACGAGTTTGATTCAATGGGCCGATGCCATCAAAGAGGCGACCAACGGCCAGGCGTTAACATCGACGGCCATAGGGGGTGTGCTTGATTGCGGCATAAACGCCGACACGCTGCAACATCTCAAACGTCACAAGTTTGATCAATGTCTGGCTTCTTCGTCGCTGGATATGCTCGAATCTCCTGCGTCTTATGTGTTGCGCGATCTGGGACATGGCGACACGACGGCTATGATTCCGGTGGGTTCGCTTGGGCTTCACGGCAAATTATGGTTTCGGGATTTCGACAGTCGCACGAGTCTCAGCAAGTCTCAAACATCGCAAGACCCTTCCAGCGTGCTCTGGAATGCGCCGCGTGATGTTTGGCAAGATGAGCAATTGCTTAAACGTGATGCCGGCTACAGCATCGTCAAAGGCGGAGCATGGTGGTGGCATGAAATCGTGCCCGAAATGTATGCTCATCCTGAGCATCGACGAGTGGCTGAACGTATCGACCAAGTGGCTGTCGAAGCGCTGCGTTATAACCGTAAAGCGGCACCCGGCATGGCGGTGTTGGTGGACCCGGCATCCGATTACGCATTGGCCAATGCCAATCGCCTGATCTATCCCATGAATTACGAATCGCGCCGACGTCATTGGACACGAACGGGCATGGCTGCCGAAACGTATCTGATTGATGATGTAAGTCATCCTGATATGCCCGACCATTCGGTGTTGATGGTGACCAATGCTTTTGCGATTACGGATGAACAAGTGACCGCAGTCAAGCGACAAGCCGAACGTACCGGCGCGACGCTCATCTGGATGGTGGCGCCAGGCGTGGTGGGTACGTCGGGGTTCAGTACCGATCGCGTTAGCGATATCGTGGGGATGCCGATTCGTGCGCTGGATGTGGAAACGCAGCCAACCATCCGCATGCTTCCCGGCCAGCATCCATGGTCAACGATTGCTTTGCCTGACGGCGGAACGCTCGACACATTCGGTGCAGGACCACGCCGAAAAGACGACAGCGCCATGTATACCTTCGGCCCGCAGTTTTACGTGGATGACACGCAATGCGATGATGATGTCTGTGTGCTGGGTTTGAATGAAACGATTGCCCGGCCTGGCTTGGTGGTTAAAAATAATGGTGCGTATCGCACGGTATTTTGCACCGCTCCGTATTTGCATCACGCCTTGCTTCACGCGATCGGCAAGGACAGCGGTGCTCACCTGTATGTGCCGTGTGGCCATGTGCTGCATGCATCGCAGGGTTTATTGCTGGTCAATGCCACACAATCCGAACAGCTACCCATAGCATTCCCCACCACGTGTGAAACGATTCTTGATATGTATGACGGCCAGGTGTTGGATCGCGGGGTATCCCACATTGATTTGCCGATGCAGGCGATGGAAACCCGATTGATTGCATATGGAAGGGCGGAGGCCTTATGATTCAAGCTGGACCGATTTCCGATTGCGTGTCTGACATCGCCGACCAAGTGCAGGACTGGTTGGCACGTATGCGTCACCCCGATGGCGGGTATCGTTACGCAGAGCAGGCGTATCACGATCAGTGTGGCGAAGCGACGGCGAATGCGGTGGGCGTCATGTGGGAATTGGGCATGATCGATTCATTGCCACCACACGAACGCGAACTGTTGGTATCCATCCTGCACGGCTATCAGGATGCGTCAGGTGTGTTTCACGATCCGGCATTGCAGGAAGACGATCGCATCGACAAAAACCATCCATGGTCAAAAGTCGATGAGCATCTTGCGGGTTGTTGCGAACAGTCTCTGGCTGTCCTGGGCGAGCAGCCCAAAATTAAAAACACCACACCCCCTATTTACGATTTTGAACAAGACGATCCCGACACGCTTATCCCATCGCTCGATCATCGCGAGGTGCCATGGGGACGATGTCACAATGTGGCTTTTTCGCTGCTTTGGTATCGACTGCGGCACGGTTGTGTTGACAAGCCCGACGCTTTGGCATCGCGCGTTTACGCGTTGATCGAACAGGAAATGATTAACCCCGAGGATGGCATGCCCGGCGCGGTGGATCACCCGGTGGGCAATCGGATTGCGGGCTATTACATGTTGACCTTTGCCTATCTCCCGTTTGGCCGTGCATTGCCGAACCCTCAATCAGCCATCGATGCGGTGCTCAACGCAACCGATACGTCTGGGTGCATCGGCGATAAAGGAATGTGCCACATCTGGGATGCGATCTATGTGTTGAATGTGGTCGGCAAACAATTAGCGTGGAGCCATCGCCATATCGAAGTGTCTGAATCGGTTTCGCGTACAGCCGACTATCTGTTGCGCGAACATCGTAAGCCCGATGGCGGGTTCAGTTATCACAGTGACACGTCGTTAACCCATCAGAATTTTATTCGTGCCACGCCACCACTAAAACAAAGCGACATGCAAGGCACACTGATGTCGTTGGCATGTTTGAACATCATTGATCACTTCCGTCACAAGCAACATCACCCTGATTTTCTTCAGCCCTGGCTCTTTCGACGGGATGGAACGAATCAAACGTTTTAGAACCACTGGCGTGTTTAATCGTCACGATTTTAGTGCACTGGACTGGCTGCTTAAACGGCCAGTCCGGGTGACCGTGGAGAATATTGAAGCCAGTGGCGTTAGTTAAACCACGAGTCTTTGTGATTGGTCAGATGCCCCACGTTGAGCGCGAGGATTTGCGCGTAGTCTTTGACCATCTCGGTAAAAAAGAGCCACTGACGATTCGGCGACAGAAATGGATGCGCGTGAAAACGTTGGCCGGCGGTGCGTGAGATCGGGGCTAACGTGCGCAGTCGTTTGATCACTGCTTTTTCCGGATTGGCCGGGTAGTGGAATGTGATCAATTCATGTTTTTTCCAGAGATGTTCGAACACATAAAACCGTCCATCGGGATCTCGGCCGGTGTGAATTTGTCCGGGCACGGAGAGACGCACTTCCTTGTAACGATCGGTGGCGTAGTCATATCGGCCGAACCAGTTTTGTCGGCGTTTCATGGTCTTGCCAGTGTTGACAAACGAATCGTAGTAGACGCCTGACTTGGTGACGACGGGATGTTGGGCAGCGCCATGTTGATTTTTAGGTCGGATCAGTTGCGATTCGGTGCCGTCGGTTTTCAGGGTCCACATGCCCCGCGTGTGTTCGGGATGGATGAGCAGGAGGGTGTCGGCGTTGATGAAATTGACATGATGGATGTGATAGTCAAGTTCAATGACGTCGCGCATTTCGCCGGTGGTGACATTGATGAGGCTGATGGTGGTGGGAACATCTTTGCGCCATTGGTCATAGGGCCAACGGTGGCTCTGGTTCATTTTTCCCAGAGCGAGTTTATCAGCGACGTGGGCGTGATAACGGATGCGGTCGGTATGGATGAACGCAAACCATTGGCCATCGGGACTGACACTGGTTTGTCCAATGCTAATGCGATCGGGCATGTCCGCCAACACGCGGTTGTCGAGCGTGTCGATATGAGTGGCGCGGATTTCGTGGTCCTGAAAATAGTAGACCTCGCGCGCGACCGGATTGAATGTGCTCAGGTGGTTGTAAATGCCACGCAGTTCAGCCTCGCACCACAGCGCCCAGCCGCTGCGTCGAGTGTGGCCATCGGTCAGTTGCACGATTTCGCCGGTGACCAGATCGAGTCGGTAGAGCTGCACATAGCCTGTGCGTTCGCTGTGGAAGACGAGATAGCGTTCGTCGTCGGTGATCGAATCGTTGACGTAATACAAGGGATAGCTATGCGATTTGCTGGCCGTGTATTGGCGCAACTCTCGGCCGGTGTCGGTGTCGCGTGTGCGTCGCCATTCAGGGGGATAGACGGTGCCGATGCTCATGCGTGTGTATCGTAGCGTGGGTTGGGCGAATCGGGCAGGGTGAGTGATGATATGATAAAAACTGCGTAGAAAAGGCAACGGATTGCGTCGAACATTCAGGTTATGACGCCGTTTTGGCCGATTGATGTCACGAGGGCTCATCCATGAACAATTCCAACTCCCGCGACATTCCGGATACGGCTCACGTCAACGGCCGAACGATCAGTCGTTCGGGCCCGGCGCAAGGGACAGGCCGAAACGACAGTTTTAAGGGCAGGCCTTGGTTGGCGATTAAATGGAAATGCTGCCAGACCTATAGCCGGGTCTATCGCCGTGCCGATGCGACAGCCTACGTTGGTCGATGTCCGAAATGCCAGCGACAAATCAATGTGCCGGTAGGGCAGGGCGGCACATCCGCAAGATTCTTCGAAGCCGGATAACCCCCCCCCACGCCACTTCCCCCCACGCACGCACTCAAGCCCTTTGCGTCCTAATAGCCCCCGGTGAATACCGGGGGGTTGGTGTGGCAGAACTGAAAATCACAATCATGCTCAGGAATTTATGCCCAAGCGCATCACGCATCACGCATCACGCGGATTACGATAAATACTCGCGCGTAGTTTTTTATTAGCTCCCGGTGAATACCGGGAGTTTGTGTGAAGGGAAATTTGAGGCCACGCGAGTTTTTAATGGGATGGGTATCACGCGGGGCTTGCGCTGCTGGCTCGTTTGGATTTCGGTGCAGTGGGCGCTTTATCCCACAGGATCATGCCCGGCTCGACGATATCCGTCATCAGGGGATGGCCCGGCGTGATGCGGACGGCGAAGCCGAATCGACCGCTGGTGTCAGCCGTGACCGATGCCTCGTAGACGTGTTGGTTATCGCCAGTGGATTCGAGATGCTTGAATCCCACCACCTGGCCGTCAGCAATGTTGCCATCGTTATCGAGTGGGCCGTAGAACAATTCCACGCGCACGTCATTCGGAGTCAATTTGCCCAGTTGGACTTTCGTTTTCACCGTCAGGGCTTGATGCACATCGACAGCGCGCGAGGTATCAGCCATGACATCAGTGATGGCCAGCGTGCCCCATGCGCCGCGCAGTTTGCGTTTGATCTCGTCGAGTTCGATGGTCTTGGCCAGTTTATTTTCTCGCAGCAAACGCGTGCGCTGCAATGCGGGAATGTAAAACTGCTCGGCATAATCCTGCACCATACGGTTGGTGTTGTACACCGGTGCCAATTTCGCGATACACATTTTCATTCTGGCAATCCATCGGCGGGGCAGGCCCAATCGATCGCGATCATAAAACATCGGCATGATTTGTTTGTCGAGCAAGTCCATCAACGCACGCGATTCGATTTCATCCGCGTGATCCAGATTGGAATAGTTTTCCCCGCGACCGATCGCCCAGCCGACATCGCTGCCTTCATCGGCATAGGCTTCGTCCCACCAACCGTCGAGGATCGAACAATTGAGCACGCCGTTGAGCGCGGCTTTCATGCCGCTGGTACCCGAGGCTTCCATACCACGGCGGGGCGTGTTGAGCCAGATGTCGCAGCCCTGCACCAGATAGCGGGCGACATGGATGTCATAGTTTTCCAAAAACACAATGCGATGGCCAGCCTTGGAATCGCGAGCGAATTGCACGATCTGACGGATCAAATCCTTACCGCCACCGTCCGCCGGGTGCGCTTTGCCCGCGATCAGGAATTGCATCGGGCGATCCTGATTTTCCAACATGGTCATCAACCGCTCGGGATCGCGGAACATCAACGTGCCGCGTTTGTACGTGGCAAATCGACGGGCAAACCCGATGGTCAAGGCTGACGGATTCAGCTCCTCGGTGGTAGCAATGATTTCATCGTGACTGACGCCGCGCGCTTCCAACTGTTTGGTCAGACGGCGACGGGCCCACAGGATTAAATGCTGGCGTCGGCGTTCATGCACACGCCAGATTTCCTCGTCGGGAATATCGTTGACCGCTTCCCACACCGCATGGTCGGCCGGATCGGCTTGCCATCGATTGCCCAGGTAACGGTCGAGCATCATGATCATGTCGCCCGATAGCCACGAGCGCGCATGCACGCCGTTGGTGACATGGCCGATGGGGATTTCGGTATCGGGCACGCCGGGCCAGATGGGTTTCCACATGTCGCGGCTGACGTGGCCATGCAATTTACTCACGCCGTTGGCCCAGTCGGCGGTGCGAATCGCCAGCACAGCCATGGAAAACATTTCTTTGGTGTTGTACACATTTTCCCGGCCCAGCGCGAGCAAGCCTTCCATGTCCAGCTTCAGTGAACTGACATAATCCTTGAAATAGCGCGTGACCATTTCCGGGGGGAATCGATCGATGCCCGCAGGCACGGGGGTATGCGTGGTGAACACATGCGAGGCCGAAGCCTGCACGCGTGCCTGATCGAACGTCAGGTCATGTTTCTCGATTAATCGTCGAATGCGTTCGAGAGCGAGGAACGCCGAGTGGCCTTCGTTCATATGACAGACATCGGGCTCGATGCCCATCGCCGACAGCGCATGCACGCCGCCGATGCCCAGCACGATTTCCTGTTTGATGCGCATCTCCATATCACCGCCGTAGAGTTGGCTGGTGATCGCGCGATCTTCGTCGGAGTTTTCCGGCAGGTTGGTATCGAGCAGGAACAAACGAATACGACCGACGGTACATTTCCAGAGGCCGACTTGAATTTCTCGGCCTGGCATTTGTACGCGGATGCGAATTTGTTTGTCTTTGAATTCGCCTTCGGTGCCTTTAACTTTTTCAACCGGCAGATTGGCGAAATCCAATTCGGGGTTGTATTCCTGTTGCCAACCGTCGGCGTTGAGGTATTGCTGGAAATAACCGTTGCGATACAGGAATCCGATCGCGACCAATGGCATGCCCAGTTCGGACGCGCTTTTTAAATGGTCGCCCGCCAGACAACCCAGACCGCCCGAATAAATTTGCAAACATTCGGTCAGGCCGAACTCGGTGCAGAAATAGGCGATGGTGAAATCGTTGTCGACGTTGTGCGCTTTTTTGAGCCAAGGCACGCGATCGAGATGGCGAGCCAGATTATTGGTCACGTGTTGGAGTGAATTGAGAAAGCCCTCATCGGCCGCCGCCGCGTCGAGTGTTTGCTGGGGCAGATTGCCTAGCATTTTGACGGGATTGTGATGCGTCTCACGCCACATGGCCGCGTCGAGGCGATGAAACAATTCCACCGCTTCGGGATGCCAGGTCCACCACAGATTGCGCGCGATCGGCAACAACGGTTTGAGCGGTTCGGGCAATGATGGCACCACTTTGAAAGATCGGATACGTGCGTTTTGCGTGCTGAGCATTTTGTATTCCCTGATGTTCAAACGAAATGATGGTGGCGAACGGTCTGCCAGATTGGGTCAAACGCACGAGGCGTGTGTGACACGGACAGATGCGGCCAGACACCGCAAGGATCGCTCACACTATCGTACCGATATTGCAAGTGTTCTGCTGTTGGCAAATAGGTTGGGGATATTCGGCGCGGGTCCGGTATTAACGCCAGTTGCGTTAACGGTCGCTTACATTTTCGCGAACACCCGTGGCCGCGGCGATGATCGATTCGGCCCGGCCTAACGTGCGATCCAATTGGGCTCGGTATGCGTTGTACGGAAACAGCACCACGATCGCGATGACCAGGCCCGCCGCGGTGCTTAGCAACGCTTCGGCAATGCCTGCGCTGACCGCCTGCGGATCGGTGGCGCTTTGGCCCTGGCTCAAAATGCCGAAGCTGGCGATGATCCCCGTCACCGTTCCCAGAATGCCCAACAGCGGCGCGGCGGTGATGATCGTCGACAGCGTGGGCATGAAGCGTTCGAGTGATGGCCGTAAGGTTTCAATCGCATCGACGCCGACCGCTTCGCGCATCTGGTCCGACTGGGCATCTTGCAAGCCGTCTAGCAATTGGATGACCAGCGCTCCGTAAAACGTCGGATCTTGCGACGCGATTTTTCGCGCGGCGTCGGCGTTACCTTTTCGTAGCAGGTCCGTCAGGTACGCGGTGTTGTCGCCACGACCTGGCCTGTTGGTGCGTGCCCAGAACCATAGCCGTTCGATGATCAACGTCACCCCGACCACGCTCATCGCGATCAAGGGCCACATCACAACGCCGCCGCGTTCGATCAAATTGAAAAGGGTAGTGAACATTTGGGCCGCCAATGAACGCGAATAAACGCCAATTAAAATACGATGCTGTTTGAAAAAAAGTTTAGCGGGCGCCGCGCCGGGGCCGCGTCCCGTTTCGCATCTGTTGATCCACCATGGTAACACAGAAAAACCGCCGACATGGCTGCCGGCGGTTTGGGGAGTTACAACAACACAACTCCACGCCTTGTTTCAACCTCATTTAGAATCCGTGCGTTAGCCGCCGCCCTTGGGCGGCGCGTCACCGTCGACAAATCTCTGCCCCCCGCGCCGCCCAAGGTCGGCGGCTAACAGGGAGTCACGCATGAGAATTAAATGGAATCCGTATCATTCCCCACTGTTTACCGGTTCACGACGCCTGTGCCGACTGACGGATAAAAATCTCACCATTATTTTCCAGCCAAGCCAAATCATACGCGTCGGCATGTTGGCGAACTTCATCGAGAAACCGCAAAGTAGCAGGTTCAAAACAGGGCTCACTTGGATCATCAATCGGCACGACCGCCTCAACGCGCACCTTCACCGCCAGCCGATCGGTTTCGATCCAGCGTATTTCTTCAACGCGTTGGCCTTTGATTCGCATGGGTGTTACCTGTTGGACCATTACTGGTCGAAAAAATGAACGGTTACCAGCTTTGCTATTTTATTATATCGCAGCCAGGCCCAAACCGCTTTTATGACGGTGCCATCGGCCAAAATTTGTTCGATTTCAACCACGGGATTGGGCTGGTCGTTAGGCCGTTGTGCGAGTAATCGTCCCTGTTGAACCCCTTCGATAATCTGCCATTCCGTGATGCGACGCGATTCCAGGCGTTGGGCCGCATGCTTACCCACCACAAACCGATCCGATGCGACGGCACCGCGAATTTGTTCAAACAGCGTGGCCATTGCCATAGCCTAATTGATCACGTCGCATAAAAAAACCGCCGACATGGCTGCCGGCGGTTTGGGGAGTTATTGGTGGTGATTCAGATTCAACAACGGCGACGTTTACGCGCCGGTCAGTTGCAACATGCCCATTGCTTGGGACACGATGTCGTCGACCGACAGGCCACAGTATGACATCACCTCTTCAGGGGTTCGGCCCGATTTGGGGATGCGACGCACGTGCATCTGGTTGACGGTGAACCCGCCGCCGTCGGCACTGACTGCGTCAGCGATCGCGCTGCCGATGCCACCGCCGTAGTTGTCTTCCAAGGTCAGGATCATGCCGTTGTTTTCGTTGGCCAGATCGAGAATGGCTTCTTCGTCGAAAGGAACCGAATACAGGTCGACGAGTGTGGCGTCGATGCCCTGAGCATCGAGTTTTTCCAACGCGGCGTTGGCCTGATGCACCATGTAGCCGGATGCGACGATCATCAGATCGCGACCCTGGCTGAGCACTTCGTGACCGCCGAGTTGGAACTGATGGTCAGGCGAATAGAGGAACTCGCCATCGGGTCGGAGTGTTCGCATGTAGCACGGTCCGTTGTACGCGGCCATCAGGTGCGTCAATGCATAGGCCTGGTAGGCGTCGGAAGGTTGCAACACGAAGAACGCGGGATGACCGCTGTGGTTGCGAGCGGTGGCAAAGGAACGGAACCAGGCGATGTCAGGCAAAGACATTTGCGATGGGCCGTCGGCGGCGAGCGAGATGCCCGCGTGTGAGCCGATGATTTTGAAATTGGCCCCGCTGTTGACGGCCATTTCGATCTGGTCGTAACCACGCACGACAAATTTCGCGAAGGTGGATGCGAAAGGAATCTTGCCGCCTGCACTGAGACCAGCCGACACGCTGTACATGTTCTGTTCTGCGATGCGGCATTCGAAAAAGCGATCGGTGAGTGCTTCGTCTTTGTAAAAATCTTCGGCGAAGGTTGAGTTCTTCACGTCAGCATCAAGTGCGACGACGTTGGGATTGCTGTGACCCAAGGCACGCAGGGCCACGCCGTAGGCACGACGTGTGGCGAGCTTGCCTTTGGCGAGCAGGCTTTCCTGTCCGAATTTTTTGCAGGCTTCGTCCAAGGTCATCCACGCGGTGGGCTGCTTGGGCTCGGGCTTGTTAGCGGTCATCAGGCCTGGCTTGATGGTGGTGTCCGCTGAGGCGCCGACTTCGCGGCCGGTCTGATCCAGCTCTTCGAGGGCTTTGGCCATGTCGTCGCCGGTGGCAGGTTTGCCGTGGTGGCCGTGGCCTTGTTGCGAGGGACTGCCCCAGCCTTTTTGCGTGCGGGCCACGATGGCTAATGGTTTGGCATTCGAATCACCGCAGCGTTTGGCGTGATCGTTCAGGGCGTCGAGGATAGCCGTGGGGTTGTGCCCATCAATGTCGAGCACATCAAAATTGTAAGCCTTGAGTTTGGCGACCGTCGTCTCAGCGGTTTGTTGTTCGCTGACTTTGTCGGACTGAGCGTAGACGTTGCAGTTGAAGATCGGACACACAGCGTTGAGTTTGTGGTCGGCGATAAAATCGATCGCTTCCCAGATTTGGCCTTCGCGTGATTCGCCGTCGCCGATGATGCAATACACCCGGCGATCAAGCTCATCAACCTTGGCGGCACCGGCGACACCCGCGGCAACACTCAAGCCCTGGCCCAGCGAACCGGTGGCAGCGTCGAAAAATGGAAAGCCTTCAATAGGATTGGGATGGCCATCGATCATTGAATCGATCGCACGCAAGGTCATCGCATCGTCGCGTGTCATCGGGCGCCAGTTTTCTGGATCCTTGCCGATCATTACGCCCATGTCGGCACATGCGGCGTAGACGATGGGGACGGCGTGGCCTTCACTGAGGACCAAGCGATCGCTGCACGGATGGGCAGGGTTGTTGGGTTCCCAGCGCATGTGTTGATACATGAGCACGGCGGTGAGGTGAGCCAGACTGGCGGCGGTGGTCGGATGTCCCGAACCAGCGGCGGCGGTCATTTCGTAACTGAGCTTGGTAATTTCGACGGCCTTGGCGTGTATGGTCGAGTCAAATGACATAGCGATAAGCGTCCTGCTTACGGGGTGACGGGGCAGACCAGATCAATAGCATTAACAGCCTTGTCAAGACAACCTGATCGCGAACCGACGCGCGGACCGTTCCGCGTCGTCGACGATGGCACCATTATTCAGTCAAATGGTGGTTTTGGCAAAACACGCCGTCAAATTTTTGAGGGGAGAGCGTTCAAAAAACCAGAACGGCCAGACGTCGGGGTGGGTCGGGGTGGACTGGGGTTGACGCGATAAATTACACGATATTTTTTATTGTTCACATCCACGTAGTGCGCCTGGACCAAATACCAGCGCGTTTTTACCTTGACGCTTAGATAGAAAGGCCATTTTGTCGGCTTGGGCGATCAGGTGTTCGGCATCGCGACCGTCCCAGGGGAAACTGGCCAGTCCGCCGGAGATGGTGAGATTGCCCGGAGCCTGCGCGGAAAGTTTGGGAAATTTATGTTCGCAAATGGCTCGGCGAAAACGTTCAGCAGCCTGACGCACGTCGGTGGGGTGGGTGCTGTGCGGTTCGCGTGGGCCTTGAGGGTCCCAGAAAATAACGGCAAATTCATCACCGCCGATGCGTGCGACCACGTCGTGCTCACGGACCACGCTGCGCAGCAGGGATGACGCTTCCTTGAGAATTTCATCGCCCGCGGGGTGGCCATACGTGTCGTTGTAATGTTTGAAATCGTCGATATCGAACACCATGAGTGTGACCTGGAAACGTTCGGTGGTGGCCCGGGTCAGGATGAGTTCGAGGAAATGCGAGAAGTATCGTCGGTTCCACAGGCCGGTGAGCGGGTCGTGTTGGGCGATGTCCCACAAGGTGGTCATGCGACGATCAAGGGCGAGCCAACGAGCGATCCAGTCGGCCCAGGGCATGAGGGTGTCGAGCTGTGCTGGTGGCGGGGCGTGCAAAATGCCGAGCGTGTGTTTGCGATAAATCACCGGGGCGAATGAATGGTTTTCGGGAATGGTGTCGGTTTCATCGGGCTGACACAGGCTGACGCCGACGATGCCACCCTGGGCCTCAATCATCGATAAGGCCATCGTGGGCAGGTGACGATGATCGCGCATCATCTGGTCGATGAGATCGATGTCGCCGAAGTGGCTGGCGTCGCTGGCCTGGTGAGGTTGCGGCTGGGGAGCGGCATGTGTGGGGGCATGTGGGTGGGCATGTGGGTGGGTGTGGAGTGGGCCGGCATGGGCGGGGGATGTAGGGGATGTGGGGTGTGTGTGGGGGGCGTGGTGGTGGGGGGTGAGTGTTTCGATTAGTTGGGGCCAATCGATAGGCTGGGAAAAGCAGGCATCAAATAAATGGGCGTGGTCTAGTTGGGGATGATCGTGGCGACGGGAATGGCCGTTACTGTTACTGTTACTGTTACTGTTACTGTTGCCGTTACCGTTGTTGGGGCTGTGCCTGTTGCCGTTGTGGGGTTGGGTAGTCGCGTCATCGGTGATGGCAATGAGGCGGGCCGCGGGGGCCAACTGTCGGACCGCGGCGATGCTGTTGGCCAGCGCCGGTTCGCGTTCGAGGCTAGACGTATCCAGATAAACTACGATGGCCTCAGGTTTGCCAGTCGTGGCAATGTCGCCCAGGGCTTGCAGCAAATCGTCGACCAGCCGCCATTCGGTCTGCGGTTGCAACGCATGCTGCAATTGGCTGGCGATATCCATCGCCGTCGGCGTCGATCCCACAAACACCCCCCCCACACACACTCCCGCATACTCTCCCACGTTTTTCCCCTGCAGGAATTCGCGGTCACGTTTGCTGGCTATATCTCTGTGATCTGCGTGACGTTGCCCGCCATGTTTTGTCTCGTGATTCTCCGCAATGGTTCCTTGAGGTTGGTCAACGGGTTCTGTTTCGGACAGAAAGGCGCGGCCGACCAACTCGGCCTGCAGGTCGTGTGACGGAGTGCGTGGTGGCGTGTCGGGATGTTGGGGGCCGGTCGGCATGGATGAGTGAGGTTGGGTCAGGGTTGTGAATCGTTAGCGTGCGTCTTGTCAGTCGGTGTGTGGCGTGGCGTGGCGTGGGGGCGTGGGGGTGGCGTGGGGAATGTGGGGGGGTGGTGGGGGGTGGGGGGAGGGGTCCAGGAGCATGGCCAGTTCAGCGGGTGTGACGGTGGCCACATCTAGAGCGGGGCGTGACACGGGCGGTAGCGGGGCGGGGGGCGGTGTGGTTGGGGGATGGTGGTGGTTGCCATTGCCATTGCCATTGCCATTGCCGTTACCGTTGCCCGCTGTGTTGGTGGATGTGTGGGGGGGTGGGGGGGTGTGTTTATGGTAGGCGGGGGATGCGGGGTTGTTGTCGGGAATCAGTCCCAGGCCGTTGGCGGGGTTGTAGGTCCAGCGTGACACGCGGGGATAGTATCGAGCCATGGCCCGGAACAGCGCGGTCGGGGCTGGTGGCGGGGTGGCGATGACGGCATGGATCTTCTGGCTGGCCAGGGTGAGCATGACGGTGGGTTCGTCGTGGACGGTGATCAATTCGAATCCACGTCGGCGCAGGCCTGTCTCCAGTTCGGGCGGCACCGCGCGATTGGGGGCGTGGGGGGTGTGGGGTGCGTGAGGGGTGTGGGGGGTGGCGGGGGAAAGTGTGGGGGGGGGCTGCATGAGGACCAGACAGCGCAGCGTTTGAGACATCCCCGGCCGATCTGGTCGATTGGGGTTTTCCATGGCCTTGGACGGGATTTGATCAGGTCGCGTCACAACCTATTAATTCTACATGACTGCGGGGCATGATAGAACTATTTTTGGCGGCAATTTCCACAATCTTAATACCCCCATTTGCCCTGACGGCACAACCGGTCGAAAATCATGGCCGATGCTATCAATATTCCCCACCACACTCTCCTCCACCTGGCCAAGCGCCACATTCGCCGAACTGATGTCGGTTGCGTTTGTGAATCCGGCCAGCAGCAGTTTGGCGTCGGCACTGTTGGACCCCAAGCAGATCACGGCACTGTTTCTCGCGCTGGCGGTGATGCTGGGGTTGGCCCGACTGTTGGCGGAACTGAGTCGCAAGCTAGGCCAACCATCAGTGCTCGGCGAAATCCTGGCGGGTGTGTTGTTGGG
Source organism: Phycisphaerae bacterium (assembly GCA_030426385.1). GTDB lineage: Bacteria > Planctomycetota > Phycisphaerae > Phycisphaerales > Phycisphaeraceae > JAUHYI01. The sequence continues at coordinate 26,800 of JAUHYI010000052.1, forward strand.
GCCGACCGTGTTGGGACTGATCAACGATAGCAAAATTTATGACTACCTGTTCCCAGCCACAGGGAGCACCGCGATCGCCGAGGAAGGTTTTATCACCATCTCTGCGGCGCTGTTGCTATTGGCGGCAGGTTTGGAAGTTGATCTGTCGACGGTGTGGCGACAACGCAAAGCGGCGATCATGGTGAGCCTGGGCGGCATTGTGTTGCCCTTCGGTGCCGGTGCTGTGTTGGCGACATTTTGGCCCGAGTGGATGGGCATGGGCACGTCGGGATCGGTCTTGCCGTTTGCGATATTTGTCGGCATCGCGATGAGCATCACGGCGTTGCCTGTGATCGCCAAAATTCTGATCGATCTGAATATCAGCAAGAGCGACATCGGCATGATCATCATGGCCAGCGCGATGCTCAATGACATGATCGGCTGGATCGGCTTCGCGGTGGTGTTGGCGCTGATGGCCGGCGGGGCGGGGATGGCAGTGGAAACAGCACCGCTGTTGGAAGCGGCCGAGCATGCCGCGCACATTGCCGACGCGGCGCACGGGGGCGGGTCGGGCGGGGTGATGTTGACGATCGGAATGACGCTGGTGTTTTTGGCGGTGATGCTTACGTTGGGACGCTGGGCGTTTCACCGGGTGATGCCTTACATTCAAGCGCACTGGTCGTATCCGGGCGGGGTGCTGGGTTTTGTGTTGGTGTTGGGTTTGTTGTGTGCGGCGTTTACCGAATCGGTGGGAATTCACTCGATTTTCGGAGCGTTTATTGCGGGTGTGGCGATTGGTGATTCGCATCACTTGCGACAGCGCACGCGTGACACGATTCACAATTTTATTACGAATATTTTTGCGCCGGTGTTTTTCGCATCGATCGGATTGCGGATCAATTTTGTCGAAGCGTTCGATCCGATGTTGGTGGTGGTGGTGCTGGTGGTGGCGGCGACGGGCAAAATCGGCGGGTCCTATTTCGGAGCCAGCAAAGCGGGCATGTCCAAACGCGAATCGGGGGCAGTGTCGTTCGGCATGGCCGCTCAGGGCGCGATCGGGATTATCCTCGGCCAGCTCGGGCGTGATGCGAATCTGATCACCGATGAATTGATGGTGGCCATCGTGGTGATGGCGTTGGCCACGAGTCTGATGTCGGGACCGGCGATGCAGAAAATGTTGCAACAGAAACAAAAACGCAAACTGGGCGATCTGTTGACCGAACGACATTTTTTGCCAGCCTTGTCCGCGCATACCGTGCAGGAAACCATTCGAGAACTGGCAACCCGTGCCGGAGAACTAACCGAAATTCCGGTCGAATCCATTTACAAAGCCGTTTGGCAACGCGAACAAATCATTCACACCGGCATCGGCAACGGCATGGCCATACCTCACGCCCGCATGGATGGTTTGGAAAAACCAACCGTGGTCGTGGGACGTTGCAACCATGGCGTCGATTTCGATGCGCCCGATGGCAAACGGGCCCGACTGATTTTCATGTTGCTCACGCCACAGGACGATCCCGAATCGCAGCTGGAATTGCTGGAAATGGTGGGCTATGCTTTCCGTGAAGCCCAGTCACGCGATGCGGCCCTTGAGGCGAAATCATTTACCGAACTGTTGGCCGCGATGCGACTGGTCGATGAATCATCATCGCATGGGGTAGAAGAATAAATGGATAATAGTTAGCGAATGTCGGCACGCGTGTGCCGCGTGAATCATGGTGACTGATTTATTAGAGCCACTGACTTCAATATTCTCCCCCGTCACTCGGACTGATCGTTTAAGCGGCCAGTCCAGTGAACCCAAAGCGTGGCGATTAATCACGCAGTTGTTCTAGCCCCCGACGACTCGCCGGGAATGCAAGTGTGGAGTGGCGTGTGATGGGACATGGTGAAGGTGCCGGGGGAAATGTGGGGGGGGTGGGGGCCGGGAATTGTTTATGCACTACTTGGACCATGCTGCGACGAGTTTTCCCAAGCCTGAAGTGGTGAGTGAGGCGATGGTGCGCTTTTTGAGCGAATCGGCAGGCAATCCTGGTCGAGCGTCGCATCAGTTAGCGGTGGCCGCCGAGCAGGTGATCGATCAAACGCGGTTGGCGCTGGCTCGACTGATCGGGGCTGACGATCCGCAACGCATGATCATGGCCTGCAGCGGGACCGATGCGCTCAACATGGCTATTAAAGGCGCGATTAAAGGCGCGATTAAGGGCGCGGTTAAAGACGTGATGGGGGAGGCGGGCATGGGTGCTGATGGCCCAAGGCCTCACGTGATTACGACGGCATTGGAACACAATTCGGTGAGTCGGCCGTTGGAAGCTTTGCACGCATCGGGTCGAATTGATCTGACGCGCGTGGCGATGCGTGAAGATGGTCGCGTGCATGCAGCGGATATTGAATCGGCGATGACCTCAGCCACGCAGTTGGTGGTGATGACGCATGGTTCGAACGTGATCGGCACGGTGATGGATGTGGGCGCGGTGGGGCAATTGTGCCGAACGCGTGATGTGTTGTTGTGCGTGGATGCGGCGCAGACGATCGGGGTGGTGCCGATCGATGTGAAAGCCTTGGCGATTGATATGTTGGCGTTCCCCGGTCACAAGGCTTTGCAGGGACCGCCGGGGACAGGGGGTTTGTATGTCGGGCCTCGTTGTCCGGAAGCCGGCGTGTTCGGCGCGTGGCGAGAGGGCGGCACAGGTGGTGATTCGTCGAATGTGTTGCAGCCGGCGCAGTGGCCGTTCGCGTTGGAAGCGGGCACACCGAATACAGTGGGAATTGCAGGTTTGTTGGCCGGTGTGACGTGGGTGAATTCACGCGGGGTCGAAGCGATCAGCGAACACGAAGCGCGTTTGTCCGCGGCGATGGACGCAGGCTTGCGAGCGATCAAAGGCGTAACCGTTTATAGCCCCACGCTGACAAGCCCCGGACCTCGTGGGGTTCTTCATGCGGTAGCCCGTGACGAAAAAAGTGCGGAGGAAAGCGCGGGGGATCGTGCGAGAGTACATGCGAAACATGACATGCTTGCGGGGGAAAGTGTGGGTGGGGCAAGTGAGGAGTGTGACATGCGCGCGGGGGCAAGTGGGGGGGGGGACGTGGGGGGGGATGTGGGGGGGAATGTGGGGGGGGTGGGTGTTGTGGTGTTTGGGGTGGAGGGTTATGAGGTTGCGGACGTGGGTGCGATTTTGGATGAGAGTTTTGGGATCGCGGTGCGTGCGGGTTTGCATTGTTCGCCCTATGTGCATCAGCAGTTGGGAACGTATCCGCAAGGTGCAGTGCGAGCGAGCGTGGGGCCGACGTCAACGATGGCCGACGTGGGCGCCTTGTTGGGCGCGGTGGGTCAGATCGCAATCGAAGGCTGACACCCATCCCACAAAAACCATCCCACGCTAGAGCGTGTTGCGTCATTTGTGGCCGCATCGCAACCCGGACTGGTCACATAATACCCATCCCATTAAAAACTGGCGCGGCCTCAATTTTCCCTTCACACAAACTCCCGGTATTCACCGGGAGCTAATAAAAAACTACGCGCGAGTATTTATCGTAATCCGTATAAGTGATCAGTCCAGAGTGAATGTCGTTAGGCCAGAAATTTGGTAGTGGTTCACTTTAACGAGCCGCGACCGTCATGGAGCGGGTTTCCAACAGGTTTGGCCCGCTCCCTGACGGTCGCGGCTCGTTAAGCATTTCAAAATGTACCACTGCCAGAAATTTTGCAAGACGCTATAAATCACGCGCGAGTTTTAAGTGGGACGCGTATGATCGGGTTGGCCTTACGTACGCAACCGAAGCAGGAGGATTTTTTGTGGGTTGGGTCACTTCCGGAATCGGAAATGCGTTTATTCGGATGATGGGCCCATGGCCTTGACGATGTCTTCGGGCGAGCCCACGGTCAGGACGTTGATCCCGAAATTTTCGCCGACCTTGACCGCTTCGCCGGTGCCGATGTATTTGTTGTTGACCAACAGGTCCAGCGAATCGTCGGAGTGTTTGTTCATCTCGATGATCGCCCCGGGGCCGAGCGTGAGCACGTCGTCCAGTGACATATTGCGATGCCCGACCTCGACGATCAGTGGCACCCGCATTTTCATTACGCTTTTAATTTCAGCAGCCATACCCGTAGGTTATCGGCATTCGAGACAGGCGGGCTGCAGGATTCGTGGTACGCCAGGAAACAGGTCACACGTTTTTTAGCCGCAGATGGACGCGGATGGACACAGAAGAACGCGGATGAACGCCGATGAATCCTGTTTTTAACGAGGAACACAGGAACACAGGAATGCATGAATGCGCAAAATAAAACCATCAATTGCATACGCACGAACACAACCAACCACCTTTTGCCATCATTCACGCGGGGGAAAATGTGGGGGGGTGGGGGGGAATGCTTTTTCGGCGACGTCGATGGCTTTGGCCAGGGCGGCGGCTTTGTTGACGGTTTCCTGGTGCTCGTCGTCAGGCACCGAATCGGCCACGATCCCACCCCCCGCCTGAATATGAACAACCCACCCCCCCCCCACGTTTCCTCCTGCAATCCCACCCCCCACTTTTTCCCCCGCGCTATTAGCGGTTTGCTCTGCTGCCTGGTTCGCAGCATTTCCTGCGGGCATGACCACCATCGTGCGTAGCGCGATCGCCATGTCCATGTTGCCGTCGTAATCGACGTAGCCCACCGCGCCGGCATAGGGGCCTCGCCGAGTTTTTTCCACCTCGTCGATGATCTGCATCGCGCGCACCTTCGGGGCTCCGCTCACCGTGCCCACTGGCAGACTCGTTCGCAGCGCATCCCAGCAATCGCAATCGTCACGCAATTGCCCGGTCACCGTCGAGCTGATGTGCATCACATGGCTGTACCGTTCGATTTCCAACACCGCCGGTAAATTCACCGTGCCCGGCGTGGCGATTCGGCCCACATCATTGCGACCTAAATCAACCAGCATGATGTGCTCGGCCCGGTCTTTGGGGTCGGCTAACAATTCGATTTCCAACGCGCGATCTTCATCAGGTGTCGCACCGCGTTTGCGCGTGCCAGCCAACGGACGGTTGGTCACGTGACGGTTGTTGACGCGCACCAGAATCTCCGGGCTCGACCCGACCAGCATCGCACCTTCGATTTGCAGATAAAACATGTACGGCGATGGGTTCACCACACGCAGCGCGCGATAAATATCAAACGGATCGGCCTGCGTGTGAACTTCAAAACGCTGCGAAGGCACGACCTGAAAAATATCGCCAGCCCGGATGTATTCCTTCACATGCTCAACCACGCGTTGATATCCGCCATCGCCCAGACTGCTGGTCGGCAAGGTCGGCGGCGGCGTGCCTAGATCCACATCGCCCGCAGGCAACTCCAAACCGTTGGCCAAACGCGGCACCGGCGTTTCCAAACGCGTGGCCATCGCATCCAAGCGCGCCCCGCCTGCGTCATACGCTTCTCGCAACGAACCGTGCTCCGACGGATCCACATGCGTGATCACCAACACCGTTTTCTGCACATGATCGAATGCCACGATCTCGCGATACAACTGCATCTGCAAATCAGGCAACCCGCGATCGTCCGGTGGTGGCGAGGATAGTTTTTCGCCCTCCAGATAACGCACCGTGTCATACCCCGCGAATCCTACCCATCCCCCAGAAAACGCGGACAATCCCGACACGTCAGCCAATTTAATTTTTGACGTGATGCGTGCCATTTCGCGCAACGGATCGTCGCTGTGATAGTCGGTGTGCTTGCCGGTTAAAAAATCAACGTGGCGTACGTTGTGATCGTGCGCGATCAGTTGGGCGATCGGCTGGGCGCCGCAATAGCTGTATCGCCCCTGCCGCGAGCCATCCTCGACTGATTCGAAGAGAAAGCTCGGGGCCATGCGCTCGTCGCCATGCACCAATCGGCGATAACCCAGCACCGGGGTGAGTTGATCGCTCATCAACCGGCGGTACATAGGGATAGTATTGGTCGACGTATCGCCGGCCAATTTTTCAAATTCAGAAAAATCGGGATAGTACGCGGTCATGCCAACGGCTCGGACTCGATATTCGCAGCTTCGCCGCGCGCTTTTTTCTCCGCGTATTTACGCAGCCAGGTTTCCCAACTACGACCTGCCGCTGGATCTTTACCGGAAAACGTCAGACGACGAATGGCCGTGTACGCGATGTCCTCACGCTGGCCATCATCGGCCCGCATCACACGCACATATGGCTCGGCGGCTTCCGAGCGCCGATCGAACACGTAGCCACTGACCGTGCGATCGTCAGCCGTTTCGATGGTGACATCACCGCGATAATCAAACGCGGCATCGAACGCCGCGTTGCGCTGTTCGGCGGTGGCCATTTCCGGGATTGATCCTTCTAATGTTTCGCGATGAACCTCACGGGTGAGGTCTTCGGTTTTTTCGGTCGCGCTGGGGGTGGAAGTTTGCGTCATGTTCTGTGCCGTATTCTCTGTCGTAACTTGCGACGTGTTCTGCGACGTATTCTGTGTCATATTCATGGGGATATAGTGTACGTTTTGATCAGGCCATCCGCATGGGCCGGCTCAGGCTGGTAGTATATTCAACCAGACCCCCGGATACGCCATCATGAATATCGACGTTCTGTTACGCCATCACGGATTGACCCAGCATCCATTTGATGCCGAGGAAGCGCAACACGATCCCGTGTTTGAACGCATGATCGAAGGTGGGTGCCCGCATCCGGATTTACCGAAAATCCTAGGCCGAATCGATCACCCCAGCACGTCGGTCGTCTTCGGCGAAAAAGGGGCAGGCAAGACCGCCATCAGCCTGCATATCGATCAACATGTGGCCCAGCACAATCAGGATCACCCCGACCGACGCACGCTGTTGGTGCGCTATGACGATTTGAATCCCGTGCTCGATCGCATTGCCAAACAGGTCCGCAAAAAATTAGGGCGTAAATCGGCCCGCACCACGCCTGAGCAAATCCTCGAAAACGTGCGTCTCGAAGACCATCAGGATGGCATCATGTCCATCGCCATCACCCGCCTGGTTGACAGCCTGCTCGATGAGCATCCCACCGGCGATCGACCCCTGGCCCTGCCTGATTCGCTCCCCAAGGCCATCAAATCAATGCCGCGCACCGATCGCGTCGATCTGGCGGTGCTCGCCGCGCTCTATGATCAACCCCGCACCAGTGCCATCGAACAACGCTTTGACCGACTGCGAAAATTACTGCGAGTAGGTCGGCGGGGCCAAATGTCGGCCATGCGCTTCGGCGCCGCAGCCATGTCGATTGTCGCCCTGGCGGGGATTCTGATGCACTTCATGGTGGCCTTTTTCACCAATCCCATCGTCTGGCTCCTGCCCATCGCTGCCGTCATCGGGGCTGGGGCGTTGATGCTCTGGGGATTGTGGATCCAACGCCACCTGACCCTGTGGCGGGTGTCCAACCGGGTCGTCCGGGAAATGCCTGCCATCGATCGCAAAGCGGGCGAATTGCGCCGCATGCTCGCCAAATTGCCCCAACGCGACATCACCCATCAGCCCTGGCCCAGCGATGCCCAATCCACACGCACGGGACTCAGCGGACGCGAAGCCCGCTACCAATTATGGTCTCGACTCATCAACGCCATCGGGGCCTTCGGCTACGTCGGCATCATGGTCCTGGTCGATCGCGTCGACGAACCCACCATGATCATCGGCCAGGCAGACCGCATGAAGCCCGTCGTCTGGCCCCTGCTTGACAACAAGTTCCTCCAACAAAAGCACACCGGATTCAAACTCTTACTACCCGCAGACTTACGGCCCTTGCTCTTTCGCGAAAGCTCTGGATTTTTCCAGGAAGCCCGCCTCGATAAACAAAACTTCATCGAACGCCTAACTTGGTCCGGAGCCATGCTTTACGACCTGTGCAACAAACGCCTCCGAGCCTGCCACACCCCCCCCCCCACATTTTCCCCTGCGCTACCGGATGCGTCGCGGGAATCCGGCACCACGTCAACCACCGCACAGACCAATACGTCCGTGGGATCTGAACCGCCTCCCCCTCCACTCACCCCCGCCGCCACCCCTGCCTCGAATCCGCCTAAACCCATGTCATTAACGGATTTATTTGAGCCTGACGTGACGCGGGAAATGATTGTGGATGCGTTGGATCAGATGCAGCAACCGCGTGATGCGTTCAAGTTTTTGTACGCGGTGGTGCAGGAACATTGCCGAATTGTGCCTGAAGATGAGGCCAAATATCACATCCCGCGATTGGTGCTCGATGCGATCCGTCGCCAACAATCGCAACGCGTCCAGGAATTATCACGTGGCCTATCGCCTGCGTGATTATCGCCATCGACAGGCCCACAGGCCCACAGGCCGACAGGCGAAGAACAATCAAAACACAGCCGCCCCAATAACACCAATCCCGAAAAAATCGCGGTTAACCGCCGCCTTTTGTGGTGGCGTGATTGCCGGTAGCGG
>JAUHYI010000053.1 GCA_030426385.1 Phycisphaerae bacterium
TTCTTCCGCCGGATCAAACAGTGCCGCCGCATCGCCACGCGTTATGAGAAGAAAGCCATCAACTTCCTCAGCTTCGCCTGGCTGGCCGCTGGCGTCACCGCGAAAATTGAATGTCCGTAGCAGCTAAGGCAGTGCAAACAGGTCACCTAAAAAGCCCCGTATTGCAGGAGAAAAAGTGGGGGGGGGGTAAAAAACTACGCTCCGGTTCGTTAGAACGGGAGCGTAGCAGAGGAGAAAGAGAACTCCGGGTGGGATTCAACGTGTGGCGAATTGTGATTTCGTGTGATATGGAAATCGCGATCGCGGTCATGGTCGTCAGATTATCTTGCGAATGTTCCGTCTGTTTTTTTCTAATCAACACGTCTAGTCAACACGTCATGGGCCGTCCGTGGCCAGCGACGTGTTGCATAGACAAAACAGGTAAGGAACCTCAAGATAAAAATCAGCAAGGGCCGCCAGGGCGGGAATGTATTCACAAGCGTGGTTATCGAGAAACCCGATCACTGATGCGCTTGGAAGTGAGTGGCTTGGGGTGGGCTAGGTCGCGGCCGGGGAGGCAGTGTGCGGCTTGGCTTGTATTGTCAACCGTCCGTGATTGACAATCCACCCTTCGCGGATCATTCGTTGACTGGCGGATGGAGTCCGTTCCGCCCTTGCTGATGATCTTCCGTGATTGTTCTGACTGGGCGTTGAATCCTTTCAACTAAAAGATAAAGCGGTTGTGAGTGGCAGGCGTTGGTTTGGCCTGCGACGTGTGTTCGTTTCAATCCGATTTTTTACGCATGGCCAAGCGGGGGTTCATTAACAGTTCGGGTTGATCGTCGAGTAGCTGTTCGATGGTTTGGTTCCATACGTTGCGGTCGTGGATTTCCAAATGGTCTTTGGCGCCGAGGATGATGATCTCGCGCGTGTCGCCGAGGTTGCAACGTTGGAGCAAATGGTCGGGCAGTCGCAGGCGTCCACTGCCGTCGAGTTCGAGCTTACGTGAAAGGCTGAACAGGACGCGTTCGTAGGCCAGCAGTTGGACCGGGTCGAGTTCGGATTTGTCGAGTTCGTTGGCTCGTTGTTCGAAGCCGGCTTCGGTGTAGAGACAGAGCGTGCGACCCTCGCCGAGGGTGGCATACAGGTTGATCGGGCCTGCGTCTGGATTGGCGTCAGTCCGGGCTGCAGCTTGCTCGCGTACCAGTTGCGAGCGGATGTCAGCAGGAATGGCCATTCGGTTCTTGGCATCGATCGCGTGCTCATAGGTGCCGGTAAAAATCACGTGGGTGAAATTCGATTCGTGAATGGGTTCGGGTCCGAGAACGTGTCGGACAATTTGTAAGGCTGCCCCCTGACGGGCAATGATGGGAAGATACCCCACTTTGCCCCCAACTTCAACACTTTGCCCCACCAACTCCAAAAAATATAGCACTTTTTATTGGTACGAATTACAGGGCTATGGTCGATTTTTGCGCGGGCAATTCGCGCAAGTCTTGCGCAATACAGTTGGTTATGGGAGCAGCAGTGAACAGGATATCGCGACGCGACGTGGTAAAAAAAAATATGCCCGGTCCGGCGCGATTTTTCGCCCGCGTGGGAATTGTGGATTACTTCTTAAGAGGTTGGGGCCGATGCGGGTGGTCGGCCGGTTCGCCATCGGGTGAAATCGACCAGAACCATATACATGGCCGGCACCAGCAGCAGGGTGATCGCTGTGGCGAACAGCACGCCGAACCCCAGGCTCGCGGCGACGGGCACCAGGAATTTTGCTTCCAGGCTGCGTTCGAAAATCATCGGCGTCAATCCGAAAAACGTCGTCAACGTGGTGAGCATGATCGGCCGAAATCGTGCGCCGCCGCAATGCATGACCGCGTCACGCACCGGCATGCCACCGGCCACGCGTCGGTTGATGAACTCGATCATGATCAGTGAATCGTTGACGACCACGCCGGTCAGCGCGACCACGCCGAATGCTGACAGGAATGACAACTCCATGCCGATGATCAGATGCCCGACGACCGCGCCGATGAGGCCGAACGGAATCGCACTCATCACGATCAACGGTTGAATGTAACTGCGGAACTGCATGCCGAGCAGGGCATAGATCGCAAGCAGGGCGATACCGAAGTGTCGCAACAGCCCGGCCATCGATTCGGCTTGCTCGCGTTGTTCGCCTTCGAATTGAAATTGCAGGCCGGGGTAGTGCGCCGCCAGTTCGGGCAATAGGGTTTGTGTTAATTCGCGGCGTACCGCATTGATGTCCGCGACGTTCTGATCAACATCGCCGGTGATGGATACGATGCGTCGCCGATCAGCCCGACGAAATTCCGACACGCCACGTTCGATGGTCGCCTCGGCCACGGTATGGAAGGGCACCTCGGTGCCATCGGGTAAACGGATGCGGATGTTGCTGATGTCGTTGAGGCTTTCGCGCTGCGCTTTGGGATAGCGCACCATGACCTTGACCTCGTGTCGACCGCGTTGGATGCGCTGCGCTTCTTCGCCATAAAAACCCTGTCGCACCTGTTTGGCCAGGTCGTATAACGTCAATCCCAGGCTGCGGCCGGCTGGTCGCAAGGCCAGTTTTAGCTCTTGTTTTCCCGGTAAAAACGAGTCGGCAATGTCCTCGACACCCGCGTAATCGCTCAGTTGATTTTTCAAATCTGCCGCAGCCCGCAACAACGTGTCGAAATCATGATGGGCTAATTCCACATCGATCGCATTGCCCGTGGAAAAAAATGACGACACGTAGGTCAGCGACGATGCGCCCGGCAGTGACCCGGTTGTCTCTCGCCAAACCGAAGCGACCTCCGTGCTGGAAATGTCGCGGTCTTCGCCCGCTTGCAATTCCAGATTCACCTCGGCCAAATGCGCGGCGCTGTGGGCCTGGGCCAAACCCTGCTGCGCTTTGCCCGACACGATGTCCAGAAACGGCTGCTGCCCCACAATCGTAAACGTATGCTTCACAACCCCCCCCACATTCCCCCCCACATTCCCCCCCACTTTTCCCCCCACATTTCCTTTGGCATTTTCATCCGCATTTTCATTGGCATCATTAGATCGTGACGTATCGCCATTTTGTTTGCCATCAATTTTCGCCGCGGCGGCCCAGGCGGATTGTTCCAGCATGTGCGCGAGTCGTTCGGTTTGCGCTGCGGGTACATCGCGTGGCATGGTCAGTTCAGCCAAGACGTTGTCCGCATCGATTTTCGGCATGAACACAAATCCAACGTGCCCGCCGGCCACCACGCCCATCGTGATCAACAGGATTGCCAACGCAATGGCGATCGTCAGGTATCGCGCTGCCACCACGCGCTCCAGCAATGACTGATACGGTCCACGGATCACGCGGTCCAATCCCTGTTGCACATGCATCTGCACCCACCCGATCGGCGTGCGCGGTCGGGATGTATCGTCCGGTTTTCGATGACGGGTTTGGCTATGCCCCAGATGTGCTGGCAAAATCAGCAGCGACTCAACCAATGACAGCAACAACACCGCGATCACGACGATCGGAATCTGTCGCACCAATTTGCCGATTTGCCCGGCGGTGAAAATCAACGGCGCAAACGCCACGACCGTCGTCATCACCGCGAACGTCACCGGCAATGCCATTTCGCGCACGCCGCGCACCGCTGCGGCCAAGCGGTTCATGCCTGCCTGTTGGTAGCTGTCGATGTGTTCGCTGATCACGATTGCATCGTCAACCACGATGCCCAGCACCACCAGAAACGCGAACATCGAAATCATGTTGAGCGTGACATCGAAATACGACAGCAACCAGAACGCACCTAAAAATGAAAGCGGGATGCCCATCGTTGTCCAAAGCGCCAGTCGAATATTGAGGAAACATAACAGGCAACCAAACACCAGGATCAAACCGAACACCGCGTTGCGCATCAACAGGTCGAGCCGACTGCGAATAAAACGCGAGCGGTCGTACCATGTTTCCAATTGCACGCCTTCGGGCATTTGTGCGCGTTGGTTGGCGATGTAATCGCGCACGGTGTCGGCCAATTTCACCGCATCCTGACTGCCGATGCGAAAGATGTTGATCATCACGGCGGGCTTGCCATCGAAAAACGCCCGCACGGTCGTGTCTTCAAAACCATCCTTGACGGTGGCGATCTGACCCACGCGTAACACGGTGCCATCGGGACGGCTGAGTATTTCAATGTCGCCGAACTGTTGGCCGGTGTAGCGTTGGCCCTGGGTGCGAATCAGGATTTCGCGGTCTTCGGTTTTGACCGAGCCGCCGGGTAGATTCAGCGATGCCATGCGAATCGCTGACGCCACCTGATCGAACGTCAAACCATATTCGCGCAGTGCTTCTTCAGCCACTTCGATCGACACTTCAAACGGTCGCGTGCCCACCAATTCGGCTTGCGATATTTCGGACATCCCGGTCAGATCATCGCGCACGCGCTCGGCCACGATCTTCAATGATCGCTCGGGCACCTCGCCATACACCGCCACCGTGATTACCTGCACCCGGCTCGATCCCTCGGTAATTACAGGGTTTTCGGTCTCATCGGGAAACGTGTCAATCCGATCCACGGCGGTTTCAATATCGCCCAGCACCGTGCGCTTGTCGGAAAAATCTTCCAACTCCGCAGTGACCGTGCCCTGGCTTTCCACGGCCACGCTGCGCAGCCGTTTGATCCCGCTGATCCCCGACAGCGCTTCTTCAATTTTGATGCAAACGCCTTCTTCGACTTCCTCCGGCGAAGCGCCCGGATACGTCACCGCGATCGTCACCGTGCCCGAGGCGATCTCCGGAAACACTTCCATGCGCATCCGCGATAAGGCTACCCAGCCCCCGACCAATACCAATACCATCAACAAATTCGCCGCTACCGGATTCCCCGCAAACCACGCCAACCCCCCGCCCCCCCACGTGTTTCCTCTTGCATGCTTATCGTCGTTGGTTTTTTTAATGGCATGTGCCTCGCTGTCGGCAAGATTGGCCGATGCGTCGTGTGATTCGTGGGCATCTGGTTTAGGGGGGGATGGTTCATTCATGACGTATTGTTTATTGCACCCCGCGGACCAGCATGCCATCGGTCACCACATCCAGTGAACTCAGGATGACCTGATCGCCCGTGTCAATGCCTTCGGTGATGTATAGATAGTTCGTGTCGCGATAGACGATCGTGACCGGCTTCACACGCAATCGGCCTTCGTCAATCACCCACACGCTGGATTCATCACGCAACGCACGGTGGGGCAGGGTAATCACATCAGGAATTTCTCGGCCACGGATGGTGACTTTCACGAACATGCCTGGAATCAATGGCGGCTGTTGTTGTTCAATGCCTGCAAATGGTTTTTCTACACGCACCACCACCGGCACCATCCGCGATCGACTGTCCACCTCGGCACGGGTGCGGGCGACTCGGCCTTCCCATTCTCGCTTTTGCCCGAGGAAATCGGCGGACACCATCGCGATGGGCAGGGCATGTTCAGCCATCGTTGCGACCAATGCCGGATGCGCCACGGGAATAGTTTCGAACCATGCCAGATCGCTGTCCTGCAACGGCACGGGAATTTCCACCGCATCGGTGCCATAGAGTTCAGCCACCGATTGGTTCACGATCACGTATTGGCCGACGTCGACATTTTCCCATAGCACCACCGCGTCGAACGGGGCCGTGATTTGCGTGCGTTCCAACTGCATCTGGGCCAGCTCAGCCTCAGTGGCCAGTTCGTTGAGTTTCGCGCCTGCTGAGGCCAATTGTGCTTGGGCTGTTTGCAACTGTGCCTGAGCCAATTCATGGGTGACCTGCGCTTTTTCCAGTTCGCGTTGTCGCGCGGCATCGACTTTGACCAATTGCCGAATGCGTTCCATGTCATGTAAAGCATCATTCAATCGCACCTGCGCTTCATTGATTTGCACTTGCGCCGTTTGCTGGGCAGCTTCAGCTTGCGATCGGCGTGAGGCGATTTGATTCAGAGCCAATTGGTAATCGCGCTTATCGATTTGCAGCAGGGTGTCGCCGGCGCTGACGAATCCGCCGGTGATCATGTTGGCATGGACCCATTCAATCCGGCCGGACACTTGCGGAATAATATTGGCCCGCACGCGCGGTTCAACCGTGCCGTAGCCCACGATGCTGACGCGAGCATCGGCTCTGGCCACGTCGGTGGTTTCAACCATCGGTCCCAAAGCAACGCGTGGTTCGATCGCCGGGGTGGGGCGTGATTCGATCAACGCCCAGGTGAGTAGCAAACTGGCCAGCACAATCGCGGCGCCGATCAGGCCCAGTTTTTTTTGTGTGATATCAGGCATAGGGGGCAATCATAGAATGATGTGGAATGGCAGGGAATGGAATAGGGTAGGGTGGTGAGGGAACGAAAGGCGTGTTGGCTGAGTAGGTGGTTTGATTGTTACAAGCGTTAAAATCGGTAGCCGACTCGTCACATGGGGCATTTACATGTCTAAATAAATTGACAGGCACGCGTTTGTGCGCGACATTGACATCGCAGGGCGTCGCGATAAATTGACCGAGCGCCCTGTTTGGGTTGATGCCATTTTGTGTATCGGTATCCGCTCCAACATTTTACAGGGTCAATTTTCAGACGTTTTTATAACGTTCCAGCCCCTTGATGTCTAGGGTTTTACAGGGCTGACGAGGCGAGATGTCCAGGGATTCAGCAGCGATTGTAAATCGATATGGATAGGTCATGAGCGACAATCAGGTGGAACCATCGGACGAACAGGCACTACGCGCGGCCCGGGCGGCGCGCTTGCGACGTGTGCCGGTGTTCGGCAATCTGCCGGATGATTTGTTGGATCAATTAGCCGAGGCTGTCCACCTTAAACACCACGTCCAGGGCGAAACTATTTTCCATGAGGGCGATCACGGTGACGCGATGTATCTGGTCGAAACCGGCCAGGTTGAGGTTATCAGTGAACACACAGGCCGAGTGCTCGCCTACATGGGCCCGGGCAGTTTTGTCGGCGAAACCGCGTTGTTATTAGGTCAGCCGCGCTCCGCCACCTTGCGCGTGGTGCTCGATGCCGAGCTATGGGAATTGCACAAGGATGATCTGGATCAACTGCTGACCGACCACCCGGCGCTGGCGTTGGAATTGACCCGCGAAATCGAACGACGACTCGTCCGCACCAGCAAGCAGACCGACGCTCCCCACAAGACGCCGATCACCGCGATACGGGCCACGTTCGTCTGGGACATCGCCAAAACATTGGCCACGCAATTGGATGGTCGCGTTGGCGTTGTGATGTTGCCTGAGAATCAAGCCCACACCAGTGAAGCCGATCATGCGGTGCGTGCGCCTGAGGGTTTACCTGATGCTGTGCAAGCGATCGCCCATCCCGCCGGATCGCTGACCGCTGAAGTTAGTCGGCAGTTGGCGCGGGTGGATCATTTGTTGTTGGTGTTGCCCGATGAACGAACGCCTGATGCGCTCAAGCGCATCGGCTTGTGCGATGTCGCCGCGAGTGTAGGCCGACCGCCCGTGTGGTTAGCCAACGCGATCGGCGATAAGCCGATGATGGTGGGGCGTGGATCGACGTGGGGCATTGAATCATTGTCGCGGCGCATCAGTGGGCGATGCGTGGCACTGGTGCTATCAAGCGGCGGCGGCAAAACCGCAGCGCACCTGGGCGTGATCAAAGCATTGCGTGACGCGAAAATTCCGATCGATATGATTGCGGGCACCAGTGGCGGTTCGTTGTTCGGTGCGATGATTGCCGCGGAGTGGTCGAATGAAAAAATGCTTGAATTTGCGACAAATTTGCATCAATTCAACCGTTTTCGCAATTGGGATTTGAACTTGCCACCACGCACGGGCATCGTCAAAGGCAAGAAGGTGCGTCGCCTGTTTGACCAATGGTTTGAAGGTTTGCATTTCGAAGATTTACGCATTCCGTTTTATGTGGTCGCGACCGATTTGGCATTGGGCAAAGAAGTGGTGTTCAACACAGGCCCGCTCGCCGATGCCATCCGCGCCAGCAGTAGCATTCCCGGTTTGGCCACGCCATGGTTTTGCGATGGTCGGTATCACGTTGACGGGGCGGTGGTCAATCCATTGCCCGCAAGTGTGGCCCGGCAGTATGGAGCCAACATTGTGATTGGCTCAAGCGTGGTGCGCACCAGTGGCGATCCGCGTGGCCAACAGTTCGCGCGCACGCCGAACATGTTGCAAGCGATGTTCCGCATGATGGGCGCGGTTGAATCGGAAGTGGTTAAGCGCCAGTTGCCGTTGATCGATGTGTTGATTCATCCGCAGGTGGTGGTGGATCACAGTCTGGACTTCACCCGCGCCGGCGAACTGATCGCCGAAGGCGAGCGCGTAGCGAATAATAAAATGGCCGACATTCGCAAAGCGCTACGACCCAAAAAATCCCAGGCTCCCCATTTCCCTTCAGCATCGATTGCGCCGAAGGTGGCATCAGTGTCACCGACGCCAGCATCACCCGCTGCTCCTGCACCATTGTCATCGCCAGCGACGGCACCGCGTGTGTCGGTCGATCCGCAACAGTGGCTCGATACGCAAGCCCCGCGTACCGAGTCGGCTGATCGTGAGTAGGGCAGGCTAGTCCCGCGAGCGTATTCGAACCACTACCAACTCCACGTTTAGCGGCAGATGCACAGCGTGCTACGTTTTCCA
Organism: Phycisphaerae bacterium; assembly: GCA_030426385.1. Classification (GTDB taxonomy): domain Bacteria; phylum Planctomycetota; class Phycisphaerae; order Phycisphaerales; family Phycisphaeraceae; genus JAUHYI01. Next base: position 8,617 of record JAUHYI010000053.1, read on the forward strand.
TGGCACACGCGCCCACGGGCGGCTGCACCGCTCGCTCGAAACGCTCATCCTGGTATTGGTGCACTCGCGTAGGTCGTCGGGCGCATCGAATTGGGGATAACTCATAGACATGCCTGGGCAAACCGGAGCAAATTTCGGTCAACAAGGCCGTGGTTCACTGGCAAACCCTGTGCGTTTTCCCTTGTTGGCACCACATTTTTAGGGCCCAACGGCAAGATTAAGGCTATAGGTCCTTCCGCGAGTTATTCCCCAGTTCATCCACCGAATAAATTTTTATTAAAGGTGAGCTTGACGGGCGGGGAAATGTGCGTACACTACTCGACCCCTCAAGGGAAAGCCGTTCACCTGAACCGCGGATCTGGCAACAGATTCAAGGCCAAAGTCAACAGCGATTCCAAAAAGGGGTGGGGCGTATCGAGCCGATTTGACAAAGTCTCTGAAGCCGATACAATGCCTCGTTCCCCTCAAGTTTCAAAGCCGTGTCGTTTCGCTTGCGAATCGAACACGAAACTGGAAGCCGATCGGGGAAAACCCTCCACGTTTGATTCTCTATAAATCGCAAGGTTTATGGGGGAAAGTGAAGGGGTGCTCTTTGACAAGTAGGCAAGATTTGGTGAAGTAAAACACACCGAATCGATTGAGCTCTGAGGGAGCTTGTCCCTGGTTTGGGTCCTAGTAGTTTTTGGTTGGTTCTCAGTCCAACCATTTAGGTCGCAAATGTCAGGGAAGCACTGTTCGGAATCGACGAACTGGATAATCGTAAGGCATGGCAATTTATTGTGATGCCGAGTGATTGTTTGGTGATTAAGACGTCGGTCCCCGGTCGGTGTGAGCAAGCTACTAAGAGCATGCGGTGGATGACTTGGCGTCAAGAGGCGATGAAGGACGTTGGAGCCTGCGATAAGCCCTAGGGAGCTGGCAACCAAGCTTTGATCTAGGGATTTCCGAATGGGGCAACCCACTCTTCGGAGTATCTGTATCTGAATGCATAGGATGCAGAGGCGAACGTAGCGAACTGAAACATCTAAGTAGCTACAGGAAAATAAAGAAACCTCGATTCCGTAAGTAGCGGCGAGCGAAAACGGAATAGCCCAAACCAGTCTTCGGACTGGGGTTGCGGACACTGACATGGAAACTCAATCAAATTGTGAACCGTTTGAATGGCGGGCCATAGAAGGTGATAGCCCTGTAACAGTTTGAGAGATGATCCTAAGTGCACCAGAGTAGCGTCGAGCTCGTGAAACTCGGCGTGAAACTACGGGGCCCACCCCGTAAGGCTAAATACTACTTGACGACCGATAGCGAACCAGTAGGGTGATTGAATGTTGAAAAGTTCCCCGATAAGGGAAGTTAAAAGTACCTGAAACCGCATGCTTACAAGCGGTCGGAGCCTGTCCTCGGACGGGTGACGGCGTGCCTTTTGCATAATGAGCCGGCGAGTTAATTTCTGTGGCAAGGTTAAGGTGTACACCACCGTAGCCGAAGCGAAAGCGAGTCTTAAAAGGGCGACTAGTCGCAGGAATTAGACGCGAAACCAAGTGATCTACCCATGGCCAGGTTGAAGGAAAGGTAAAACTTTCTGGAGGACCGAACCCGTTAACGTTGAAAAGTTATGGGATGAGCTGTGGGGAGGAGTAAAAGTCTAATCAAACTTGGAGATATCTCGTTCTCTTCGAAATAGCTTTAGGGCTAGCCTCATGTTAAATCACGTAGGGGTAGAGCTACTGAATGGAGATGGGGGGCTACCCGCCTACCCACTCCAACCAAACTCCGAATACTACGTGACTCTTTCATGGGAGTCAGACTGCGGGTGATAATATCCGTGGTCAAAAGGGAAACAACCCGGACCACCAGCTAAGGTCCCCAATTTTGTCTAAGTTCTTAAGGAAGTCAGATTGCCATGACAGCCAGGATGTTGGCTTAGAAGCAGCCATCATTTAAAGAGTGCGTAATAGCTCACTGGTCGAGGAGTCTGGCGCCGATAATGATCGGGAATAAGACAAAAACCGAAGCTGTGGACTTCGTAAGAAGTGGTAGAAGAGCGTTCCAGTCAGCATCGAAGCGATACGGGAACGTATCGTGGAGCGGCCGGAAGTGCTTATGTCGGCTTGAGTAACGATAAAACAGGTGAGAATCCTGTTCGCCGAAAGACTAAGGTTTCCTGGGGAAGGTAAATCCGCCCAGGGTTAGTCGGAACCTAAGGCGAGGCCGAAAGGCGTAGTCGATGGACAGCAGGTTAATATTCCTGCACTCCGTGCGTAGATTGAAGCAGCGTGACGGATTCTTGAAGTGGGTCGCACGACCAGATGTGTGCGTACCGCAAGGTCGAGGACTTTGAACCGAAGCCCGTAGATAGAATTCCTAGAAATAGCGTCTGTGGACGAAACACGGATCCGTACTAAAACTGACACAGGTAGTCGTGGTGAATAACCTCAGGCGCTCGAGAGAATGGATGTTAAGGAATTAGGCAAATTAACCCCGTACGTTCGCAATAAGGGGGCCCAAACGCTTCGGGCGTGGGCGCAGAGAAAAGGCTCTAGCAACTGTTTATCAAAAACACAGCACTGTGCTAACTCGCAAGAGGATGTATACAGTGTGACGCCTGCTCGGTGCCGGAATGTCAAGAGAGCGGGTTAGTTTCATTTATGAAATGAAGCTCGCGATTTAAGCACCGGTAAACGGCGGCCGTAACTATGACGGTCCTAAGGTAGCGAAGTTCCTTGTCGGGTAAGTTCCGACGCGCATGAATGGCGTAATGACTGGAGCACTGTCTCAACATCCAACTCGGTGAAATAGAAGACGCGGTGAAGATACCGCGTACCCGCAGCAAGACGGAAAGACCCCGTGGACCTTCACTGTAGGCTGATATTGGCCATGATCGTATTATGCGTAGGATAGGTGGGAGGCTTTGAAGCCCTCGTTTCGGCGAGGGTGGAGCCATTGGTGAAATACCACCCTTAATACCGTTGTGACCTAACCCCGACCCGTGAATCCGGGCGAGGAACAGTGTTAGTTGGGCAGTTTAACTGGGGCGGTTTCCTCCTAAAAAGTAACGGAGGAGCACAAAGGTTGGCTCAGCACGGTTGGAAACCGTGTGTCGAGTGCAAGAGCACAAGCCAGCTTTACCGCAAGACATACTCGTCGAGCGGTTACGAAAGTAGGTTCTAGTGATCCGGCAGTACCGTGTGGAAGGGCTGTCGCTCAACGGATAAAAGGTACCCCGGGGATAACAGGCTGATCGCATCCGAGCGTCCATAGCGGCGATGCGGTTTGGCACCTCGATGTCGGCTCGTCACATCCTGGGGCTGAAGGCGGTCCCAAGGGTTGGGCTGTTCGCCCATTAAAGTGGCACGCGAGCTGGGTTCAGACCGGCGTGAGCCAGGTCGGTCCCTATCTGCTGTGGGCGTAACATATTTGAGAGGAGTCTTCCCTAGTACGAGAGGATTAGGAAGGACGAACCCCTGGTGCGTCGGTTGGTCTGCTAAGGCCACAGCCGAGTAGCTAAGTTCGGCAGGGATAACTACTGAAAGCATCTAAGTAGGAAGCCCCCCTCAAGATCAGATATGTGTGTACCTTTATGGTACGGGAGACCCCTGGTAGACCACCAGGTTGATAGGCCGCATGTGTAAAGGTAGAAATACCCTCAGCTAAGCGGTACTAACGGTCGATTGCTTGTTCACATCGACCGGCGACCCACACCACCCCTCAAAGGTGGCAATAAATTCGTCGGACGAACAATACCAAGCTCCCACTTTTCAGACTCAATTATTCGGTTCCTGTTGTTCATAACCCAGTGAATATCTAACGATACTAACTCAACCTTGAACATACTAAGCCGATCACTTCATCACCTCACATCACCCCATCATTCCGTTCTGATATGACCTCCAACCCGGTCCGCCTTTCGGAACATACAATGATGATTCACGGTGACAACCGGTGAGAAAACGTGAAATGGTTTTAAACCACAGGAACGTTTTACCAATCCAATCTTGCCACTTGCCAATGCGGCAGGCTTCAAAACATACATTAACTTAGTATGTCGAGAAACCTACCAAGTTGGATAGAGTGGACACAGCCCGTTAACACGGTCTGTCGTCCTTTCTCGGTGACCATAGTGCTGGGGTCACACCCGTTCCCATCCCGAACACGGCCGTTAAGCCCAGCATGCCGATGATACTGCCACCGCGGGAAAGTAGGTCATCGCCGAGTTTATGAGCCCTGTTAGCCTAAAGCTGACAGGGCTCTTTTTATGCGCCCCCCCACATTTTTCCCCTGGGATATTGACCGTTCGTGTTTCCCCCGTTTAGCGGGCGACGCGCAGCGTCCCGTGTTTTCGGGTTTACCGTAACGTCACCGCGTTCAAAATGGGACGCTACGCGTCAGCCGCTAAACATGAGAATGGAATGGAATTGAAAAACGCCAAATGTTACAATCCGAACCATGTCCCGGGTGTTGGCCTATCATTTGATTTTGACGTGCTATGGATTCTGGTTGCCTAACGATCCACGCGGTTCGTGGTCCACATTTGTGCGATCATTTGAATTATTTCGTGTGGGTGGGCTCGCTACAAAAACGGATTCACGCCGATCGGTGGCATCTGTTTCCCATGATCGCGATAGCCGTGAGGCCACAAAATTATCGCTGACCTATCCACCGGTTTTGTTCAACGGCAAACAAGCCCGTGCGGTCATGCGCGGTATTGGCGATTATGTTGTCAAAAACAATCGCTATGTTCACGCTGCTGCGATCATGCCTGACCATGTGCATTTGGTGGTAGGACGCAGTGATCTCGTGATCGAAAAAATAGCCGATCAGATGAAAGCGCGGGCGACGACATTTCTAAACCGAGCCAGCCTGCATCCCTTGCAAAAATTTGCCAATGCACAAGGCCGTGCGCCGTCACCATGGGCACGAAGTGCATGGCAAGTCTACCTGGATAAGCCAGGTGCGATTCAGCGGGCAATTCGATACGTTCAAAATAACCCGATCAAGGCAGGATTGAAACCCCAGTGTTATGAATGGGTAACCCCCTATGTGGGGTAAATGATTTCCCCGTTTAGCGGGCGACGCGCAGCGTCCCGTGTTCGGGTTTACCGTAACGTCACCGCGTTCAAAATGGGACGCTGCGCGTCACCCGCTAAGCGGGGGTTGATAACTATAACGTGACACGTGATTGGTATTATGGAGGCATGATGAAATTGATACTGCCACTATTGTTTGTGATGACGGGGTTGGTTTTTTTGCCAAGCATGGTAAGTGCGCAACCCGTCGGCGTTACGTCGCAGGAAATGCCCACCATCGCGGTGAAAAACGCGACGGAAAACGCGGGAAAAAGTGGGGGGGTGGGCGGGGTGGGGAGTGTGGTTTTTATTCATCCGGATGGGACGTCATCGGCAAGTTGGGCGGCGGGGCGGGCGCTGTTGGTGGGGCCTGATGACAATTTGCAATGGGATTTGTTGCCGTACATGGCGGTGTATCGCGGGCACATGGCCGATTCGTTGACCGCTACGAGCAACGGCGGGGCAACGACGCATGCCACGGGTTTGAAAGTGGCCGCCGACGCGTTCGGCCGATCGGCGGCGGCACCGCGCGGGCATCGGTTGCTGGATAAAAACGGTCGGTATGTCAGCGTGGCGATCCAGGCGATCGATGCGGGATTGCCCGTGGGTGTGGTGCAAACGGGCGTGAGTGTCGAGCCGGGGTCCGCGGTTTTTTTGACCGATGCGATGCGACGCGGCGCGGTGGAAGAAATAACGCTGGGGTTAATCGAATCGAATGCCACGGTGATTCTCGGCGCGGGGGAGAGCCAATTTTTGCCCGTCGGCCAACAGGGTTTTCATGGCCAGGGCACACGCAAAGATGGCATCAATGTGATCGAACTGGCCCAGCAGCGCGGCTACACGGTGGTCTACACCGCAGAGCAGTTGGCAGCGCTGCCGATCACGACGGATAAGGTGTTGGGATTATTCGCCAGGGGTCATACGTTTCATGATCAGAGCGAAGAAGATTTAGCGGCGCGTGGTCTGCCGTTGTATGAGCCGACCGCACCGACGGTGGCGCAGATGACGGACTATGCATTGCGTCGCCTGTCCCGAGATGGTCAGCGATTTTTGTTGGTGGTCGAGGAAGAAGGCACCGACAATTTTGGAAATAAAAACAACGCGTCGGGTGTGTTGGAAGCGATGCGTCGCGCGGACGAGGCAATCGGTTTGGTGCGACGTTACGTGGCGGATCATCCACAGACGTTGTTGTTGACCGCGGCCGATTCGGATGCAAGTGGCATGCGATTGATTGGTATCCCCGCCGATTCAGGCCGAGAGGAATTGAAGGTATTGCCAACCCATGATCACAATGGTGCGCCCGTCGATGGTGTCGGTGGTACCGGGACAGCACCGTTTATCGCAGCGCCGGATCGCGCCGGTCGGCGGTTGCCGTTTGCGATTGCATGGACCACGCACCACGACGTGAGCGGCGGGGTATTGGTGCGGGCACAGGGATTGAATGCCCAGCGTGTGCGAGGGAATATGGACAACACGGAATTAGCCGGTTTGATGCGGTTGACGTTGTTTGGCAGTGATGTGAATCCGTATGATGCGACAGTGTCGAAGGGCAGCGAGTAACGCCAATCACGCTGTGGTGAAAAGGAATAAGTTCAGTGCGGGGCAAGTGAAGGAGGAAACCGGGAGGAATGCGGAAGGCATGTGGGGGAAATGTGTGGGGGGGACGTGGGGGGGTGATGCGTGATAGGATGTTGGCGTGCCGTTTCGGTGGTGCGATTTTTGTGGTCATGTGTTTTTAAAATTCGTGTTGTGAGGTCATGTCATGATGGATGGACCGACGTTGGAAACGCTGGACTGGGTGGTGATCGCCATTTATTTTGCGGCGCTGGTAGGCATCGTGTGGTGGTCGTCGAAAAAGCAAGACACGACAGCAGACTATTTTTTGGCAGGCAGAAATGTCGGATGGTTTGTCATTGGTGCGTCGTTGTTTGCGTCGAACATCGGATCGGAACATGTCGTGGGGTTGGCCGGTCAGGGCGCGGTGTCGGGCATGGCGATGGCGCATTACGAATTGCACGCGTGGTTGATGGTGATGTTGGCATGGGTGTTTGTGCCGTTCTATTACCGCACGGGTGTATACACGGTGCCGGAATTTTTGGAATTGCGATTCGGAGCGACGACACGTTGGATCATGTCGATCGTGTCATTGATCGCCTACGTATTTACGAAAGTGTCGGTGACGGTGTATGCGGGGGCGATTGTTTTTGCGACATTGTTGCCGACGACGTTTGGTTCGCCTGAAGCGGCGTTCTGGATCGGTGCGTTTTCGACGGTGATAGTGACCGGGGTTTACACGGTATTTGGTGGACTGCGAGCGGTGCTGTTTACGGATACAGCCCAGGCGGTCATTCTGTTGGTGGGCTCGGTGTGCATCACGGTGATCGGACTCAACCAGTTGGGCGGTTGGGGCGAGTTACAGCGATTAGCCGCGGAAAATTCCGAGGCGTTTGCATTGTGGCGGCCGATTGATGATCCGAATTTTCCATGGCTGGGCATTGTGATCGGCTCGCCATTGGTGGGGATCTGGTACTGGTGTACGGATCAATACATCGTGCAGCGAACCTTGAGCGCGAAGAATCTGCGCAACGCGCGGCGTGGTGCGCTGTGGGGCGGTGTGTTGAAAGTTTGGCCTGTGTTTATTTTTATTATTCCCGGCTTAATCGGGTGGGCGTTGCATCAAAAAGGCTTGATCGAAATTCCCATGAAAATGGTGAACGGGGAATCGGTCATCAATGGCGACACGGTTTTTCCAACGCTGGTAACGACGCTGTTGCCTGCGGGTTTGCGTGGGTTGGTGGTGGCAGGAATTTTGGCGGCGCTGATGAGTTCGCTCAGTTCGTTGTTTAATTCATCCGCGTCGTTATTCACAGTGGATATCTATGAAAAACTACGGCCCGGCCGCAGTGAAAAGCACCTGGTGAATGTCGGACGCATCGCGACACTGGTGGTAGTAGCCGCAGGTTTGGCGTGGATTCCTGTGATGGCGAAAATATCCGGCGGCGGTTTGTATCTCTACTTGCAAAGCGTACAGGGGTACCTGGCTCCGCCGATTACTGCGGTGTTTTTATTGGGGCTGAGTTGGAAACGTATCAATGGCCAAGGCGCGGTGACGGGGTTGTTGATCGGTTTTGGATTGGGCTTGATCAAAACATTTGTGCAGACGAGCTACGGCACGGGCAAAAATGAAACGCCCACGATGTTGGCATGGTTGGGTGATTTTAATTTTCTGTATTTCAGTTCAGTGCTGTTTGCGATCTGCGTGGTGATCATCGTGGCTGTGTCGTTGATGACGGCAAAACCCGATTACGAAAAAATCGCGGGCTTAACGTTTGGCAGTGGTAGCGAAGCCGATCGAGCCGAGATGCGGGCGAGTTGGTCGGGCGTGGACCTGTTTCTGACGGCGTTGGTTTTAGGATTAGTGTTGGGTGTCTATGCGTATTTCAGTTTTTGGCTGGGATAAATGGAAGGGCGGATCACGTGAGGCAATCATGAAATGCCAAAGATGAAAAGGCAATCATGATGAAGCTAACACGATGAAGCCGTCAATCTAAAGCTAATGCAATGAGCCTGCTGTTAAGCCATCGTGGCCATCGTAAGGATCGAGCTGTATGCTGCCACGCAGTTACCCTGGCTATTTCGAGGCTGTCTCTGGAGCGATCTCCAAAGTCATTGTGGATCGGTCTTCCGCCAGGCGAGGGCAGTTGTCTTACGTGTAAAAAATATTGGTTTGTCGCAGGCGTTTTTGAACGATGGGATGATTTTACGCGTCGTGCGCATTGACAGCACCAGTGATATCAGATGCCATCCATCCATCCATTGATCGTCTGCAGACTGACGCCGCGAAGGTCCGGCACGCTATGATTTGCCTGGGACAATTGGCCTGGATCTTTTAGCGTGCCGATGCCCAATACCCACAGGCCTGCTTCGCGCGCAGACGCAATGCCAGCTTCGGTGTCTTCAATCGCAGCAACCGGTCCAGACGAGAGGCTGAGTTGTTCCACCGCTTGCGTGTATGTCATGGGATGTGGCTTGCTTTGTGTCACATCGTTAGCTGAGACGATGGTTGTGAATAGATCGTTCAGGTCCAAAACGTGCAAAACCGCTTCGATTTCCGCGCGCGTCGAACCGCTGGCAATGGCGATCGGCAAACCGGAATTGTGCGCTTCGTGAATCAGTTCCACCACGCCGGAAATTGGTTGGACGCCTCGCTGGATCACGCGCTTGAACGCGGATGCTTTTTCCTGGCATAGTGTGGCGATCGTGTTTGGATTCGCCGCTTCCTTTGCATGTCCCGCATCTGTCAGCAATGTTCGAAACGCATCTCTACCATCGAACCCGACGTACTTGGCGATGTACGTTTCGTAGGTAAACGAAAAATCAAACGACTGCATCACTTCAAGCAATGCCGCATAGTGCAAACGCTCTGAATCAACGATCACGCCATCAAAATCAAATACGATTGCTTCCAACATCATCGGTCTGTGTCCATGGATAAAGGATTACGGCGGGCGTGTATTTTACGTGGTTTTATTCAGGTATGGCGAGACATCGAGTAATGTTGTCGTGCTGCCATCGGGGTTATTGACGAAGCATGTGGCGTATTCATAAACATCGAAACCCGACAAGCCAAGCGATTTTAATTCAGCAAAGTATTCAGCCCATTGGTCGTTGATTCGCTCTTGAATGCTATGCAGAAAAGCGCAGAGGATTACGGGGATGCCAAACTGATTGCATGTGCTGATTACTTCGCGCGCGTGGTGACTGCGATAATTGTTTTCGCTGATCAGTTTGAGCGTGACCTGATCGGGACGGAGTGTGTGTATCCACGTTGGCCAATCCCAGTGCATCTCCATCATGGTTGAAGCGTCGGGCGTACCTTGCATGAGGTCGGAAATATGTAGTGCGAATGCCTTGTTTCTGTGTCTGATTGTTTTTGAGGCTTCTTCAAGGAATTGCGTATAAAACTCGCCACGCAAGGTACGCCATCGCGCCATGGCGAGGGGGTCATCGATGATGTTGGTGGCGTCGGTGGCGTAGCGTTCTTGGTAGGCCTGAAGCATCGGTTCGTTGAATCCATACTCTCGCCATTGAATCACATCGGCATGGTTGGATACTCTTAGATTGATGCCATCGACGCCGCAGTCGAGCGCATCAGTGATGAACTGATTCCAGAACTTGCGAGCGCCGGGTTCGGACGGACACATCACGCCCGGTATGTATGGGTTGTGGCCGATGGCAAAACCGAGAACGCCGTTGGCGTTGTCGAGGGCGATGTGGTGGTAGAGATATTTATCGCCACACCAAAGCGATGAGGGGATGCCAGCTTGAAGCGCATCAAAGAAAAAACCTTCTTCAGAAAAGCCGAGTCCGGGGTCGTATTCTCGTTCGAGATGCGGAGCGGGCGTGTCACCATGTTGCCAATAGGTGCGGGGGTGCAGGCCATAGGTAAAAGGCACCTCGCTGCCATCAGCATCGATGACGCGCATGAGCAAGTTCATGGCGTTGCGGATGTGGTTCGCGCCTTCGTGTCCCGGCACGCGCACCGCAAAAAACGGAGCGGTGATGTTCAAGCCTGCGATCGTGCAACGGCCGTTTGTTGTGGTAATTTCATAGGGTTCGGTGTAGCGTTTGTATTTCCAGTTGTCGTCGCTGACCCATAGTTCGAGGTGTGTGGGCAGGGTCGCATCGCGGTTCCAGGGTTCTATGACGATGCGTTGAATCGGGGAATTCGCGGCTGGTGATGCTGGCTTGGTCACACGACGACGCATGCACAATTCGGGATGCTGGGCGACGAAGTTGAAGCAATGATACGCCTGCCCGCCCAGCACAGAGTTCTTACCGAATTGCTTGGCCAGGGGCGAGCCAAGCGGAAAGTTGTTGCCACGAATGGACAGATCGAAAGGTTTGATGATGGCATGGATGCGCAGGCCGAACTTGTGCGCCGCTTGCGTGGCGGCGCACAGGTCGTTGTCACCGAGTTCTGCAAAGGTTTTCTCGACGTGGTCGTCGGGGCTTGCTTTGCTACCAGTCGGGTCCCAGAAGCCATCATGACGACTGCCATGGTAGACCCAGTTGACTTGCTCGTAGCCTTGCTCGGCGACTCGCTTCATCATGTCATCAAGACGTTCACGCGTGCAGGGCGAGGGAATTATGTCGTCATAAAAATCAAACGTCATTTGATTCTTAAACCGATCGGCAACTGGTGGCGGGGCGGTGCTCTGCGTCAGTGACGCAAGTTGTGTCGTTAGATTCAAATGGCGTAAATCGATATCGCAGTGGCCATGCCATGAAATACCAAGGCGATTGAACTGCGGCTTGTAATCCGAGCCAAAGCCAATCGTTTCCCCATTTATCTGTGCTTCAAGACGGCCATCGGCGCACGTCATGCGAAGAGTGTTTTCCTGCCCTGCATGAATCTTTACCGCGGTGTTCTGCGCCACGGTGTTACCCAGCAACGATTGGCAGATACAGGCAGGCTGCATGGAGTCGTTGAGCCACAAGAAAAATGGAGCCATGTCGATAACCAGCATGGCATCACCGCGAGGAATGAACGTCATGTCGAGCGTGATGCCACTTGGCCACGCGGTATCTGGGAAGTCACAACTTAGTGCTGGCGATTTTGCATCGACAATCCATGAGGTGTCGGCCAGCATCTCATCGCTGCAATGCAGTATTCCCGGTGAAGTAGACGAAGTGTTCATGTTGATTTTTACCTTAGCCAATCAACTCGGACGGCAAGATGTTTATTCGCCATCGTAATGCGGGAGTGCGCGATGATCCGTAGATTTATATCCGTAGTATGTAAGGTGCCACCCCAGACGCCCACATGATCTTGTTTAGGAAGTACAGGTGCCGCGATCGAACGTGTGGGTACGGCTGCACACAGTATGGTATTCAAGCTATTTTAAGCTGTTTCTTCAAGAAGCTAATTCACGTCGTTTGTTTTACGGTCGGTCGGTCGTGACGATGGTTACTGGCCGCCAAATCCCGCCGGCCCGCGCCTGGTCGTGGACGCGTACTGCCAGACGGATCTTTAAGCCTGGTGGATATTTTCCGGTGATATTCAGTGCGGCAGGTTTATCCCAAATTTCTTCGGGCGTACCTTTGCTGGCGCCGATGTAGTTGCCGACCAGCCAAACCTTCCATGAATCATCAACCGCGCCGAAGAGTAGCCAAACCTGTTTGTCGGTGGTCTCGGGGATCACCACGTCGGTGACATACCACGCATAGCCGTCGTAGTTGCCGGGCCATTGCTTTTCCCAAATTTCTGAGATTGAGATCGGTTTGAATTTTTTGAGCGAGCCGCCATCGGCAAACCATTCTTCGGTGATGCCCACATCTTCAGGGTCGGTGCGAAACATCCATTGATCGGGGAGTTCGACCAGTACGTCCCCTTTGAGCGCCTCGGTTGGAAAGTTGTATTGTTTGTCCTGAATGCCAACGGGGACCGGCATGAACATTTTTTCGCCGCCGCCCAATTCGTTCCACGCGGGGAGCGTGATCGGAAAACCGTAGTCCTTGGAGATGCGGTAGACCTGCTGGCGTGCGTCGTTGACGACGGCCCATGCGCCGTTGTTGTTGCGATCGTTGGCCCAGTTTTTTGCCGCATAAAATGTCGTCATCGCCAGGGCCATCCGCGCCGCTTTGATGCGAGCCGTCTGGTCTTCGGTGATCGAATGCTTTAAAGACTCATCGAGGATGTGATTGAATTTTTCGATGATCTCAGGGGTAAACCGTTTGAGATCGATGTGACCACGGTGCTCGACGTCTGAGGTTTGCATGACGGTTTGTTGCGTACGCCAGTACCGTTCCATGTCGCCTGCCGCTTCGCCGTAGGCGATTTGACAAAACTCGGTGATGTAGGCGTCGGCGTGGGTCTCTATGTCCCAGAGCAACCGGCTCCACAAGCCCAGGTAGAGCGGTGACGATTCCTGAGTCGTGTCGATCTCATCGGAAATGTGTCGCACGCCCATCGCGTGCAATGCCGGATAGAGTTGCGCGGCGGAATCAAAAAACGAAACCGGCATGCCCCATTGCTGGAACTCCAGGTAAGTGTAGATCGAGATCGCAGGTGTGACCGCTTGCCACTCTCGGACTCGCCGTAAGACATCCACGTTGGCATCACACGTTGTATCGGTCAGTTTATGCTTGCGGCAAAACAGCGGGATCGTCACTTCGACCATAACATTTTTAGCAGGCACACAGTTTATGGGAACTTCGCGTGTCGAGGCATAGGCATATGTGGCGATCCATTTGTCGGGAAACTCGACGGCCACACGATCGGCGACCGTGTTGATCATGGTGAACCAGCGGTCGGACATGTGATAGCGCTCTTGCTGATTGCCGCCTTCGTGTAGCCAGGGGTATTGCACCGGGTCGAGCGCTTTGCAGTTGTCGCACTCGCACCAGTACGTGGGCTCGTCCGATGCGCCGATCATGTATCGCTTAGCCTTGGGATGAGTGCGGAAGTACGTGAGTATGATTTCGGTGACGTGGTCGACAAAGTCGGGGTTGGATACGCAAGGCTGCACCGTGGTGCCAATCGGATGCTTGGCCACGCGCTGTCCGTTGTACAAGGCATACCATTCCTTAGGATTTTTAGTGCCGAAGTCACCGGCGTTGAGAAAGATATCCTGAATGCTGTGACCGGCGATTTCCTGCCAACCGTGGCCGCGTTTGGGGCCGTAGTCCCACGTGGTGCAATAGCCAGCTTTGTAGCGGTTGATGTGATTGCGAGCTGCCCAGTCGGTCCAGTCGTTGATGCTGATGTGCGAAGGTTTTTTGCCGGGGATGCTGTCGACCTGCACGGTATGCCCGCCGCGCAAAGTGAACGAGGGATTGTGAATGATCTCGATCGGTTTGCCGAGTTTGAGCGTCGATCCTTGCGGGAAGCACTCGCCATATTGGCCGGGCCAAATTTTTCGATAGCCGATGCGATACAGCAATTCCTGCACCGCGTTGTATATCCCCTCGGAGGTCACACCGGTGCAGATCACATGCTCGGAGCTGATCGATAGATAGATGCCTTGCTCATCAAGGTTGGCGATCTTTGTTGATAGATCGAGTTCGTCGGGTCCACCACCGATGTAAAGGCATCGACCTTGCGTTGGCTCGTGGCCGATATCGAGGGTCTGGCCTGTGATCTGCGCAAAAACACGTTGTAAATCCGAAGCGGCAGCCGTTTGCACCGGATCGGATGCATCGGCAATCACGATGCGCGACAGATCGCCACCCTCGGCGGGCACGCTGGCGCTGACGTGGCCACTCCATGTGAATAGCAGCATGGCCAGTACAAACAGGTACGCGAGACAATTCCGTTTAGGCATAGATCAAACTCGATTGATTTCGTGATAAATGAGTAGCAAGAACCGGCGCGACAGTCGCGGGCACGTCAGAGAGATAAGTTGGAAATAGAATGCACCACGAATGACTTTTCGGTTTCGTCCAAATTCGTTCGGGTATGTTCAGTTACGTTCAAAACGCTTGGCACAGTGCCTCGTTCACCACATTGGAAAGCGAGGACGTGTGTAGACGGTAAGTTCATCGACTTGCTGCGAACCGCCACTGCCGTCGGTGTAGAACGAGTTCGGGGCGTCATGATTGATGCCTAATGAGTCGGTCCAATCCTGGAAAATTTTGGTTCGATCAACGTCGTAGGTGGTTTCGGGATAAGGCACACCATCAAGCGCTCTGGTCGTGGCAAGCGGCGCTGTGGCATCGCGAGAATAGTTGCCGAAATAATAGTAGCCCGTCCAGTAATCTGTCCCGCCTACAAAAAACTGATTCGATGCAGGCAACTCGTAGGGCTTGAAGGGGCAATAGAATGTTTCTGCAATTTTGCCTGCGTAATCAATGACGAGGTTGCCAAAGTATTCGTTCGGCGCTGCGACCGGAGCCGCAAAAGGGTAGTTGAAATAATTGCCGGGCGGATAGTACGCCTCGTTGTCTTCGGTGTATAGCATCGTCGCGGCACCGGCTTGTCTGACATTAGAGAGACAGATGACACGTGTTGCGGCATCCCGGGCGCTCGAAAGCGCGGGCAAAAGAATGGCGATGATCACGGCGATGATTGAAATCACCACCAGCAGTTCGATCAGCGTAAATGCTTTGTTGCGATTCTCCGGATGCATTACATAGTTCCTGAGTAGATCAATTGCCATGGGGAAAACAGATACGCACGGTGGGACACAAGGACACGCGCCTCACGAATGAGATTGTCCAAAAGTGTCGGAGGCAAGGTTACTCACCTCCGACATGTTTATTTATTATTTGCGGCGTCGCTTGAGCAAGATCGTGGCTGCACCCAAACCTGCCAGGCTAAGTGAACCCGGCTCGGGCACGTCGAAGGTGGTGAGGGTGAGGTTGTCGAGGTAGACGACTTTGGTGTTTTCGGTGATCAGGAATACGATCTTGTCCAGTTCGTGGACGTCGCCGCCGGGCATCGGGACAGTGATGTTTTCGTAGTCGTCGGTCAGGAGTTGATTGCCGGTCAATTCGGGAATGACGGGCGAATGGGGCGTGGGCAAGCCGTCGTAGTACACGCGGACGGTAAGGGTTGCGACGCCAAGTCCCAGGACGTTTCTGACATCCAGTTTCAGCGTATCGCCATTGTCCACCATCACGCCTGCAACATCCCACGTTATAGTGTGGTCGTTCGTGTTACGGGGCACAAAGAAGATGACGCTGTCGCCGGTGCCTGTCGGGCCCTGATCAGGCTCCACGCCGTAATCCCCGGGTGCGGTCCAGGTTGGTCCGACGGTAAAATCATCGAACGAGTCACCGGGGTTGAAGACCACGCCTGCCTGAGCTGTGCCGACGTATGCGGTCATCAGAATTGCCATGGCGGTGGTGTAGAGGATTGTTTTTAACGTAGTCATTGCATTCTCCAAAAAGAGGGGGATAAAAAATCTAAAGACAGAAGACGGGTGAAACTTTTACGCGCACACATGGTGCAAGACGCATAACGCATTAGCCGGTGCGCGGTGCGGCAGTACTTTCGCGGATTATTAATTCGGAGTTCAACGTCATGCACTGGGACGGTTGCCACTGATGGCTTTCGAGACGGCCCAGCAATGTTTCGACGGCGAAGGTCGCTTGACTTTCGGTGTCCTGAGAGATCGAGGTCAGCGGGGTGGGCCAATACCGGGCTGTCCATGTGTCATCGGTGCCGATCAGCGATACGTCGGCGGGAATGCTCATGCCCATATCGGTGAGTCCTCGAATCAGTCCGACGCAGAACAGGTCGTTGGCACCGAGGATGGCGGTGGTGTTCGGTTGCTTGTCGAAGATGATGCGGGCCGATGCTTTGCCGTCGGCCAGTTGGTCGCCGGTCCAATGGCGAGCGATACGGTCGTGGCTCCATGTCAGGCCGGAGTCCCGGTACGCCGCCTGAAGAAATTCGAAGCGATCACCGGCGACGCCCGCGTCTTCGTGCCAACTACCCGCGAAAATGATTTCGCGGTGACCCAGGCCGACCAGATGTTCGATGGCCTGACGAATACCCACAGAGAAATCTTCGCGGTACCCGTCGACGGGCGTATTGCCAACATCTTCGGGCAGGCCCGCCACCAGGATGGGGATGCGCGAGTCCCAGAATTCCTGAAGCAGATCGCGCAGCGGTTCAAAGCGCATCAACGACGCGATGCACCCGTCGCAGCGCCGTTCGAGCATGTGCTCGAGGGCTTGGCGTTCGAGCTTTTCATCATTGCGATAGTCGACTGGAAATAAGTGGTAGCCACGATCTTGGCAGAGCCGTTGGACAGCCTGAAGGAATTCGGTGTGAAAGGGATTGGCGAAATCGGGCAGGAGGACACCGATGGAGTGAGTTTTGCCGGATTTGAGCATGCGAGCAGTTCGGTCAGGGCGATATCCCAGCTCCGCGGCGATACGTTGAACATTGCGGCGCACTTCCACACTGATCTTGGCATTACCACGCAGGGCCCGGCTCACGGTGGTGTGAGACGTGCCAGCGGTTTTTGCGATGTCGTAGATTGTGACGGCCATCAAAATGTCTCGTATTTATTTCTCGTGCATTGGCCTTGAATTATCGAGTGCACACGGTTATGTTATCGAGTGCATAGAAAATACACCCCGCGTTCTGATCTGTCAAGAATATTATTTTGAAATTCGCATTGAACATCTCAAATCACCCCGGTGCAGTAACCTGTATGTGCTCAAAAAAACCTGCTGCCACACCAACAGCGGGCTTTTTTCAACGTCTAGAACCGTTGGCTTCAATATTCTCCACCGTCACCCGGACTGGCCGCTTAAGTAGCCAGTCCAGAGCACAAAAAGCGTCGAGATTAATCACGCCAGTTGCGATAACGTTTGTGGTCGGTACCTTTGCCGGTGCCGGTGCCAGCCTTCGCATTTCCTGTACGGTTTGTGCATGGTCGTTGTCTGGGTGGAGAGGATGGGTAAGCCATGACTGATTCAGCGATCACACCGCCGGTCGAATACACGCCATGCATGACGCCAATTGACTTGCGCTGTCACTTCGGTGGCACTGGCATTGTGATCGACGACCCTTGCCCACTGCTGAGCTGGCGGTTGGAACCCGCTGGCATGGGTGGCATGGAGGGCATGGGTGGCATGGGTGGCATGGGGGGCAGGGGGAGTGTGGGGGGGGGGCAGGTTGCTTATCAGATTCTCGTGGGGGTTACGGATGACCAGGCGAATAATCTTGCGAACGACTATGCGAGCGACTTGGCACGCGATCTGACGCATGACCGATTACTGAACGGGCAAAATCTGTTGTGGGATAGCGGGCGTGTGGCATCCACGCGGAGCGTTAATGTCGCCTACGCCGGGCCAGCGTTGTCCAGTCGCCAGAGCTACGTCTGGCAGGTGCGCGTTTGGGATGACGCTGGCCGGGTGAGTTCATACAGCGAGCTGTCACATTTTGAGATGGGGTTGCTGCAGCCGGAGGACTGGGTGGCGAAGTGGATCGGTTGGCCAGCGGGCGAACCCGGCAAGGCCGCGTACTTTCGCGTTCACTTCGACTTGCCCGAAACATTTGATCACGCGCGTGATCGCGCTCGACTCTACATCACCGGCCTGGGTTATTACGAGTCATACGTCAACGGCCAACGGCTGGGCGATACCGTTCTCGAGCCGGCGTACACCGACGTTACCAAACGCGTCCTCTACAACGTTCATGACGTGACCACGGCGCTCAAGCCAGGCCCCAATGTTTTGGCGGCGACGGTCGGGATCGGCTGGTACGGCTTGCCCGCGCTCATGGCACAACTGGAAGTGCGCGACGCTACCGGATGGCGCGTGGTCGTGGCTACAACACGTCGGCCCGACATGCCGGTCTGGCTTGTCGCCAACGGACCGGTCACTTTCAACAGCGTGTTCGACGGCGAACATTACGACGCACGACTGGAACGTCCCGGCTGGACCACGACTTCCTACGACCCCGCGTGCGAAGTGCAGCGGTTGGCCAAATGGAAGCAAGCCTGTCAGGTTCATTCGCCCACCGGTCGTCTGCGAGTGACCAACCTGGAACCCATACGGGTGGTCAAGGAACTTGCGCCCCAGTTGGTGCGCGAGGTGCAGCCGGGTATTTATGTCGTAGATTTCGGACAAAACCATGCGGGGTGGTGTCGATTGCGAACGTGTGGTCCTGCGGGCCAGGCCATCACACTGCGCTATGCGGAATCACTCAATGACGACGGCACGGTCAATCAGGAAAACCTCCGTAGTGCCGATGCCACGGACTGTTACATCATGCGCGGCGGCGAAGAAGAAACATGGGAACCGCGGTTCACCTATCACGGGTATCGCTACGTGCAAATCGAAGGTTGGCCCGGCAAACTTGGCGCGAGCCATAGTGGTGGTAACGGCAACGGCGATCTCGTGTCATGTGTCGTGCGGTCGGACTTGCCGTTCCGAGGCACGTTTACATGTGACAATCCTTTGCTCAATCGCATCCACCAACTCGTGCGTTGGACCGAAGAGAGCAACCTGCATGGCATTCCCACCGACTGTCCGCAGCGCGATGAACGCATGGGTTGGCTCAACGACATGGCTGCTCGCTCCGAAGAATTGGTTTACAACTTCGACACCGCGCGATTCCTCCGTAAATTTGTCGACGACATCGCTGACGCCCAGGATGATCGTGGCGCACTCACCGACACGGTTCCCTTCCATTGGGGCTACCAACCGGCTGACCCGATCAGTGTCTGTTATTTATTGATCCCCTATCTCCTGCATCAACACGACCGAGGCACGCAGGTGCTGCGAAAACACTACGCGGGCTTCTGTGCCTGGGTGCAGTTTCTTCGCACCCAAGCGCAGGATGACATCGTGGCGTACAGTCACTACGGTGACTGGGCTCCGCCCGCAGCGATGTCAGTATCAACCGACGGAATATCAGCACCGCTTTCCAAAGAAACGCCCGCGGCCCTGATTTCCACGGCATATTATTGCTATGCCGCGCGACTACTATCACGAATCGCCCAGCGATTGGGGGAGGTCAACGACGCGGACACCTACGGACAACTATCGCAACAGATCGCTGCGTCGTTTCACCAGACGTTTTGGAATGATGATGTCGGCGGTTACGGTTCAGGCAATCAAGCGTGCAACAGTCTGGCGCTCTATCTCGATTTGGTGCCCGGTTCGATGCGCGATGGGGTGGTTGCGGCTTTGGTGAAAAATGTCCGCGACCACGATCACCATGTGACCACCGGCAATCTTTGTACCAAGTACCTCTTGGAAGTGTTGGCTCATGAACATCATTTCGACACGGCGTTTCGACTCGCAACGCAGACCACTTATCCGAGTTGGGGATTCATGCTCGAGAACGGGGCCACCACGCTTTGGGAGCGATGGGAACATCTCGTGGGCGGCGGGATGAATTCGCATAACCATCCCATGCTCGGGTCGGTCGGGGCGTGGCTTTATCGCGGCGTGGCGGGGCTTTGCGTGGCGGATACATTGGGTGATAGTCCGGTCTTCGAGATACGCGTTCCCGCCACACGTTTGCTCAGTCATGCCCAAGCCACGCTCAATACGATGTGGGGCCAGGCATCGAGTTCGTGGCAACGTGATGGCGATCGCCTGACGGTTTCAGTCGACATTCCGTGGAACTGCACCGGGACGTTGCACGCGGCGGGCCAACGCCATGATTTGACGTGTGGGCATCACGAGTTTCAATGGGAAGAACATCTGCCCCCCACCCCTCCCCTCACACCACACACTCGCACACCCGCGTGATCATGGAGTAGAGTAGCGCAACTGGCAAAATAATTGACATGGCCACAATCTCCGTGGCCCGCAGGCAGTTGGACTTAAGTCCAACTGCCCAAGCACAAAACGTGAAGATGAATCACGCCAGTGGCTCGAAACCGTATCGCACGCTTTACTCTTATCGCTCTTATCGCTCTTATCGCTCTTGTTGCTCTTGTCGCTTTTGTCGCCCACAAGGATTTTCATGAATACGCCTTCACTTAAAACACCGCACGCTTCTGTTCCCGCTCCTGTAGCAGACAGCGCATGTCCAACTCTATCCGCGCCTCACCACTTGCGTTGCGAGCTTCGGCCCGATCCATTGGGGATCGATGAACTCCAGCCTCGAGTCTCATGGCGCCTGAATGATTCAAGACGTGGTGCTGCTCAAACAGCTTTTCAGGTGGTCGTCGCAAGCGAGCTTGAATTGCTTCAAGGCAGAACGGCCGACCTTTGGGACAGTGGAAAAATCGACTCGGATCAATCGGTTGCGGTGACATACGCGGGCCGACCGTTGGTGTCACGGCAACGCTGCTGGTGGCGAGTGCGTGTGTGGGATCAAGCGGGTGAAATGTCCGCATGGAGCGAGCCGGCTTGCTGGGAAATGGGATTGCTCTGCGCCGATGATTGGTCCGCGCATTGGATCGGGGCGAACACGAACGACGCGACGAAATCCGGGCCGTGCCCTCACATGCGTCGCGAATGGCGCATTGATAAACCGGTTGCCAAAGCGCGACTCTACGCCACGGCGCGCGGCCTGTTTGGCTTGGAACTCAATGGCAAACGCGTGGGCCACGATGAACTGGCGCCCGGGTGGACCGACTACCACAAGCGCTTGATGTACCTGACCTATGACATCACCGACGAACTCCATAGCGGCGAAAATGTCATCGGCGCGATTCTCGGTGATGGCTGGTACTGCGGGCACATGCTCTGGGAAAGTAAACGCAATTTATACGGCGAACAGCCCAGCTTGCTGTTGCAAATCGAAGTCGAATTTGAAGACGGCACAAGCCAAACGATTCGTAGCGATGAGAACTGGCGCACTAGCGATGGCCCCATTCTTGCGTCGGATCTTTATAACGGCGAAGAGTACGACGCTCGCCTGGAAATGCCCGGCTGGTCATCGCCCGGATTCGATGCATCTGGTTGGAGCACCGCCGCATTCGCGCAGTCCACCTCAGCCCAGATCGTTGCCAAGCGTAACGAAACCGTGCAGGTGATCGAGGAACTCACGCCCGTGGCCATGACCGAGCCGGAGGAAGGGGTGTATGTCTTCGACTTAGGCCAGAACATGGTCGGCCGCGCACGGCTTCGTCTTCGCGGTGAATCCGGCCAACAGATCACCCTGCGATTTGCCGAGATGCTCAACGATGATGGCACGGTTTATGTCGAGAACCTTCGCACCGCCAAGGCCACCGATCGTTACACGTTTCGCGGTCACGATAAAGTTGAGACGGATGGTGTTGATACAAACGATCTTGAAACAGATGTTGAAATATGGGAGCCACGGTTTACCTTCCACGGGTTCCGCTACGTCGAATTGACCGGCTGTACCACGCCGCCGGATATCACTGCGGTGACTGGCATCGTATTGCATTCCAACATGCCACACACCGGCCACTTCGAATGTTCCCATCCCAAGATCAATCGCCTCCAGAAAAACATTCTCTGGGGCCAGAAGGGTAATTTCCTCGATGTGCCAACCGATTGCCCGCAACGCGATGAACGATTGGGATGGACCGGCGATGCGCAGGTTTTCGTCCGCACTGCTGCGTTCAACATGGACGTGTCCGCGTTCTTTGAAAAATGGGGATTCGATGTGGTTGATGCTCAGACCAGTGACGGTGCATTCACCCATATCGCGCCCGACATCCTCGGGGTAGGTGGCTCAGCAGGCTGGGCAGACGCGGGCGTTTTGTGTCCCTGGACGATCTATCTTTGCTTTGGCCAGAAGAAAATTCTCGAGCAAAACTTTGAACCGATGCTGCATTGGATTGAATACCAAAAACGCACCAGCCACGAGCTGATCCGACCGTCCGAAGGCTATGGCGATTGGCTGGCGATTGACGCGGTAGAGCCGGGCCGAGCACCAACCCCCATCGACCTGATCGGCACCGCTTACTTCGCGCACACGACCCGCATCACTGCCAGGATCGCTCGCATTCTCGGAAAATCCGAAGAGGCTCAACGACTCGAGCAACTCGCAGACCAGATCCGAGAGGCATTCAATCGCCAGTTCGTAACGCCCGGCGGTCGCGTTGTCGGCCATACCCAGACGGGTTACCTCATCGCGCTGGGATTCGATCTGTTGCCTGAGGATTTAGTGCCAACAGCGGTCGATCATCTGGTGCATCTCATCGAGATTCGTGACTGGCACCTGAGCACAGGTTTTCTTGGCACGCCGTTGCTTTTGCCTGTACTCACGCGATTTGGTCGGACCGATGTCGCCTATCGATTGATCCAGCAAGAGACGTATCCTTCGTGGCTGTATCCGGGCGAGCAAGGTGCGACCACGATGTGGGAGCGATGGAACAGTTACACCAAAGCCGACGGATTCGGCGACGTCAATATGAACTCGTTCAACCACTACGCGTTTGGTGCTGTGGGCGAATGGCTTTACGCAACCGTCGGCGGGATAGATCTTGATCCGCAGCGACCGGGCTATCAACATGCCATCATCCGTCCCGACCCAGGCACCGCCGCCTATGGTTTGCAGTGGGCCAAAGCAGATCTTGAAACACCCTACGGCAAACTGCACAGCCATTGGACGATCGATGGCAAGCAATTCACATTGCACGTTACTATTCCACCCAACGCGACTGCCACCGTACACCTCCCCGCGGTCGGCATTGAGTCGGTTCAGGAATCAGGTCGTCCGCTTGAAAGCGCAGTCGACTTGCATGGCGTGATCAGTGACAAACAAGCACGAACCGTGCGATGTGAGGTCGGCGCTGGTTCGTATGTTTTTGTCTCCCAAGGGTTGGATGGATTGGCATAGAGCACGCCGAAACGCACCGAAGCGCACCGACTACATCGTAGCGCACCGAATCCATGTTTAGCGGGCGACGCGCTAGCGCCCCCTGTTTCTCTTCGTTTTCAAAACGACATCACGCCACAAAAGATAGCCATCCGAAAGACAACCATGCCTTCACCTATTCGTGTTCTAGACAGCGGCTACGTATTTCGAAATCCCAAGCCGCATGTGTTTAGCCGTCATGCCTACTTTCCAACCGTCTGCCAACTGGATAACGGCGAGTTGTTATGTGGCATGGACATCGGCGAAGCATTCGAGTCGCCGGGGATGCGTAGCTATGTCTGTCGATCCGAAGATACTGGGAAAACGTGGAGCAATCCCGAACAAATTTTCGAGCCCGACACCTCGCAAAACCAGGTCTCAACCACTTGCAGAATCGGTCGCCTCGATAGCGATGAACTCATCGGCTGGACATGTCTGTTTGGCCGAGTGCATGCGGACGAAGGACTCGCCAATCCGGACAACGGCGGATTCTGTCCCACTGATTTTGCCACGCTGCGTTCAACCGATGGCGGAAAAACCTGGTCGCCACCGCAACGCGTCACGTTGCCGGTCGATTGGAAACAGTTCGAGACGTGTTCGCCGCCTATCCAGGTCACGGAAAATCGACTGCTCGTGTTCAGTTCGCCCTGGGCTACATGGGAAGGCACGCAAAGTCCGTGGGGGCATAGTGGCGTCGCGTTTTCTTCTGATGATCGTGGGCAAACATGGTCCGACATGGTCACCGTATTCAACGGTGAGTCCAACCACCTCACGGGTTTTGAACAAGCCATGACGGCACTTGGCGATGGACGGATTGTGGTGGTGGCCTGGACAATCGATTTACAAACACAGGCCAGCCAAAACAACCGGATCGCGTTTTCATCCGATCAAGGCCGAACCTTCAGTGAGCCTATTGAGATACCTGTTCACGGCGAAACATGCCGACTGCTCGCCATCGAAAACGACCTTGTTTTAGCGGTCTATCGTCGATTCGATCAGCCGGGCCTGTGGGCACAGCTCGCAAAAATAGAAGGCGAGTCATGGACACCATTGGCCGATCAAATCCTATGGGGTGGTCGCGTCGTAGGCCGAGACGGCGACACAGGAAATGCCATCAGTTCGATGACCGGACTCAAATTCGGTTGTCCCGCCATCATCCGACTCAATAACGGTGATGTCTTCATCGTGTTCTGGGGTGTCGAAGATGGCGTCTCAAGCATCCACTGGATCAAGTTGGCAGTAAGTCCATCCTAGAAAAACTCGCGCTTTGATTCATAGTAGCCCCCGCTGAATACCGGGGGTTTGTACAAGGGGAAGTTTAAGAACGCGCGTGTTGTTAATAGGATTGGTATAACACGCGAGTTTTTTGGTGGAATTCGTATAAGGGAGCTAACACCCATCCGTTAAAAACTCGCGTGGCCTCAATTTTCCCTTCACACAAACTCCCGGTATTCACCGGGAGCCAGCAAAAGACTACGCACGAGTAAGCTAGAGCGGATCCACCTTCTCTCTAGCGCCACGGCCATGAATCGGTTATGACATAGGCTTCACGACAAGGAGGTCGATATGGCACAGGCATACTCAATGGATCTGCGGCGTCGGGTGATCAACGATTGCGACGCGGGGTGGCAGACCAAGCAGGTCGCACACAAGTACTCGGTCAGCCCGGCATGGGTCCGTCGGCTCAAGCAGCATCGTCGAGAACGCGGCGATCTGCGGCCCAGGCAAGGCGGGCATTATCCACGCAAGTTCAGC
>JAUHYI010000159.1 GCA_030426385.1 Phycisphaerae bacterium
ACCGCGTCGACGGGCAGACGTTTGCGTGATGAAAAAAATATCACGCCGACGAGCGTCGTTGCCTCGGCCGATCGCGTGGCGGACTGACGACGAAGTTGCACGCGGCGGTGAACGAACACGGCCGCTTGTTGCGACTGCTCATCACGCCGGGTCAGCGTGGCGATGCGCCTCTGGCCGAGATATTGCTTGAAGGTTTGCGAGCCGGACATGTGCTGGCCGATGCGGCGTATGACAGCGATGCGATCCGCGATTTAATCCGCAAGATGAAGGCACGCGTGTGCATCAAGCCGAACCCGACCCGCAAACGAAAAAAGCGATACGATCGCGAACGTTACAAGCACCGCAACGTGATCGAACGTTTTTTCCGTCGAATCAAACAGTGCCGCCGCGTCGCCACGCGTTACGAGAAGAAAGCCATCAATTTCCTGAGCTTCGTCTGGCTGGCCGCAGGCGTCACCGCGAAAATTGAATGTCCGTAGCAGCTAGTTGACAACATTGGCGATGGGTAATCCCTGCAAAGCTTGTCGGCAGGCGTTGGCTCCCTTGACTCGCATTTCTGTGAGACCTTGTTCGCAATAAAATGCTGAATGAGGATTGATGATAACGCGGTGGTGTGCGAGATGATCTGGCTGTTGCCACGCGGTGACCAAAGGATCGTTCGGGTCAGGTGGTTCCTGTTCGAGAACGTCGATACCCGCACCGGCGAGATGTCTGTTAGAGATCATCTCAGGGATAGCCGCTGTATCGATGATCGCACCTCGGGCAGTATTGACCAATATGCTTGCGGCTGGCATCTTGGTCATCGCCGTTGCATCGATCATGTGTCTGGTTTCTTCTGTCAGCGGGCAATGCAAACTGAGTATGTTGGCTTGAGACAGTAAGTCGTCAAGTGATTCGCAACGAGTGATGCCTAGAGCTTTGTCATATCCTTGCGCGATATACGGATCGTAAAAAACCACTCGCATTCCCAGGGCCTTCGCCCGCAGCGCTGCGGCGCTACCAATTCGACCGAGACCGACGATAGCGAAGGTGAGTTGATTAAGCCGTTGCAGTGGGGCGACCTGTGTGTAATGCCAGGGGCCACTTTGGGCCCGAAGCACTGAATTGAGATAGTGGACACCCCGTGCAAGAGTCAGCGACATCGCGATGGCCGAGTCCGCTACTTCCTCGGTGCCGTAATCCGGTACGTTGGCCACGGCGATGTTTCGTTGACGTGCCGCCACGTGATCGACATTATCGATGCCGACGCCGCAGCGCACGATAAGTTTGCAATGATCAAGCCGATCGATGGTGTCCTTCGACACGCCCAGTTCGTGGTAAAGCATGATTGCATCGGCGTCTTCGATTCGGCCGAGCAGTTCAGATTCGTGACTAGCGTTGAGCGCTTCAACGGTAGCGAGTCCACTTAGAATTTCCTTCTCTGGGATGAGGTCGTCCTGAATGAAATCGGTAATTACCACACGTGCTGGCTTGGTCATATTCATCGGTCCTATGCGGGAAAAGGGTAAATCAGTGGAAACGCTTGACGTGATTTGCGTATGAATTTTGGCCAGACGCAACGAAGGGTTCGAGGAGGGTTCTAGGAGGGTTTTGAGGGGTTCTAAATGGCTCGGCGCTCAAATTCAGGCTTGACGTCGCATCGCGTTAAGTTAAACTTATCATACAAGTGGGCTGCTCGTCAATGTGGTGATTTTTCAGTTTTTTTATATTTCTGTAGGTTCATTCAATCATGCATGCAATTCGTTTTTATGGTCCTCGAGATATGCGCTATTCGGAACTACCCATGCCGGAGTTAGGCGTAGATGACGTATTGGTGAAAGTTGAGTCGGTCGGCCTATGTGCGACCGATGTGGAAGTGTTCGAGGGAACGATGATTTATGTGTCCGAAGGGATGACGGCAATCCCGTTCACGCCTGGGCATGAGTGGGCCGGCCGAGTGGTGAAGTGGGGCAGCGATGTGAAGGGGTTTTCGGAAGGCGATCTAGTAGCGGGTGAGTGTTCGGTGGGATGCCGTGCGTGTACGGCTTGTTTGCAGGGGCGGTACAACCTTTGTCATCACCGGACGGAGACCGGGCTGCTTAACCGCGATGGTGGGTTCGCGGAATACATTGCATTCCCACAATTCTATCTGCATCATTGTGGGGGGATCGCTGCCGAAGCCGCGTGTCTGATCGAGCCGACGGCAGTTGCGCTCAATGCGATTCGTTCGTGTCGAACTTCGCCAGCGGATCGCGTTGCAGTTGTTGGCGTGGGAACGATTGGGCTCTTGGCGGTTCAATCGGCTCGTGCGTACGGTGCCCGACAGGTTGTTGCGATCGATGTTAATTCACGACGACTGGATCTTGCGTCGCAGTTAGGGGCTGACGCAACCATTGATGCGGGCAGCGGGGATATACAATCGCAAGTAGAGTCACTGACTCAAGGTCATAACTTCGACGTGGTGGTAGAGGCCAGCGGACGGGTCGGTGGTTGGAACCATGTCCCAGGACTGATCGCGCCCTATGGTCGCGTGGCACTTGTCGGCCTTTTTGCGGGAGCCGAATGTAAGGTCAATTTCGATCCGCTTGTGGTCAAAAATGTGACGTTACAAGGGTGTTTAGGGGCTCCCAACGTATGGCCTGAAGCAATTGAGCTGATCGAGGCCGGCCGGATTGATCCGTTGTCGCTGGTGACGCATCGATTGCCATTGTCTGAATTTGAAGAAGCCGTGCAGATTGCTTCTCATCCTGAAAGCAACGCGATCAAGGTGTTGCTTAAGCCGTAAAATTCAACGCGCTGATTAAGTGTGGTTGTGTTTATCCGTGTTCATTGGCGCGGCCAAGCCAGGTGTTGTTGCATGGCTTGAATCGAGGCATCGTCGTCGCCCGAGGTGATGCAAGTCAGGATGGCTTGGTGATCGCGAACGGCTCGGGCGGTTCCAGATCCTTTAAGCGTTCGGCTGCGTTGTTCGTGTAGCAGTTCGCTCATCGCGTCGAGAAGAAGTGTGAAAATAGGATTGCCTGTGGCTTCGGCGAGGGCGCGGTGAAACGCCGCGTCGGCCTTGATGCGATCTTGCAGCCGCCTGGATTTATCAAGAGCATCAATAGAATTTTGCATGTCGTTCAATAGTTCATCGTTGTGATGACGTGCCGCCAAGCGAGCGATCTCGCACTCGATCGGTCGGCGTACTTCCAGGATTTGGTGGATCGCTAGCTCGCTGCGTTGCATCCATGTCACCAAGCTCAACAGGCTTGATTGTGGTGAGGGTGCTTGAACCCGGGGGCGGCGACCATGCGATACTTCGACCAGTCCCGCAAAACGCAATTGGTTCATGGCTTCGCGAATGACCGTGCGTGAGACGCCGAATTGCTCCGCGAGTTTGCCTTCGGAGGGTAGCGAAACCCCGGGTTCTAATTGCTCGGCCATGATGTACTCGCGAATCCGCGAGCCAACCTGATCCACTAGATTTGGAGCACTGTCCATACGGCTAAAGGTGGGGGTTGTCGAAATCTTTGAAGACATGGTTGGCATTTTAGCAGGCCTAACTTATCACACAACTATGATTTGCGTTGGTGGGGCGTGCTGCAGCGTGAGCGTTGTCAGGCAAGAAAATTTACGAATCGTTCTCGTTCAGAAAATCAACTTGAAGCGGTACACGAACCACGCAGCCTGACACGGCGGTCAGTTGAACCGCTTGTCCATCATCGACCGCTTTTATATCGGCAACACAATCGAATTCGGGGGGAATCATCGCGATAGCCATGATGTATGGAATGCGCGTGGGTGTGTCTCGTTGAAACGAAAGTGCGGTGCTATATCCCATGCGGGTAAAGTCGTTTGGTTGTGTTGACTCGTACAGGCCGTTATGAAAATATCCGGTGACCTCTTCGATTCCCATGACATCAACATGGCGGCCGTTCCATGGTTCGTAATGGCGTCCGCCGTTTGAGATCCAGAAATTGGTCTGTCGCAATAGTCGTGGATTTTTTAGGCTGAACCACACATAGCCTTCCTGATGAAAAGTAACTGCGGACCAACCAAAAGGCAGCGATGGGTCGCTCACAAGTACAAACAAGTCTTCATAGCCGCGACGTGACGGATATCGTGTGAGGTCTGTTGGCTCGCCGGTGATCATCATCGCCGAATCAAGGGATTCAATTTTTTGGTTGGGTTGAAGGCATGAATAGCCTTTGTTTTCAGGGAGCTCCATCGGTTGTGGAAGCGATTGTGCGTGAAGGTATCGGCTTGTCGAGATGCGACCGCTGTGCGCGTTGGGCGGAAACTTAAGCATGGCATGGTGGCCGACAGGCATGTCGCCTTCCAGGCCATGCACGATGTGTTCGCTATACACAGCGTTATGGCCATCGACCACACTGATCATTTTGTCGACTCGGGCCGGGCAGATGGTGCACTCAAGGCTTGTATGAAGTGTGGTCCGCACGCCGTTCTTTTTCGTTGATTGGAATTGCCATGCTTCATTGGCGGTTTCGCCATGGATGGGATGGTTATCGTTTTTATCGCTTGGTAGATTCAGTCCGAATGGAAGGCAGAAAAAATCACCGCGCAGCGATTTAATAATGGGCGGTGAATTGTCAGGGATACTCTCCTCGGCCCACGGTGCGACGGACATCGGCTGTATACGTCTTTGTGTCCGGTCGAATGTGATCGGCGCCAAGTGGCCACCTTGCTGAGTAACGAATGCTTCAACTTGATCGTTGGCAAGACGCCAGGATGGTTGCCCAAGGATATGATGCTGTTGAGAATCGTGGGATGTGTTTGCTTCCTGGGTCAAAGCGGTGCTCCATGGTTTCGAAGAATAATCGGTAGGGGATTTGTATATGAGAGGGCGGCTTCCGCTGGGTAAATATATTAAAGGCAATCACGATATAGGTTGATTCATTAGAGCAGCGGGCAAAAAATAAACGCCATTGCCCGGAGGCAGGTGTACTTGATCTCGCCTGCTAAAGCACCAAAAGCGTGAAGATTGATCCCGTCAGTGGCCCTAGTCGCGACTCGTTGTGTTTTGCATGTCAGAGGCACGGCCGGTATCGCTGTGTCGCCAGGAATCCTTTGAGCCTTCTTGGCCTGATGCATTGGTCGGGCGTCGGGCGGGGGGTGGGGGTTTGGGGCGTTTGGTGGTCGGATGTTGTTGGAATGGTGTGATTCCGGTGGGGGTGGGGGGGGTAAAAAAGGCCTCCAAGGGGTCGTAGGGGCCGTTTATGCGGCATCTTGATATGTTTGCAGTTATTTTCACGTATTTTACGAAAACAATGTTGACGTGGTGGGTGGTCTGGTGTAATTTGTTGTCATGACGACCACGGTAAAAGATATCGCCAAGAAAGCTAACGTCTCGATTGCCACGGTAAGTCGAGTTTTAAATGGTGATGGGTCGATCAGTCATAGCACTTCTCGCCGGGTCAAAGAAGCGGCGGTATCACTAAAATACAAGCCAATACGTCGGCGTCGGACGCGTGATGAGAGCAAGCCATTGAAAGACTGTTCAGTGGTGTTGGCCATGCTTGGGATGGACCGTTCGCTTGAAGCGTTGCCGATCATTGCCATGGCGGTGCATGGTGCCGAGTCGGCGATATCGGTGGCGGGTGGGCGTATGATTCTGGCCAATATTCCACGGCTGGATGAGCAATATGATTCCTTGAAATCCAACCGCATCGATGGCGTGATTGCCAAAGGTGCGATGATCGGTGATCGGATCGCCAGGTCGCGGCCTCATCTTGAAGCATGCTTCGGCGATGCGCCG
>JAUHYI010000160.1 GCA_030426385.1 Phycisphaerae bacterium
CGCTGAACATAAACGGTGCGAACGCGATCGGAGCTGGCCAGGCTGCTCGTGTCGGCCAGCAATTGTTCAGCAAGATCCAGATATTGTTCAGGTGTCAGCCACGTCGGCGTTACCGCTTGTTGCATGGAGGGACAGTACACGACACGTGGTTCGCTTAAATATTTTCCCGACAATAAAAGGCCCATGCCATGGATGACGATGTTGTTGCCATCATAGTTGTTGAGATTGGGTTCCCACATAGCCGCTTGCCAACTGCCATTACTGTAACTGAAGGGTATGTGACCGCTGAACTCTTCGGCATACATATTTTGTGCAATCGTGATCTGCCTGATCTGATTGGCACACACGGAGATGTTCGCGGCTTCGCGTGCCTGTCGCAATGCCGGTAACAGTATGGCCACCAGCAACGCAATGATGGAAATCACGACCAACAGTTCGATTAATGTGAAACCCTTCATGCGAACGGGCATAGACATGGAGTAGCTCCTGAAACAAAAGTGGACGCGATGCTAAATCTCAACGATGGCGATGTCCCGATGCGGTGCCTGATTCTATTTCAGGCACCGCGTGCAAGACTGAGCCTGGGTGTTGTTACGCAACGCGGCGTGTTCGATTTCGCAGTAATGTCAAACTGCTGATGGCGAGGATGGCGAGCGAAGTTGGCTCAGGGATTTCCGGGGCCGTGACGCCCAGGCCAGTTAATTCTGACACTGTAAATGCCTGGTTCCATGCAGCGAACATTTCGATGTCAACCCGAGCGCCGCTGGCACCGGTGGATCCCCAATCTGTGCCAGACCAGGCCAGACGATCGCCGAGCGTGAATGGCACGGGTCCAGCCATGGCGGTGATTAAATCAAAACCAACCGTCTCCGTGTTGCTGGCCAACACGGCGCGTGTGCTGGGATTCAACACATAAATCGACGCTTGATCATTGGCGGGATCGAACACCGTGATAATTTCGAATCTGCCACCCCCCGAGCTTACAGCACCATCAGCCAAGCTGATAGAAACACCTGCCGCGCCGCCATCAGCATCATCCACGTGGTAATCGAGATCGCCACCGGGGTTGTATCGCAAATAGGAGGAACGATTTTTGACGGCATTGGGCCCAACGGTGTGATCGTATTTGCTCCAGAGGTATCCCGTGGTGGAGAGGTCTTTGAATTCGCCGCGCCACAAAAAGGTGTGGGCACCGGTAATCTGCAGTTCATTGGATGCCCCCTGGCCCGCGTCGAAATAGGTGCCCACCCGGTCGGTGCCGGTTTGGCCGTTGGCATATCGATCATCGGACCCTGGTCCTTGGCCGGCCCAGAAACCCGAACCATCTAAATTCGTCGCGATCGTTCCTGCGTCAGTGTCTGCTTCATTGACAATCGTCAAAGATGAGTTGAGCCCATTCGCATCATCGAGCGAATCAAAATTCCACAAAACGACCGCATCGCTTAGATAGGCATCGGCATAAGCGGATGACGTCAGCGCAGTCACGCCAACAATAGCGGCAGTCAAGGTAAACATGCGAGGTAATTTCATGATTTTCTCCAAGTGAAAGAAAGGAATGGTTTCGGTTTCGAGTTTTAGAAAACGAGCAAAAACAAAGCGGTAGAAAACAACTTCAGAACAGTGTTAAACAGACGCGAGAGCGAGTCACGATGATTCGCGCGTCACCAGTTGGGGATCGATGATTGTGTGTCGCTCTTGGGCGGTCAGGGTTTTATTGGCGATGAGTTTGATCAGCAATTTCATGGCTGTGAGCGTGACGACATCGGTTTGTTGATCGATCGAGGTGATCGATGGTTCATACATGTTTGTGATGTCCGTGTTGTCATGACCGATCACGGCCACGTCTTCGGGAACGCGCAGGCCTCGGGATTTGAGGCATTTAATCGTGTGGACCGCGACAATGTCATTGGTCGAAATTATGGCATCGACGTGGTGTTCATCGATGAGCGTGTCAACGGATTGCGACACAGCCGATGACGCGGTCGGCGACATTGAACCGGACGGCCCGATATCGACAATTAATCGTTCGTCGATTTTTATCTTGGAATTTTTCAATCCCTCGCAATAACCTTGTCGGCGTTGTTCCATGGCATAAGAGCCACTGGTAAATAGTTGCAAGCCGATGCGTTTTCGATTGTTGCTGGTCAAGTGTTCGACGGCTTGACGAATACCGCTGACCGTATCTACCGCCACGATATTCAAATCAGTGCGTTCGCTGGCAGGCTGTCCAATGAACACGACGTTTTTGAGCTTGGCAAAAATATCAGCGACCTGTTCACCGAAATCGGGATACCGATGGGTGATGCAGATCACGCCATCAATGCCGCGTGAGGCGAAGTCATTGCAATATTCGCGGAGCTGGCCGAGGTCATTGTGTGTCTGTCCGACCATGAGTCGGTAACCGGACACGGACGCGAATTGCTCGATGGCAGAGAGTCGGCTGAAGAACACCGCAGGGGATCGGCTATCGATGACCACGCCGATGACATTGCTGGCGCGGCCGGCGAGTTGTTGTGCCATGCGGTTGGGTTGATAGCCCATTTGCTTGGCGGCTTTGCGAATGCGGTTGGAGGTTTTTTCAGCGACGCGAATATTGCCGGTCCCCGTGCCCAGCAAGACATGGCCGACGGTGACGCGGGAGACCCCGACGCGTTCGGCGATGGATTGCAGCGTGGGGGATACGGTGGGGTTGGCGAGATTTGACGAGTTTTTTGCCATTGACAAGATTCGACTTTGCAATTAGATTACACGCGATATCAGATTACCCGTGATATCATATTTGTCAACCCCTTTTTGTCATATTTTTTGTTTTACGCGTCAAACGCATGGAACAAACGAAAACTGGAGTACGACCGGATGAAGATCACCTACCTGACCGCCTTGATGCTGGGATTTCTGGCTGGTTCACCCCTGGCGGCACACGCATCGAGCCCAGGCGATGACTGGAAACTGGTCTATCAGGATGAGTTTGAACATTCTGGCAATACTGGGTTTAGCGAAAAATGGACGGTCATCGCTGGCGACTGGAAAATCGATAACGGCCAGCTAGCCGGTCATGGCCAGCTCATGCTCAATCTCGAGATACCCGAGGCCCAGCGTCTGACGTTTGACGTTCAGTCTGCCAAGCCCGCGGACCTGACGGCCATGCTGGGCATTGATCGCTCGGGCTATCAATCCGGCTATTTCCTCGGCTTCGCCTCCAACAACAACCACGGTTCAAAACTGCTCGTGGGTGGCAAACTCATCACGGAAAACGAGCGCACCGCTGAGGCTGACACGATCTATCACATTGATGCTCGTCGCGATGGTCATCAGATTTCGCTGAGGGTTAACGATGAGATCGTTCTGCAATACCAGCATGAGTTGCCGTGGCTCGGCGCGAATCATGCGCACGTGGGATTTTATTTTTATGGCCAGGCTGTGATTGATAACGTGCGCGTGTACACCAAGCCCGACGAGCTAAGCGCCGATGCGCGTGCGATCATTGATGCGCAGTTTGACGCGCAAAACGCTATGGCTAACAACGCTGCGCAGGATGGCCCAACGAATTCGAGTCAGGCTTCCGATCAACTATTCGCAGACAATCGGATTGATAACGGCAGTTTCGAACAATGGCGAACCGGCGTGTTGAACATGCCCGCGGCGTGGTCGGTGCGCTTGTTCGATCGTGAAGACGATGCGGAATTGCTTGGCGATTTCAATCAAGCGCATACAGGCCGACGTGTGATGCGTTTGGCCAGTGCCAACGGTGTGGGCGTGACGCTCGATGCAGTGGGTGAAAACGGCGTCGTGCTTGAGCCGGGGCAAACCTATGACATCACGTGTTGGGCCAAGTCGATCGCAGGTGAACCCACGATCACGATGGAACCGGGTGGCTACAGCGAATCAATCAGCGGGCAATGGCAAGCGTATCGCACGCAGTTCACGATGCCACGCGATGCTGACGGGCAGCTCGGCATGTTTGTGCGCCTTAACCATGGCGAAGCACTCATCGATGATGTGTCGATTGTGCCTGTGGGCAAAACGCCGCGTGTCTCCGATGAAACGCAAGCCGACCGCCGCGATCTGGATCAATTATCACGGCAGACGATCTGGCACACGGATAAACGCGATCCCGATTGGACGGCGCGTGTGCCGATTGTTGTTACCGAGTTGATGGATAGCCAGGCGAGCAAGGTGGTGCTCCGGCTGAAACTGTGCGATGTGTTGGCTGACACCTGGTACGATCGCATCGGTGGTGACGCTTTGAAAATTGTGGATACGACCACTGGAAAACGTGTCCCGCATGCGGTGATCGAATCGGATCGATTCCCCGGGGCAACGGCTGAAGACGAGCTGGTTTTTGCCGTGAATGTCCCGCCGCGATCGAGCAAAACCTATTACGCGTACTACACCGCCGAAGGTGATCGTGATGGCAATATCAAAAAAGAATTGCCGTTGTGGTTGGCCAGGCCTTCGCGATATGCGCATGAACTTGATATTCAAATCGAGCCGGCGCAACAGCCTGTGTCATTCAATTTTGTAGGATCGAACGGCACCATCACGGCGTACCAAAGCGAGCCGATCGTCGCCGTGGCCATCTCACCAACCGGCGAACGTGAAGAGTCGTTGACGCTTTCGCGATTGGCTGATCAACCTGTCTGGGCGCTCGAAAATATTCCCGATGATGAAGACGGCGTGTGGCGTATCGATGTCACGATGCGCGATGGTCAGATCTTCACTGGCACGCGGGTTAGTGGACAAGCCATGTGGGCGTCGAACAATATGGCGACCTTGTCTATGGATAGCGATGATCCGATTCATGACGCGCACTGGGCCCGCATTGCCGCAGCGCGTGGTGAACGCGAAGCCTTTCAAGTAGGGTTGCGCAGCGCCTCAACCATGGCTGGCGTCGTGTTGCGCGCCGATGAATTTGTGCATACCGATGGCCAAGCCACGATTCCTTCGCAACGGGTTAACCTTGAATACGTCGACAGCATTCACGTGACGATGCCTTGGCCTTTGGGACGAGCGGCGGGGTGGTATCGCGATCCGTTGGTGCCGTGGCGCCAGCGCGATTTGTCACCCGATCAGACAGAGATTGCATGGGTTACCGTGGATGTGCCGCGCGATGCCAAACCCGGGGAATACTGGGGGAATTTGGTCGCCACCGATGATGCAGGCCATGACATTGAATTGCCGATTCGGCTTACGGTTTTCGATTTCACCATGCCTGAGCGTATCGATTTTGCCGCTGTGCTGGGTGGCGATATTTGGGACAAAGCCAGCCTCGGTTATCGCATGCCCGATGGTCCAACCAACCATTATCGCAGCATCCAAAACGGCGAAGCAGCCCTGGCATTAGCGCAACTTTTGTCAGAACATCACGCTTCCCCGTTCTATTATCATCATGACAAAAGTCCCTACGCCGTGCCGTGGCATTACGATCCTGCCACGGGTGAAGCGACATTTGATTTTACACGGCTCGACAAAAACATTGAACTCATGGTCGAGCACTGGGGCATTCGCGAACTATTTTTCGGCGGGAAATTTGCCGCTGGTTGGCGACGGCCCGGCAAGGTTTTTGATTGGTCGAAAGATTTGAATAAAGCATGGACCGCCGATTGGGAACAAGCTTACCCCGACCACACCCTGTCCCGCGCCACACCCGAGGGCCAACGCATGGTCAAGGCATATGCCGCGGGTATCGCAAAACATTT
>JAUHYI010000054.1 GCA_030426385.1 Phycisphaerae bacterium
TAAAAACTCGCGCGGCCTCAATTTTCCCTTCACACAAACTCCCGGTATTCACCGGGAGCTAATAAAAAACTACACGCGAGTATTTATCGTAATCCGTATTATTTAGCTATTTAGCCCCCGGCGATTTGCCGGGGTTTTTTTGTGTGTATGGGGCGTGGTATCGCGGGCAAAGGGATGGTGATCGGTGGGTGGTGGTGGGGATGGTAGTGGTGAGATGTGTGTGTGTGGTGGGGGGGGGGTATAAAAAAACCGCAAGCAGGTGCTTGCGGTTTTTGTGGAAAATAATGTTGTGATTCCCCGAGCTTGGCCTCCATCACACGCCAGAACACATGGAGGAACATAAGCAAACCCCACGGAAATTATAAGGAAACGTGGGGAATTGTGGGGGGGTGGGGGGGGGTTAGCTGTCGATTTTTCGTAGGCCCATGCCCATCTCGGTGAGTTTTTCTTTGATTTCGAGGAGGCTGGTCATGCCGAAGTTTTTGACGCCCATGAGTTCTGCTTCGGTTTTGAGGCAGAGGTCGCCGATGGACGAAACATTGAGCAGAGCCAAGGCTTTGCGTGCTCGCACGGACAGGGCCAGTTCGTTGACCGAGCGGGTCATCATTTCGTTGTCCGCACCGGTATCTTCGGAAAGCTGTTGATAGATTTGTTGCTTGGCCGCAGTCTGCTGTTCTTCGACAGCCTGGCCGAGTTTCAAGCTGCGCTGGGCGAGCATGGCCTTGATTTCTTCGAGGCTGGACTCGCCGAAGTTTTTGTAGCTACGCAATTCTGCTTCGGTGATGCGAAGCAGATCGCTGAGGGTGCGGATGCTCATCTTACGCAGGGCGTTTCGCGTTCGCACCGACAGATCGAAATCCGTGACCGGCGTATCGAGCATCGCCGTGTTCACTGGCATTCGGCCATGCGCTTCTTCTTCGATCACCATCTCACGACTGGCAAGGATGTCTTTGATGTACAGGCGGGCCCGCGGATGATTCGGATCGGTGGCGAGCACCTGGCGAATGCAACGCTCAGCCTGCGGATACATGCCGCGATCTTCGTACAACACCGCGAGGTTGATCAGCGTGTTGAGCGGAGGATGTTCCTGTTGGATGACCTGCTCGTAGAGGTGGATGGCTTCGTCTTCTTCGCCGACGAGATCGAGGTTGTAGGCCAAGCGGAAACAGACATCGAGATTGTCCGGATCAGCGGCGAACGCGGCTTCGTAAGAGTCGATGGCCTTCCAGCGATCGCCAGCGTTTTCGGATTGTCGGCCGGCGTTGAGATATTTGGTGCTGGTCTCGGTGTCACGGACTTCTCGGTCAAGCATCGCGGTATCGCTCATGAGCGTGATCCTTCTGGCGTTGGACGTTAGAGGCTATGGGGTGGCCATACGGTAGCCATGTAAACAGCTTGATCATTGGGGGGCGATCGCAGGGCGATCCCTGTTCAAGCGAACCGGGAATTTTACCATTGAGGGCGGAAATGGGCAAATTAGGGGTACCGGCGCGGGAAACGTGATGTAGATCAGTCATGCAGGGGAAATGTGGGGGGGGGCTGGAATGCGTGATAGAACTCGAGTGTTAGCCGCCGCCCTTGGGCGGCGCGTGGGCGTGGGGGGGGGTAGGCCGCGATGGATATCGCGGGAGGGGGTAGTGTCATATGATGGGAGAATCTCTGTGGTGGTAGGGATGTGAGATGTGAAATGCGTATGTGGGGGGATTTTCGGGACATATTCATGAGCAAAGCAGAATTGCAATTTCTGGAAGCCGCAAGCGAGGCTAGCGAGCGGTACGTGCGGTCGATTGGCATGCTGAATTTGTATGAAGTACCCGCGTCGGTATGCCTGCGTCGTCACCATGGCGAAGAATATTTCGTCAAATTGAACAAACGCATGGGTTGGCGATTAGGGTGCGGCGTGTTTTTGATATTCGCTGGGCTTGGGGTGATGGGGCTAGGGGCACCCGAGGATGGTTTGGATATTTTGCGGGAACTCATCAATGCGTTGGTGTACACGGGGAGGATTCTGATGGTGACGGGCATTGCGTTGGTTGTGTCGGGGCTTCGCTATAAGAAATATGCAGCCGATTTGATTGGCGAGGACGTGCAACGGCTTGAGGATGTCAGCGAGTTGCCAGTGGTGCCGGTGACGATTGAGGATCCAGAAACGTTCAACAAGCTGAAACTGGTCGGCGACGATTACGGATTTGTGGGTTTTATCCCCTCGTCACAGAAGATCATTATCGAGAGCTTGCGCTTTCGTCAGGTGATACATGCGAACGATACCCTTGATAGCTACATCCAAATGGCGGCCAGCGTGAAATCGCATGCAATTTCGTATTGCGTGGCAGACCCTGCGGCCTCGGTTTTAGCGTTGGACTTGCCCGCAGAGATCGACCCGGATTCTGTGACTATGCTTGCAATCGCGCGAATATCACTGTCCTCCAGTAGTTTTTTGGTGAAGCTCAAGGCCGGACTGTCGGCATGTTTGCCGACGGCAAACGATGAGGGCGTGTGAGTCGGGATAGGAAGCAGGTGGAGCGTGTGCGGGGTAGGTAGGGAGATCGCGGGGGAAGACGTGGTGGACGTGGGTGGGGGGCAAAATGACCACGACTAGTGGGGGCATTGCCGTGATTAATACGAATTGCAATAGGACAGAAAATTTGCAAAACGCAATAGGCGCATTCCTGTCGTATCCCGAGCCTATTTTACGCGTCAGTTTTTGGTGTTGTGTTTCGGTTGACGCTTTTGATTGTTCGGCTGGCAGGTCGCACCGAGTCGCGGGCGATTAGCTCGACTGTAATTTCCACGCTACGTGGCATCGGTGTTCGGCCGGCGAGTAATTCGTTGAGCATGTCGCCGCCGATTTGCCCCATCGAAAATGTCGGCTCGCGGATGACCGTGACGGGTGGATTGTGGTGGCGTGCTGCCTCGGTGTCATCGACGAGCACCAGCGACAGGTTTTCGGGTATTTTGATGTTTAATGATTCGAGTTTTCGTAGCGCCGCAAAATCCTGGAATATGTCGATGATCATCGCGGTGGTGTCGGGATGGTCGCGTAGGATTTGTTCGATGGCCTGTTGGTTGGCCTCGGGCGAATTCGACGCGTTGTTAAATGCGAGTCGGTTTTCGTCTAGCCCGGCGTTGCGCATCGCGGCTTTGTAACCTGCGGCGCTTTGCTCGCCAGCCCAGCCGGTTGATGTGGTGCTGATGCTCAGCATGGCAATGTTTTCATGCCCCATATCAATCAGGTGTTGCGTCGCGCGCGACAGTGCCTCGTGATGGTTGATGTAGACGCATGGAATGTCAGGTTTATGCGATGGGCGACCAACTACCACGCGTGGCAGGTTTGAGGGTGTGGACGCGAGCATGTCTTCGGCGGTCTGTTCGCCGAGTGGTACAACAATCAACCCGGCAAGATTTTGAAGATGATTGGCGATCAGATTGGACGCTGGTTGTTGCGAGGTGCCGACGGCTTCGACTAGTAGCCTACGTTCGCTGTTAGCTAAACGACTGCGCAGGCCGCCCACGATATCCGCGACGTAACTGTCATTGCTCAATGCTTCGGGATTGTGCGTGCCCAATACGCAGAGTATGACGCCGTTGGCTGGTGTTCCTTCTTTGGCGTTGTTGACGAAATGTCCCTTGCCGGGGATGGAAACGACCAGTCCTTCTATTGCGAGTTGTTGCAATGCTTTTCGAACCGATGCGCGTGAGACGTCGAAGCGGCGGCATAGTTGCGCTTCGGAATCCAGTTGTCCGCCTGATTGAAAACCCTGGCTTTTGATCATTTTTTTGATCTGTGCCTGGACCTGTGGATACAGGGCGGGCCGTCCGGTTTTTCGGGTTCTGGTTTTGGTTGGCGTACTCATGGCCTATATCCTACTTTCCGTCGGGCTGTTCGATTATATACATGTATTTAAATTATAAGAAAAGTGGCAGGGTGAGGCAAGGGGGTTGTCGCTGTTTTGCTGGAAATAGACGCGGTGGGTTGTGGTGATGGGTTGGTTTTTGGGATTTGTGTATTTTGTAAAGTGTTTATTAATAGTGGATTGTGTGTTTTTGTGCGTGCGTTGTGTTTTCTTGTGGAGCTGGCGTGGTTGTTCCTGGTGGCCGTTGTTGGCACGATAAAAAACTGAACCTGTAATAAAATACTTGCATTTTAATACGGCGTGCGATAACATTGCCGTGCCCAGCCTGCCCACTCGTGTGTAGGTGTCGTTTTTATGGGTTGTAGATGAACGTTTATATATTTTTCACCTCACGTTTTAGAAGGGTTGATGACATGGGAACAACAAGGTTAATGCTAGGTCTGGCTGGTGTGATACTGTCAGCTTCGGTTGCTCAAGCGGTCGTTATTGAAACGGTCACGGTTGGCAATACTGGCAACGGCAATGCCACACTTTCGACCAGCGGTGGCGGCGTGTCGGTGGGGGCGGTGAACTATCAATATCAAATCGGCAAGTATGAGGTGACTGGGGAACAGTACACAGGTTTTCTCAATGCCGTGGCTCGCACGGGAGACACCTATGGTTTATATAACGCATCGTTCATGCCTGCGTTTAGCGGCATCCTTCGCACGACGGTCGGGGCAGACTACAGCTATTCGGTCGTCGCAAGTTATGCCGATCGCCCGGTGAATTTGGTGAGTTGGGGCAGCGCGGCGAGGTTTGCGAATTGGAT
Source organism: Phycisphaerae bacterium (assembly GCA_030426385.1). Taxonomy (GTDB): domain Bacteria; phylum Planctomycetota; class Phycisphaerae; order Phycisphaerales; family Phycisphaeraceae; genus JAUHYI01. The sequence continues at coordinate 4,666 of JAUHYI010000054.1, forward strand.
GCACAACGGCCAGCCAGACACGGGCGCACAGGTCGCGGGGACCACTGAGACGGGTTCGTACAATCTAAACGGCGCAACAACAGCCGTTGCCTTGATGGCTGTGACGCGCGATACTGCCGCGACATGGGTACTCCCCAATGAAGCCGAATGGATTAAAGCGGGGTATCACCAAAACAATGGCAATACCGCAGACTACTATGCGTACGCTACGAGTAGTAATAGCTTGCCAGGCCAAGCTGACAATATTCCAGGGTTCACCACATCAACGCCGACAACCGACCCAGGCAACACGGCGCATTATTCGTACTTCGGTTCTTCAGGTCCTCGTCTTACCGAGGTCGGTGAGTTTGAAAATTCAGAGAGCCCTTACGGCACATTCGATCAAAACGGCAATGTGGTGGAATGGACCGAAGGCAGCAATGGAGCTGGCACGATGCGTTCGGCACTGGGCGGAGCCTACAACGATTCGGCAACCCCGCTTGGTTTAAATCAGCAGATCTTTGATCCGACGTCCGCTGGAATCGACTTTGGCTTCCGCTTGGTATTGATTCCTGAACCATCAGCGATGGCGTTGTTGCTTGCTGGATCAGCCATGGTCTTGGGTCGTCGTAAACCACAGGTTGATTGATGGACTAATTGTTTGGTCCTCCCATCGCTGGCGCATTGTGTTGAGCAATGCGCCAGTGTATTCCCGGATGGGGGGGTAGTAGTAAAATGATAGTCGTACGTGTGTGGGGTGCTGGTGGTGGGGAGTGGGGGGGCAAGTCGCAAACTGATGAAAGGTCGCTATGAAACGTGGATTTACGCTTATCGAACTGCTGGTGGTGATAAGCATTATCTCGTTGTTGATTGCAATACTGCTGCCTGCGTTGGGGATGGCAAGAGAAGCCTCGAAAAAATCGATTTGTGGCAGTAATCTTCGGCAGCTAGGAATCGCCAACGCGCAATATATCAATGATAGTGGCGGGTTTAACACGCCGGTTAATCAGCCGAACTATCCCGCCGGTGCAGGCGGCCCGCTTTATGTAGACCTGCCGCGGATGTGGCCGAACTTTCTCAAGTACTACCTAGGTGCCAGCGGTCCAAGAGACGCCCACGATTGGAAAGATATCGAAGCGTTGGCCTGTCCATCGGATCCATCCGAAGATTTAGATATCACCTGGAAGAAAAAATCCTATGCCATGCACTGGTTGGTAGATAGTCCTTTGACCAAGCCCTACTACAAGATTGAAGCCGTGCTCAATCCAAGTGCCAGCGTTCAAATTGTCGATGGTGTTCCGAATACAACCGCATGGGGTCTTGCGTTTCATAAAACCTATGGCACAGAACTGTTCACGGTTTCACCTACCTATGGATGGTGGTTTGCCGCGTCAGTGCGTCACCATGGCGGTACATCGAATGTATTGTGGGTCGACGGACATGTTTCGACGTTTTCAAATGATGATTATTTAGATGTCCGATTGGACCATGAATATTGGAACTATTTTGATTGAGACTGCGTGAGCAAAATCCGACAGGTGCATACGGGGTCGGTGTGAGGTCGAGGGTAGTGGCGTGTGTGTGGGTGGGGGATGGTGTGTGGGAGGATATGGGGGGATGTGGGGGGGGGGGCTGTAAATTCTGATAATCATATAGCTAGGGGGTGAGTAAGCCGTGCATGCAAGATGTAATCTTGTTGTGTGGGGAATCGTTACGCTTCGTTTTTAAAGTGTTTTTGGAAACAATAAATGTGTATCAAGAATAAGTTAATGCGCGTTAATACCGTGATTGCCATGGCGGTGATGTTGATGTTGATGTTGATGTCATTGCCGATGTTTTCGCGGGTGGGTTTTGCCGCGGATCATGTTGATCGTCATGATGTGAAAGCGTCCTGGCGATTGCAGGCGATTGAATCAGCATCTGTCACGACTGATTCCGAAATAACCGATGGCGAAGCGGGCAATGTCGTTGATGCCACATTGTTGCCGCGCGTGATGTTCAAAAAATTGAACGGGACTACGCTAAAAATTCGTATGGATGAACCGCGCGTCATTCATACGCTTGGTATTTTACGGCCCGGTTGGAGCACATGGTCGTCAGCCACCAAGCTGGATGTTCGCGTTAATAGTGGGCCGGCCGAGCGGATTGATCTGCTGAATTCGCGTATCGCACCGAACACAAAAAGCCTGGATGGTGCGATGGCTCATATCATCACGATTGGAAAAGAAGTACGCACGATAGAAATCACGGTCGTCGATACTGAGTCAGTGACTGAGTTCAACACGGTGGGGACGATCGAAATTCTCGAGGCGCTGCAAGGGCCTGATGTTCTGGATTTTGCGCCGTTAGAAGGTGTTTCAGCGAATTCGTCGGGTATCAATTTGCATTTCGATCATGAACGCGCGACGTCACAAGTCGGCATCAAGCTGCACACCGGCAATTATCCGTTTCGTCGTATCGGTGCGCAGATTTGGTCGACCATGATTAACCATGTACCAGCCGGGCAGCAGACGGTGACCATACCATGGGGACAATTTCAGAATCCTGTGGCTCCGCAATTGGAACTGAATGCGCTCAATGCGTATAAAATCGAAGTTCACAATCAATCCGGCGCGGGCGTGCCAGGTTTGAAATCATGGTCGTTCGTCAATAGTGGAACTAAGCTCAAGCCAGCTTGGGAGCAGATCACCACCACGGCCCATCCCGCTGACGAAAACGGTTGGCGTGCAGGTGTTCCCGCTGATGGTTTTGGTCGATTTGGTTGGACCGGGGCGGACGGATTGCTCGTCGGTAATCTCACAAACAATAGTTTCGATTACATGATGATCAATCGTGAAAACGACGGTCGGCGATCTCAGTTTGGTTTTTATACTGGTGCGCCAAATCGGCCCAAGCAATGGACAAGGCGTTATGTCAATTGGACTGGCGTGGTGCATCAGGTTCTATATGGTGAGCCAGCCGACAAAAGCTGGGCGATAGACACCAGCAAAAAACCGATGCCCACATCGTTGACCTATAGCAGTCTGGTGCCTGGATTTTTAATTGATAGTGATGATACGCAGTTTTCGTTTGGGCTATCAAACGACTCGGTTAAAACGCCGCAGTTGCTATACAAGAGCAAAAGCGGTTTGCAATGGGTGTCGGCCCAAGAGGGTGTAAGTGGCGAGCAGATGACTGAAGGTTGGTTGGTGGCGGTTTGGCCCAGTCAGCCGCAGATGCCGGTGATGTTTGCGCCCAAGCATAAGCCCGAGCGGATTCATGCGGATGGGGCGATGCTCGTTTTTGAATTTCCTGAAGCTGTTGAGCGGATGGGTGTCGGCACGCCAAGCGGATTTCGTTGGTGGGACGGTCAGGCAGGCAAGGTTGATCAGGGCAGCCACCAATTGGCAAAAAAATCGAAAAGACTAGCGTCGATTTTGCGTGCCTATCCGAAATCCTGCGAGATGAAATTTAAGGATGACGATTCATCGGTACGTATTCGTGAAACGTTCAGCCATGTGGTTTGGGATAACGATTGGCAGGACGATGCGCTGGTGATTGCGCCAGTTTCACCGTTGCTGAGTTTTGCCGCCGACACGGGTTATCCCGTCAAGCTGCCAGGCGATCTAAATGACGCAGGCATCCCTACCAAGGTCGGGCCCTACCGCTATGCCGAAGGTACCACGGTGGAGTACGAGTTGCCGTTGCCACCGACGGCAGGGCGTATGTATTTGCGTCCCGCCGGTGAACATACATTGGCAGATGATATTGCGGCCAAGCTAACCCAATCGCCAAAACGTTCAGAACACTGGTTGCGAAATACGTCAAATATCGCGCCGTGGATGGTATGGACATCGCGCTCATGGGGGTTGACGTTGATGGACGATCAGCAGCGCCATGATTTTATCGATTCATGGAAGATAGTATTTGACGACGCGTTTAAACCACACCCATGGTATTTACGAACTGAGCCATGGAGCGGTAAGCGTTATATCTATTCGTTCGCATGGTTAGACGTGACGAACAGAACATTTGGCGATATCAATTCCGGCCATGGGGCGATTCTGTATGCGTCCAATTTATATGCACGGGCCAGTGGTGATTGGGAGATGCTCGAGAAAAATTGGGCGTTGCTAAATGCGGTGATGGAATACTACAAAGTGCATCATGATTGGTGTTACATGCAAGCGCCCTGTCATGAGTCGACTGGTGATTCGGCATTTGATATGGATTTGATTGGGTATCTGGGTGCGGTGGGGTACATGCGAACTGCCGAAGCGCTGGGTAAAGAAGAAGAGGCGGCGATTGGTCGACTGTTGGTTGCTCGTTTTTCGGTGCCGTTGTCGATGCGATGGCTGGGCGCTAAATGGGTTGCACCCGATCTGTCGGATTCGGTAAGCGTTCCATTTTCATCACCAGGGATTACGGATTCGCAAGGATTTGTACGGGAGCAATCGCCGAACTGGAAAATAGGATTGTCGCTGTCATGGAAAGGCCCATCGCCTGAGGCGTTTATGGCGCAAATATGGGGCTGTGGTGAAGAATTCTGGAAGTTTTTCGAGTATGACTTGATTGAAAAAATTGAGCCATCGCTATGGACGGAAAAGAATTGGTATCGTCCTAAAAATGTGGTGGCCAATCTATATATGCGTGGGTTGCTCGGCGCGCCATCACAAAAAATCATCGACGCGCTCGACGAGCAAGGCAAGACAAGTGTCCTGGGATTGTCGCCGAAAGTGGCTGAGGCGCGGGAGTATGCGCCGGTCTACGCCATGGCTATTGGTATGAATTATCCAGTGGTACTGAAAGACTGGGGACATGCGGCATTGTTGTCTGCTGAGTATGACGAATCGAATAGTCAGGCGGTGATTAAATTTGATAGCAAACGCGAAAGTATCGTGACACTTGAAATAACGCAGTCAGCAAAAAGTTATGTGATCAATGGTATTGCCCAAGGTCATCTCGACATGGGCAATGACGTTCAGGTGAAACTACCGACGGGCAAAACAACATTAGAAATTAATTTTTAAGGTAGCGTTTATGCTGAACAATAATATTTCAAAAGACGAATTGCGACGGCGCATGGGCGGGTGCTGGCTGGGCAAGGCCGTCGGCGGGACGCTTGGCATGCCGTTCGAAGGAGGTGATGGGCCGTTGGATTTGACGTTTTACGAGCCTGTGCCCGAAACGATGTTGCCCAACGATGATCTGGATTTGCAGGTGCTATGGGCATGTGTACTCGATAAGCAAAAGGAGGTCCGTGTTGATCGTGATCTATTTGCCGAGGCATGGTTAACGCAGGTGGAATTCCCATGGGATGAATATGGCGTGGCCATTCGCAATCTCAAGATGGGGCTGAAATCGCCGCAATCGGGGTCGTATGACAACTGGTTTGTGCATGGCATGGGCGCGGCGATTCGCACGGAAATTTGGGCGTGTTTGGCGCCGGGTGATCCGGTGCGTGCAGCAGCCTATGCCTACGAAGATGCGTGTGTTGATCATGATGGCGAAGGCATCTGGGCCGCCATGTTTTTTGCAGCATTGCAAAGTCTGGCGTTTGTCGAATCGGATACAGACGAGTTGATCGATCAAGCGTTGGACGTGTTGCCGGAAAGTAGTACTGTTCGCGAGGCGGTTGTCCAGACTCGTGTGTGGTGGCGGCAAAATTCCGACTGGCGCCGCGTGCGTGATAAAATTTTAAAAGCATACGGCCACGAGAATTTTACAGACGTGACAATGAATATCGCGTTTACAATTTTGGGTTGGCTGGATGGGCAGGGCGATTTTTCGCGGGCAATATGTACCGCGACCAATTGTGGCAAAGATACCGATTGCACCGCCGCGACGGTCGGGGCGTTAATGGGGATCATTGATCCGGACTGCATTGATGAGCGTTGGTTAAAGCCGATCGGCAAATCATTGGTCATTAGCAAAGAAATTACGGGCATTGATGACCACCCGCCATCGCTAGAACTCTTCACTGAGTTGGTGCTCGATTTGTATAAGCGATTGGATCGGCATGCACCGGTAGGGCTGGATTCGCGTGCCGTTGTTGAAAAAGACGTGCCGCCGATTGAGGTTGATCTGGCGTTTAGCAAGGGCCACAAGCAGAACATGGGGGGATCCAATTGCCCCGAATTTTTGCTGTCGCGAACACATGGTTTGCCAGGGACCATAGGCCGATTGAGTGAGGCCGAGTTTGAGGGGGACGTGGCGCATATTCGATATCGTTTTAAGCTCGAAAAAGCACGGCGCGTCCGCATCATGTGTAACACGCACCAGGCATGCGCTGCATGGGTTGACAAGCAGTTGTTGTTTGAAAGTTCGGGCGGAGCCATGTCGCCATCATTTCATCGTGCTCCGAAAGACCAATGGGCAGACGTTGAATTAGCGGGTGGTGATCACGAACTTGTCATTGCATTGGCTCGTCCGGCGTTAGGTGGCGATGTTGAATGGGTGGTTGGTATAGCCGATGCGTCAACGCATCAATGGCTAGAATGTTTTTTGCGTTCCGGGCAGGCGATTGAGTGTTAGCAAATACCCATAGGCGGTGAGGCTGTTCGTCGCGAAAAAAATAAGAAGCGTTTGTTATGAAAATATATATGCATGTGAATTACATCGAATGGCTCGATGATCTCGTGGAAATTACGCGTCGCTGTGCTGGGGCAGGCTATGATGGCATTGAACTACGCGCTCGCGATCGTTCGAATCGTTTGTCGTTGGATGACTATTTGAAGTTGTCAGGCGATGTTGCCAAGTCTGCGGGGCTTGATGTGGTTTATGGTTTTGTCGCTGAGTCAACATCGGACGACGAGGCATTGCGCGCCCAGTCGTTGAATGATTTGAAAAAAGTCATTAGGCATGCGGGAGATTGCGGGTCTACGGTGCTCAATGTCTTTGGGAGTCCGTTGCTTGCCGAAGGCGTCCCGTATCATTGTTTTGATCAGCATGGTTCGGTACTAGCCACCGAGGAAAAACGTCGCCATACGGTTGAATATTTCCAGGCCGCAGCCGAGATCGCAGTTGAATGTGGCGTGAAACTGTGTTTTGAAACGCACAACAATTATATGCACGATTTGCCCGTGCCAACCCTCGCATTAGTTGAAGCAATTGGCCACCCCAGTGTCGCAGTGAATTTTGACTATGGGAATATTTTTCTACATGCCGAGGATGGCACATTAGAAAACGCGATTGATACGCTGGGTTCACATATTGGCTACGTTCATATTAAAAATATGATGTCATTCGCATCGTTTGGTACGCAGATATTTCGTGGTACACCCTTGCGTGATGGTGATATTAATCATGAAATGTTAGTACGTAAATTGTTGGCATCTGGCTATCAAGGATGCTTGACGATTGAAAATGTCATGCCGGGTGATAAGACCCATTTGATGCAAGATGATATCGAGTATTTTCGAGAAGTTATTGAGCGCTGTGGTGTGATTTAAAAGTTTTTTGTTGGCATAAGACGAGGTCGCTTGCTGAAAAACAAACTGGGCCTGCCTTTGTTTTAATGTTTGTGTGAAAGGGATTGTTATGGCTTCGCTTTGTATCGATTCGAAAAATCTTGCGTTGTTAGGTGGCCCGCAAGCTATCGTGGAGGAGGTTGACCCTAAGCTTTTTCATTGGCCGATTACGACCGAGGAAGATGAACAGGCGGTGCTGGATGTGATTCGCGCGGGAAATATGTCTGCGGTCGACATTACGAAAAAATTTGAGGCGGAATATGCGGCGTGGATTGGTTGTGAGTACGCGCTGGGAACTTGTAATGGTACGGCTGCTTTGCTGGAAGCATTCTGGGCATGCGGCGTTGGTGCGGGTGATGAAATCATCTGTCCCGCGATGACGTATTGGGCGAGCGCGGCACCGGCGCTGGCGCTGGGCGCGAGCGTTAATTTTGCGGATATTGAGCCGGATACGCTTTGTCTTGACCCGGATGATATTGAGCATCGTATTGGTAAGCGAACCAAGGCGATTGTGGTCGTGCACTACGCGGGCCATCCTGCGGACATGGACCGGATCATGCCGATCGCGCGCAAGCATGGCGTTAAAGTAATTGAAGATGTTTCGCATGCCCATGGCAGTCTGTATAAAAATCGGATGTGTGGCACGCTTGGCGATATTGCGGCTGCGAGCATGATGGCGGGCAAAAGTTTTGCCATTGGTGAGGGTGGCATGCTCACCACCAGCGATCGAGAATTATATGAGCGTGCCGTTGCGTTTGCGCATTACGAACGAACTGGTGGTCCCAGTCGCTATGCCAAATCGGAATCGGCGGTGAATGGTGATTTGGCACGTTTTGCGGGTATTCCGATTGGTGCGGTTAAGCATCGTTTGAATCAGACCGCATCTGCGATGGGGCGCGTGCAATTGAAATACTATCCGCAACGCATTGCGGAAATTCAGCGGGCGGTGAATCGTTTTTGGTCGTTGCTCGAGGACGTGCCGGGGTTGCGTCCGCATCGTGTGAAATGGGCGGATTCAACGATGGGTGGTTGGTATCATGCCCGTGGGTTGTACGATGCTAGCGAATTGCATGGCCTGAGTTGCGAGAAGTTTTGCGAAGCGATTCGAGCGGAGGGTTTTGCTGATTGTACGGCTGGGGCTAATGCGCCGTTGAATTCGCATGCGATGTTCCATGATGCTGATTTGTTCAATCAGGGGCAGCCGACGGTGCTCGCATTTGGTCAGCGTGATGTCAGGCAAGGCCCCGGATGTTTGCCAGTGAGTGATCATGCGCATGAAACAGTTTTTGGTATTCCCTGGTTTAAACATGATGATGTTGAATTGATTGAAATGTATGCCGCCGCGTACCGAAAAGTAGCATCACATGCGGAGCAATTGGCAGCGTCATAAAAGATATGTATGGCCGTGTATTCGCGTGTTGATGTGTGTGGTTTATAGAAAATTTATTGTACTGAACGTACATCGAAAATATATTCAAAAATATATTCAACCTTGAGAAATTAAATACGAATGCGAGTTATTCAATTTAGCGCAGATGCGACGCCGAAAGTAGGTTCAATGTTGGCCTATCATCGTATGGTTGGCGTGACGAATCCATTGTTGGCGCGAGGGGTGGTGTTGGAGGGTGATTTTCAGTCGATTGTTCTGGTGACGGTTGATTGGTTAGGTGTCGCAGGTCGTACCTATCGACATTTCCAGGCGATACTTGCTGGTGCGGTGGGCACGACGCCTGAACGTGTCATCGTGCATGCGGTTCACCAGCACGATGCGCCATGGGCTGATGCGGATACCGATCAACTGCTATCGGAATTAGGATTGCCCTCGTATTTTTTGGGGATTGATGCGGTTGAGTGTCTGGCTAATAATCTGAGCCTAAGTATCGAATTGGCTCGCGCAAATGCGATTGATATCACGCAAGTGGGCACAGGTGTGGCTGATGTCGAAAAGGTCGCGTCGGCCCGTCGTGTGATGGGTGACGATGGGCGTGTTGTTTACGGGCGCATGAGTTCGTGTACGGATGCGATTGGGCAGTTGGCGCCGGAGGGTTTGATTGATCCAAAATTTCGGTTGGTCAGTCTATGGCATAATGACCAGCCGGTGGTGGGGATGGCCTATTATGCTTGTCATCCGCAGAGCTATTATCGTACTGCGATGGCGGATGCTGATTTTGTGGGGCTGGCACGGCAGCGGGCGGATTTGGAAACGGGCGTGCCGCATTTATATTTCACAGGTTTTGCGGGCAATGTGGCTGCGGGTAAGTGGAATGACGGTAGTCGTGCGGCGCGTGCGCAACTGGTCGATAGATTGGCGGCGGCCTATCGCAGTGCATGGGATAATACGCAGCGCGTTGCGCTTTCGGATGCGGATGTGAATTGGAAATGTGTGGACGCGGTGCTGCCGTTGTGCGTTGAGGCGGCGGATCGTGCGGCCTTAGAATCGGTCAGTCATGACGCCAACGCGTCGGTAGCCGATCGCACGGGTGCGGTTCGATGTATTACGCTAAACCATGATTTGGAAATTGCACCGACGCAGGGTTTGTGTCGATTAACGCTTGGCCCGGCTGACATCGTGTTTGGTCCTGCAGAGTTATTTATTGAGTATCAATTGTTCGCTCAATCATTGCGGCCCGATGGGTTTGTTGCGATGGCTGGGTATTGCGACCAGCGTTACGGTTACATCGGCACCGCGGTGACACGGCGAGAGGGCGGTTATGAAAGTTGGCCGCATGTGAATCGGGTGGCCGACGAGACTGAACAGGTGTTGCATGATGCGCTGCGTGAATTGGTGGTTGGCGGTGATGCTGGGGTTTTAGGTGACGGGTAGGGCGCTTTGTGTCATTTGTGATCGCATTGCAAGCTGGTGCTGGTCGCGTTATTGATTAGGCTTGCGTACGAGCATGTTGGGCGGAGTTAGTTAATTGGTTGAGTTTGCCGCGCGATGATATTTCGGTTTCGGTTTCGGTTTCGGATTCGTGAGGCGAGAGCGGGCCTCTGGCGCGTTTGGTTGGCCCGGCCGCCCTTCGGGCGTTCCACCAGAGATTGACGCGAATCTGGCCCGCCGTACAGCCGTTGCTGGGCATGGTCGGTGGCAAGCGCCGATCGCGCGATGACAAGCAAGTGACGGCGGATGAGACGGTGACGCGGGCATGGTGGGATGAGGTGGTGTGGCCCGAGGGTGTGCCGGTGGAGATGGGGCGGTGGGGCAGCAACGCCTGGATGATTTTTGCAAGCTGTGCAAGCAGGCGAAGACGTGTCACACGTCGATGGCTTGGTTGGCCGCGCCAGTTCAGCGCGAGATGCAGGAGGCGGTATGAGCAGCCTGCCACACCCCATCAAATGGTACGGCGGCAAGCACTATCTCGCGGAGCGGACTGGATCAACCGCCACATCCGCCACATGCCGCCGCTTCCGCGACTTCCCCGAGGCCTGCGTCATCAGGATGGTGATGTCGGGGTAGAGCCAGACGGGCAGCGCATGCCTGCCGCTGGGGGGTATTGTGGGGGTAGTATTTTTCTTGCTTATATCGACAGTGATTGTAAGTCGTTGTCAAATAAAAGCCACGTGTCGGACTCGAACCGACGACCTGCGCTTTACAAAAGCGCTGCTCTACCAACTGAGCTAACGTGGCGGGGTCTGTTGGGCGACCTGATTTTCGAGCGATGCGAATTAAATAGTAGTCGACTTGTCGGCTAGGGGTCTATTTGGATCTATCTTTGGGCCGGACTTTGGGCCGGATTTTCAAAGCCACCCGCGGGATTTGAACCCGCGACCTACGCTTTACGAAAGCGTTGCTCTACCACTGAGCTAGGGTGGCGACACATGCTGGACCGGGCAGGTTATCCCGAGCGGAGCGAATCGTCAATCGCGATAGGGGCTGCCGGGGGTACTGGTACTGGGCTAGTCTGAATTATCTGACGAGCCGCGACCGTCAGGGAGCGGGGGGGAGTGGGCCTGCAATCCGGAAACCCGCTTCCTGACGGTCGCGGCTCGTTGTTTTTTCAAACTAGCCCACGATCGGGGAAACGTGGGGGGGTGGGGGGGGGTGTTTCGACGAAAGGGGTTTGAGGCGCTACCATACGCGGGTATGGCCTGTGGCTGAGCCGGGGCCGTTGATACCGTTTAGACAAGGATGTAACTATGTGGCAAATCGGAACGCGATCGGGTTGGACATTCGCAGCGATGGGGGTTGGGGCCGGGTGCCTGATATGGTCGATGGTGTTGGTGAACCTGTTGGCCCAGCCAGCCCGAGCTGATTTACCTGTAACGGAGAACCCCCGCGTGTTGCAAGAGCGTGCTGACCGATTGATCGTGACGTTGCCCAATGGTTTGATTGTGGTGGCCCAGGAATTGCGGACCGCCCCGATCGTCACCGCCCAGGTGTGGATCAAAACCGGGTCGATCTATGAACAGGAACACGTCGGCGCGGGGCTGAGCCATTTTCTCGAACACCTGGCCTCCGGCGGGAGCACCGACCAGCGCACCGAGGACGAATCGAATGCGATCCTGGGCCGCATCGGGGCTCGCACCAACGCCGCGACAGGCCTCGACAAGGTTCACTACTACATCAACACGACCGCGCCGTTCGCGGCTGATGCGGTCGAGCTGATTTCCGATTGGATGCAGCACAGCAAAATCGAGGACGTGGAATTTAATCGTGAACGCGATGTGATCCAACGCGAGTTTGACATGGGGCGTGGCGATCCGAATCGCATCCTGTGGAAGCTGACACAGCAGGCCCGCTTCGCGCGATCTGCGCATCCCGCTCGGCATCCAACGATTGGTTACCTGGATGAATTTCTATCGATCACGCGCGATGAAATTTTTGATTTTTACAAACGCATGTATGTGCCCAACAACATGGTGTTCGTCGTGGTGGGCGATATCGATAAGCAGGCGATTGTGGATCAGGTCGCCCAACTGTGGGCCGACAGCAAGCCCGGCGAATTGCCCGCGCTCACATTGCCGATTGAGCCGCCTGTTGCCACAGAGGGTGATGATGCGGATGCCAATGCCCAGCCCACACGCCTGTCCGGGTCGGCTGACATTCAACGCACACGTTTACGCATTGCCTGGCCCGGCACGCGGTTGACCGGCGAACATGATTACGCGCTCGATTTGCTCGCCACCATTTTAGGGCAGGGCGAATCGAGTCGGCTGGTGCGCGCGGTGCGCGACGACCAACGGCTGGTCAACACGATCCAATCCTACAACCTGAGTTTCACCTGGGGCGAAGGGTATTTCGGCGTGGACGCAGAATTGGCCGATGCTGACAATATTGAGGAAAAAATAGGTGGGGTGGAGACGGCGATTTTGGCGCAGGTTGAAACGATGCGCACGGAACTGGTCAGTGATGCGGAGTTAGCCCGGGCCAAGCGGCAGACATTAGCCCGCACGGTGTATGGCTCACAGACTGCGCAGGACCTGGCCTCGGACATCGCTCGCAACCTGATCGGGCTGGGCGATCCGGATTATGACCAGCGCTATGTCGAGGCGATTCAAAAATTGACAGCCGAAGAATTACGCGCTGCGGCGCAACATATTTTGCAGCCTGACAAGCGCATCGTCATCACGTTGGAACCAGCCCAGGCCGCAGCGCCTGCGTCGTCGTTGACGCGACCTGAAGACGAGCCAGCACCGGGTATCGAACACGAGCCGGTCGATCTGGACAACCGCGCGTTGGTGGCCGCGATGGAAAAAGTATTCGCCCAAAGTGAAGCCGATCCTGCTGAGCCGATCGTGACCGATCCGATCGAACAGGTGACGCTGTCGAACGGACTGCGTGTATTGCTGGGGCGCAGCACGTTGGTGCCTGCGGTGAGTGTGCAATGCTACAGCCTGGGTGGGTTGCTCGGCGAAACGCCTGGTCGCGAGGGGGTGGCGTCAGCGATGACCGAAATGATGATGCGTGGCACGACAACGCGCAGCGCTGAACAAATTGCTGAGACGTTGGAAAATCTGGGCGCGGGGATGGCCACGTCGTCAGGGAATAACACGTTGTATGTGACGGCGCAGGCGCTGCGTGATGATTTGCCGACGGTGTTGGATTTGATGGCCGATGTGATGTTGCGGCCGAGTTTTCCCGACGATGAATGGGCGAAATTGCAGCCGCGCTTGTTGGCGGCGATCGGGCGCATCGGCGATCGTTGGAATGGTGAATTGCAACAGGATTTTCGCACCGCGTATTTCGGCGATCATCCGTGGTCGCAAACATCCATGGGCCGCGAATCGGTGGTGGCTGAATTGACGACCGAAGATTTGCGAGCCTATCACGCCGGACAATTCAGTGCGGACCAATCGATTCTGTCGGTGTTCGGGGATTTCGATCGTGACGCGGTGGTGAGGCAGTTGGAAAAATTATTCGCAGCCATGCCGGCACAGTCGGCGGTGAAATTTGATCCACCGATGACGCCGAAACAAACGGCACGCGTGGTGACGACGCAAACGGGTAAGCCGTTGGTGGCTACGCTGATCGGGTTCGGCCCGGGCATCACGATTTCGGATGATGACTATCCGGCCATGCTGGTGCTCAATCGCGTGATCAGTTCGTTTCCCACGGGCTGGATCGATCGCGCGTTGCGTGGAAGCGATGGTGGATTGGTGTACGCGGTGGGTGCGTACAATTCGACCGGGCTGGTGCCGGGTTACTACGGCGTGATTTTTAACACGCAGCCGGACTCGGCGGTCGAAGCGCTGCGGCGGAGCATGGCTGTGATCGAACGGGCCAAAACCGAAACGATTGATGACGACACGCTCGCTCGCGCCAAGGCTGGTGTGCTCACCGATGAATTCATTGGCAACCAATCCAACAGCCAACGCGCGGCGCAGGCGTCGTTGGATGTGTTGTATGGTTTAGGATTGGAACGGCCGCAATGGTTGTTGGATCAGATCCAATCGATCGACAGCGCGACGTTGCAGGCAGTGGCGCAACGTCGACTGAACAACCCGGTGGCTGTGGTGATGTCGAACGTGGACCTGCCATTGGATGAGATGCAGGCCGTGGTGCGTGGGGACGTGGATGACGCGGACACGGTTGAAGCAGAAAATACAGACACAAAATAACAGGGGAAATGTATGTGTGTGTGGGGGGGAGTGGGGGGGTAATAGCCCGCGATGGATATCGCGGGTCAGTAAACGCGCAATCGTATGTAACACGCTGCGCGTTTTTTCTATTGATGATCTATTTGTGATTCACGCAAACACACACACGCAAGAACGAAATTTATCGCGTCTGCTGACCCGCGATATACATCGCGGGCTATGAAATATGACATTTGCGGGTGATGAAATTATGGTCAGCAGTCAGCGAGCAAGCTGCGCTTATTTACCCTTATATTTCCCGCGTGATTTGCCCACGCCGCGTTTGTTGGCGGCGAGGTGTTCCAACGTGTGGTAGATCGTCTCGGCATCCTGCGGGCTGCCAATTTTGTCGGCGATTTTTTCGGCGGTGAAGGTGCCACTGTTGTTTTTCAGGAACTCGACGGCTTTGTGTTGGACATCCAACACGGCGGCGGCGGCTTTTTTACCGGCTTCGACGCCGGGCTGATGGTACGCATTGACATTGACCAGCGTGGCATAAAAACCGACGGCCCGTTCGTACAACGCGATCAATGCGCCGACCGTGACGGCATCGAGTTTGTCGAAGGTGATCAGGATCGAGCCGCGGCCTTCCTCGTAGAGCGCTTCACGGGTGCCTTGCCAGAAACCCCAGAGGTAATCGCCACTGGTCACGCCGGGATCAACCTCGGGCCGATGCTTGGCCATTTGCGGGGTCTGGTCCTGCAGGACGGTGATGAAGGTGGCGAAGAAATTGTTGACGCCATCGCGTAGTTGTTGCACGTAGGCATGTTGATCGGTCGAGCCTTTGTTGCCATAGACAGCGATGCCCTGGCGCACGACGTTGCCGTCGAGGTCATGTTTTTTGCCGAGCGATTCCATGACCAGTTGTTGCAGATAGCGCGACATCAACAGTAGGCGATCCTTGTAGGGAAGGATGACCATATCTTTTTCGCCCTTGCCGTTGCCGGTGGCGTGGTACCACATGAGTGCGAGTTTGGCGGCGGGGTTGTGGGTGGTGTCGTGGACGCGTGTGCATTTGTCCATGTCGGTGGCCCCGCGTAAAAACGCTTCGATGTCGAGGCCTTGCAACGCTGCGGGCAGCAGGCCGACCGACGCCATGACGCTGGTGCGTCCGCCGACCCAATCGAACATGGGGATGCGGGTGATCCAGTTTTCGCTGACGGCGACCTGATCGAGTTTGCTTCCTTCGCCGGTGACAGCCACGGCATGTTTGGCAAAATCGAGTTTCTTGCGCGCGTAGGCGGTCTGGGCTTCGATCATGCCGTTGCGGGCTTCGGGCGTGCCGCCTGATTTGGAGGTGACCACGACGAGGGTGGATTTGAGTTTGCTCGCCAGTTGGTTGAGCACGCGATCGAAGCCATCCGGATCGGTGTTATCCAGAAAATGCACCGCCATTTTGTCTTTCTTGGCCCCGAGCGCGTCAGCGACCAGTTGTGGCCCCAACGCGCTGCCGCCGATGCCGATCATCAACAGGTCGGTAAATTTCGCCGCGGTCGGCGGCTTGATATCGCCGCTATGCACCGCCTTGGCAAAATCCACGACGGCTTGCTTGGTCGAATCAACCTGCGCGGCAATTTCATCATTGGGCGCTAACCGCGAATCGCGCAGCCAATAGTGGCCGACCATGCGATTTTCATCCGGGTTGGCAATCGCACCGTTTTCCAACGCATCCATCGCGGCGTAGGCTTTTTCCATAGCCGGTGCCATGCGTTCAAAAAACGTGTCGTCAAAATCAATGCGTGAAATATCCAGCGTCATCCCCACGGAATCGCAGGTCACCAGATGATCTTTATATCGTCGCCACAGGGTTAATTTGTCCATGGTTATTTGCTCGGATAGAGGGATGGGTCGGGGATGTTGAATGGAACGGGTTGATGTGGCCAAAACTCAATTTTCAAGATGCGAAAACGGCAGAAATCCGAAACCATATAACCCACAATCATGCAGGGGAAACGTGGGGGGGGTTAGGGGTTGGGTTTTCGGGTGATGAGGATGTATCGCGTTTCGTTTGAATTGTTGTTTGTATTACCAGCTTTATCGGCATTTTCCGCAGAATTGGGCAGTAATATTTCGGATTGGTAGACCCGTCCGCGTTTATCGATGGCCAGAATGGACCCCAGCGGGAACGATTCGCCGTGTTCGTTGGTGAACGCGCTCAGGGGCAGTTGCATGGATTGGCCCACGTTGAGTTGCTTGACGATCACCGCGTATTGCTGGTTGAGCCAAAGCTGAAAATCGCGATAGACGATCGGCTCACGATTGGTGATGATCACGCGGGTGTGGTGTTGTTTGACGACGATGTTCAGATTGCCGGCATAGTCGGTGGTTCGCGGGTGGGGTTCGGGTTGGAAGGAGGTGACCTGCCCGGTGGGGACCAGGGGATTGCCCTGGCAGCCGGTGAACAGGGTCAGGGCCGTGATCGCCAATAGCGTGATCGCATGGGCGAACCGGGTGGGTCGGGGATGGGATGGCCAACGAAAGCGGTAGTGGGCAAAACATGTCATGCACGTATAATCGCCGTGATGGTCACATTGGGCAAATCCAGTCAGGGTCAGCGCGTGGTTAAACTCGACGCGCCTTTCTATCAGGCAGGCCTGGCCGGCTATTCCGACGCCGCCATGCGCTTGGTCGCACGCCGACACGGCTGTCCGTTTGCCGTGACCGAGGCCATGCTGGATATGTTCCTGATCAACGGTGGCAAGGGGTTGGACGACGCTCGGCTCGACGATGCGGATCATCCGATCGCCGGGCAGTTGATGGGATCGCATCCTGCAGAAATTGCCGCCGGGGCAAAAATCCTGGCGGACCTGGGCTACGACGTGATCGATATCAACCTGGCCTGTCCAGTGAAAAAAATAAAAAAGAAATGTCGCGGCGGGCATTTGCTGTCCGATCCGGATGAAGCGATTGCGATTCTGGATGCCGTGCGTCAGGCCGTGCCCGCGGAAATTCCTACGACCGTCAAACTGCGCCGGGCCAGTGACGACACGGTTGAGGCTGAGCGAAATTTCCATCGGATTTTCGAGCGTGTGATCGAACTGGGTTACGCCGGTTCGACGGTGCATGGGCGAACCGTCGAACAAAAATACAACGGCCCGTCGCGCTGGCCGGCGCTGCGGGCGATCGTCGATACCTATCGCGATGTTCCCGAATTCACCATCGGCGGGTCCGGCGATATCTGGGAAGCGGCGGACATTTTTCGCATGATCGAACAGACCGGCGTCGACTGGGTCAGTGTCGCCCGCGGCTGCATCGGTAACCCGTGGCTATTCACCCAGGCCCGCGCGATCATGGCCGGCCAGCCGCCTTGTCCGCCGACCATCGATCAGCAACGCGACGTGCTGTTGGAACATTTTCATCTGTCGGTGCAACTGCATGGCGAGGAACCGGCCAGTCGCATGATGCGCAAGTTCGGCATCAAATTTTCCCGGCATCATGCTGATCCTGATGCAGTGAAAAATGCATTCATCACCGCCAAGTGTACGGCCGATTGGCACGCGGTGATCGAACATTTCTACGGCTCGCCCGTGAGCGTGGGGGATTGAGTAGGGGGATTAAGACAGGGGATTAAGCACAGAGACACAGAGCAAGACGAATGGCTCATGCGATACGAATGACGATAAATACTCATGCGAAACAAATGACGATAAATACTCATGCGAAACGAATGACGAAAATACTAAGGCATTGATTCATAATAGCCCCCGGTGAATACCGGGGGGGGGGAAACTTTTAACCACACAATTTTTTTAACGGGCTTGCCCTGAATTTTTAAATTTTTTAAAAACTTAGAGCGTGTTGCGTCATTTGTGACCGCATCGCAGCCCGGACTGGTCATTTAAGTGACCAGTCCAGTGTGAATGTCGTTAGGCCAGTAATTTTGCAAGAGGGTCTATCTATCTATCTATCTATCTATCTATCTATCCTGTCTATCTGTTTTCTGTTTTTCTGCTTTCCTCGTTAAAAACCATTCAGCTCCGAACCAGGTCGCGCGTCATCGTCGACGACAGATCTGACTGCGGCAGGTTCGCGCCGTGTTCTCGCAGGGTTTGAATCAGTTTCTCGGTATCGATGTCTTCGGCCGGTTGGCCGCTGCGTATCGATTGAACCGCCGCAGTGCCAGCGGCTTGGCCCATCATCGCTGCAGCCGGTTGGACACGGATCACCCCATGCACGCGGACATCCGCCGAGGCGCATCGGCCAGCGACCCAAAGATTTTTCCAACCCTGAGGCACCAGCACGCCGTAGGGAATGCCAAAGCTCTCGCCTTCGCCCAGACGCAGCTTCGGGTTGTGATGTTCCTGTTGGAAACGGTCCCACTCCTGGTCGCTGGTGTCGTAGGGATGGATATCGATGAACTTGTTGAACAGCCCAATCTGATCCGGGAAATGGCGACGGGCAAAATAATCGTCTTCCTTGAGTTCGTAAGCGCCCACGATGCGACGCGATTCACGGATGCCCAACAACGAGGCGGTCGTCACGTGTTCCATCTTCTCGCAACCCGGCACATTTCGGCGATAAAAACCCACCATCTCTTTGGCCAACCGTCGGCCCAGCATCGCACCTTCGGTCAGGTCGCGACAGCGCAGCGCGTTGAGATTGAACAGATGCCCGCCGTTGAGATAGGACACGTCATCCCCGACCGGCGACAGGCCTACGAGATGGCGATCGTATTGTTCGAATTCACCGCGGTCGAGCGCTTCTTGATACATCGCGTGACACTGTTCGCGGTTGTAGCGCGTCCAGTCCACGCCTGCCAGAAGAGACGCCATGGTCGCGGGCATGATATGCGGCGTGTCTCGGCCGGCTTCACGACACTCCGCACCGGCCAGGTCCGAGAGAATCGCATCGCCGGTCGCATCGATAAACGCATGAGCGGGGACATAGCGATAGCCTTCGATGTTGTGAACCACCACGCCATTGACGCGCTTGGCTGACGTGTCCGCATCGACGTCAATCATGCGTGTGAAAAATCGAACTTCCACACCGGCTTCGATGACCATCTCATCGAGCACTCTTTTGTAACCCTCCACACGGAAGGGCGTCCAACGCATGTATCGCTTGGCAAAACGTTCGGGGCATTGACCGGGTCCCAGCTCGCCTTGCTCATAGAGACGATAGACCGCTTCGCGCATGATGCCGCCGACGAGCATCTCTTCGCCGTTGGCCATCGGATCGAACGCGGTCACCAGACCGCTGGTCCCCATCCCGCCGAGGCAGCCGGTCCCTTCGATCAGCAGCACTTTCGCGCCGAGCCTGCCCGCTGCAATCGCAGCCATGGTTCCACCGGGCCCGCCGCCTGCGATCACCAGATCGTATGTCGTGTCGATATCAATATCGCGAACTAAACGGTACTTATTCATAGGTGCGTCATCTCTGAAAACAGGTAGGCCTAGGGTCAATCGTTGGGGTTGTCTTTCATCAAATCGAGAAGTTCATTGATCTGGGCAAAGGCGAGTGCGGTGGCGGTGTCGGCAACGCCGTAGTAGATCGCCAGCCGACCGGTTTCGCCATCGAGCATTGCGGCGCAAGGGAAGACCACGTTGGCGACATCACCCACACATTCGTAATCGCGCCATGGCGCAAGCAGGTAGGAGCGCGTGCGAGCGATAACTTTCCAGGGCTGTTCCAAATCCAGCAGCGCCGCGCCGAAGGCATAGACATATCCATTGCACGATTGCCGAACGCCGTGGTAAATCAGCAACCAGCCTTGGTCGGTTTCGATCGGCACCGGACCAGCACCGATCTTCAGGCTTTCCCAACCGGCCACCGGGCTCATGACATGGCGATGATGACCCCAGTATTCCAGGTCGTGGCTTTGGCTTAAAAAAATCTGGCCGAACGCGGTGTGACCGTTGTCCGAAGGCCGTGACAACATCACGTATCGGCCGTTGATTTTGCGGGGGAATAGCACGCCGTTGCGGTTGTGGGGCAAGAACGCATTTTCCATCTGATGGAAGGTTTCAAAATCATGCGTCCACGCGATGCCGATGGTCGGCTGATCCACGTAGCCGTTACACCACGTCACGTAATAACGGTCTTCGATCCAGCACACACGCGGGTCGTAGCCATACTCAAAAATCGCGAGGGCCGATGATGTTTTTTGGAAGGTGATCGGCGTCGGGTTGATTTGCCAGTCGATCGCGTTGTCGCTGAATCCTGCGTGTAAACGCATGGCTCGGCTGCGATCATCCACACGAAACACGCCCGCAAATCGATCGCCAAACGGCACCACCGCGCTGTTGAAAATGCTATTGGATTCGGGCAGTGCATTGCGGGCAATGATCGGGTTGGCTTGATAACGCCACACGACATCATGGCAATCGGCAGGGCGATCCTGCCAGGGTAAATTCGCGATGGACGCTATGGATGGAATAGACGGATTCGTGCGAAGACTTGCGGGCATAGAAAAACCTTGTGATACGGATTCCATAAATTTCTCGTGCGTAGATTTCCTGTTAGCCGCCGTCCTTGGACGGCGCGTGCGTGGGAGTGCTGGCAGTGACACGCCGCCCAAGGGCGACGGCTAACGCGCGAGATTAAAAACGGTTAGTTACCTGATTCATTCATGAGTTCTCAATCGGACCATCATCAAGACAGGCCTGCACCGCACCCGACAATGAGCCGGTCGCAAGTCCGATGCACGTGTCGGCACAGCCGTAATACATGCGCAGTGTGTCCTGCTCGGCATCGGCAATCGCGCCGCACGCAAAGACGACATTGGGCACCGCGCCGGTTCGTTCGTACAACATGTCGGGCATCAGGATCGGATGCCTCGTAACGCCACGTATCGCCAGCGGGTTATCCAGTTCAAGCAAGACGAGTCCCAGCCCATAGCGATAGCCGCCACATGAACCGGCGACACCGTGAATCACCACCAGCCATCCTTCGTCGGTTCGGATCGGCGGAGTGGGTCCGATTTTTGTTTGTGCCCACGGTGCGAAGCCCGGCCGCAGCATGGGTCTGAATCCACCCCAATGCAATAAATCGGGACCGGACGCGGCCCAGATGTTGCCGAGTGTGTGATGCTCATTGGGCGCCACACGGTAAGGCCGATCCAGTCGCCAGTATTGCCCATTGATCTTTTCAGGAAAGAGGCAGGGCACGCGATTGTCGGGCAGCGATATCACATCCATTTCTTCGTAGTCGTTGAAATCACGTGTGCGTCCCAACAATCCGAAGGTTCCCCATTCGGCCGTGCAGGCCGGGTGGACGATGTAGTACCAGTCATCGATTTTGGTCACCCGTGTATCGATCGGATGATGATCGACCAGGGCATACAGGCCATGCGA
Source organism: Phycisphaerae bacterium (assembly GCA_030426385.1). Taxonomy (GTDB): domain Bacteria; phylum Planctomycetota; class Phycisphaerae; order Phycisphaerales; family Phycisphaeraceae; genus JAUHYI01. The sequence continues at coordinate 26,462 of JAUHYI010000054.1, forward strand.
TGCGCGTTGAAGCAATGGGTTCGGATCGATTTCAAAGTCTATCCCATTGTCGCTACGCGCCACGTGCGTCGTCGCTCCGAGTACGCCGCGATATTGCCCGCAGCGGTGGCTGACGGAGACCAGCAAAATAGTTTGCTCGCCCATCATGATCTGGCCGCAATTAAACACCGCATCAGCACCGGGAAAATCCTGCGGCGATAGAATCACCCCCTCGGTGTGACGTTGCATTTCGTAGGGTTCCGGCGATGGCTTCGCTGAGGAAACCGACGGGACCGACGTGACGGTGGTTTGAATCGGGCGTGGCCGAGCAACGGTAGACATAGCGCATCAATCCTAAAAAGTTAAGCAGTAAAAATGCTACTCGCCGCGTCTTGGCGACGAACAGCGCAATGATGAATCAATCAAGCTCGGGTCCGACGACCAGCGATCAACAGACTTCCCAATCCCAACAGTCCCAGCGACGCAGGCTCAGGGATCGTCGTCACCGTGATGTCGTCGACGACGATGGTCACTGTGCCCGAGGCCACAGCACGCAAGGCCAAACCGCCGGAGCTGTTTTTGGTGGCGCTGGCATCGGTTGCTGAGAGTGACACAAGCGGCGAATCGAAATTGATATCCGATGCCGAGGTCAGCATCGCGGTGATATCGTCACCGGCAAAACGATAACGCACGAGGTAGTCCTGGCCTTGGGGCAGACTGACCGCGACGCTGTCGAGGATGGCCGCACCATCGCCGAATTTTTGAATGATCGCTTGTCCGCCGAGGTTGATGCCGAAGTGATAGTAAGCCGCCGATCCACCGAGATGGCGACCGCCGATGCCGACCCATGAGTTGGCTGCGCCGGGGCCGGTCCCGCTAAAACCCCAGCGAAGATTCAAATCGATTTGGTAATCGGTCCAGGTCGCGATGGCGTTGTTCTGGTTGTAGGTGGCGGTGATGCCGCCGGTCGTCGTCGCGCGATACTCATGGGCACCGTCGATCGCGAAGGCGCCCGAGCTGTCTACCCAGTTCGCTGGATCAGTGCCGGTCGTTCCGCTGAAGTCTTGCGTATACAGCACCGAAGCAAAGCTGGTGGTGGCATTCGTCGCAAGCACAAGAGTCGCGACACAAATAAACATTCGATGAAACATAACGATCCTCCTCAAATGAAAGTAAAAACGAAAGTAAAAACAAATAGGTGGCCTGCCTTATGGGGCTGCTTGACGTTTAAGAACGAGGTTTAAGAACAATGACGTGTTTCCCCGCAGGGAGAGCTAGTTTTGCGAATCGAATATCGCCGAGGGTTTCGACCGTGACGGCATTCCCTTTGCCATCAACGATGGGGCTTTGACCGAACGATGCGGGCAGCCATACCGACACGCCTGCGGGATGATCGGGCGTGTCGACCTTAACCATCACGCGATCGTCGTACACCACGCCGGTCGCGTGTACGTCGAGCATGTCCGGCAAGGCAAACTGTGTCGCACGCACGCCCACCGACGTCACCATCACCGGCTCGCATGTCAGCACGAGGCTCGACATGGAGGCACTGTGAAGCAAATCGCTTCGCTCGAACACACGACTGGGATTGTCAAGCCGCGCGATCGGCGTGGCTGTCACGACTTGCTCAAGATCAACCGGTTCAGTCGGGGCAACGGCAAGCTCCGCATCCTGATAGTCCGCGGGCGTCAGGTCCTGTCGCCAAAGATAGATCGGCCGACCGCTATCAAGTCCCGCCGCATCAAGATCAATCACCACACGGTGTTCGCGCGGCGAGGCATCATGGTTGACCCGATTCACCAACAGGGCATTGCCTTGGCGAAGCGTGACCACTTGCAGGTCCGTTTGTTTTTCCTGGTCGGCCCACCATCGTGGCTCAACCACCGCATCAACCCAGACGGTATCACGCAATTCGTAAGCCGCGTTGACATACGACAGGTAGCCAAACCAGTGTGGCCAGTTAGGAATGACATGCGGATCTGCGGCTGCCGCTGGACGCAAGCCCGTGGCCAGCACCATGTTGGTGTAGTGCGGTTCAGCATGTCCACCTCCACCGCGATAGAGCACGCTCAGGTAACCGCCGGGGCGTTGATAGAGTTTGGCCATCTGCATGCCATCGCCGATGATGCGCCAGTTGTGTTTGTAGGTTTTGGCAAACGCGCCGTCCTCGTAATAGCCTGCGTCGCCGAACATCTGCACAAAGTGATTTTGATACACCGCTTTTTCCGGGCCCGCCTCTCGCGCGATATCGTGAACGCCTTTCCAAAGTCGCATCCAATCGTGGCCTTGCTCAGCGGTCATCGTGCGCCAATCGGGACGTGACTGACTCGCCACGCCGCCATCGAGATAGAAAAAGTCAACGTTGTATCGATCGATCTCGCGCTTGAATGCCTCGAGCATTCCTTCAACACCTTGGCCTGCAAGCAAAGCCCGGTAGGCCGCGGTCCAACCCGGTTCTATCTTGGGTAGAAACTCACCATCGCGGGCATATGCCATCTGGTTGAGATTCTCTTGGCCATAGGGACTTTGCGGAGCCAGCGCCCACGGAAAGTGATACAAGCCGATCTTGCAGCCGGGCAGATTCGCGTGGATATGGGCGATTGAATCGACCAGCCATTGCGTTGGCTTGTATGCGATCAGTTCCGTTTCGCCACGGATGCGCACCTGCTCGTCAGGCTCGGTGGGCTGGTATCCCCAGGTCGCCCAACCCCACATATTCACAAACGCGTATTCGTCATCGGTATACCGGGATTGATCCAACGCCCCTTGGGTTAGCTGTGAAAATTCCACCGGGTCTTGTCCCCAGCACACGGCATCGAATTTCGTTTTGCGCACCCACGCCGGCGATTCGATCGCCAGACGCGTGGCCACTTCATCCATGGCGCGATATCGGCGATGGAAATCGACTTGATCGCCGTCGAGCGCGATGAGCCGTGTCTCGACGGTATGCGAAACGCCCGCTTCGGGATGAAACGCGATCGCGGGAAAGCGCCAGCCTTGCGGGGAATAGGTGGTCGAATCTTCGTGGATGTAATGGCGAGGCCAGACATATTGCCCATCGACGCGATACTGAAATTGTCCCAGCGTGACGCCCAGCGTGGGATTCACCAACGCGAGGATCTGGTTGCCGGTGTCAGCATGTGGATGTCCGATTTTGGTTTCGAGCAACACGGTCGCGGTATCGCGAAGCGTATCGACTTCCCAGCCTTTGATCGTGTGATAGTACCCACCTTGGATTAAGCGCGGTGCAGGATTGGTTGCCGTTCGCACATACAAAAAACCATCGAGCGTTTGCGTCGCCACAAGCGTAAGGGTCTTGACCAGTTGCCCATGATCGAGGTGATATTTTTTCTGGAGTTCGATGCCAGGCAACGCCGCATTGGTAGCCGTCATCGTGCAGGATGAGTCAGATGTTTGATCGACCGAAATCACACGGTCGTCCAACTCCCACGACAGGACTTCGCGATCACGCAGGATCAAACGATACTCGTCAGCCGAGGCTTCCAAAATCGGTTGGCTCGCATACTCGCCCGAAACGAGTCGGCCGGTGTTGAGGTCGATCGTGTAGCTCGCGCCCTGTGTCTCCAGCGTATGCGTCTGTGTGATGGCTTGGGTCATCGGGTGTTCTCCGATCATGCGAAACGAATCGATTTTTACCACGCCCCGTGATTGCCCAAACGCATCATTGTGAAAGGGACTGTTGTTAATAATCACCAGGTTGTTTTCAAACCTGGATAAGGTCTGATTGGCTTGCAACTGGGCGATCGGTTGGCCGATTCGTTGGCCCTCGCCATCGACGTGATAAACCGCAAGCGTCTGTTGCGTTAGGCCGATCGACATGTCGTAGTGCAGCCACGCATCGGCCCGTGCATCAATCGCCACATCTTGATCGCCCAGAAAAATACGACTTGCTTTGGCGTCGAAATTCCGCCGACCATATCGGCCAAACTCCACCGCATAACCCGGCCGACCGTAGCGCATCCCCTGGCCATATCCCCCGGGTTCCACGCCTTGACGCATGTTGAAACTCACGCGAACAGGCTGGTCCGGCGCCGGTTGCAACGGATCAATCAGCACCGCCGCCGCACGCTTGTCGGTTCCTTCGGGCAATGCCACCACCAAGGCCGAAGGCTGATCCGGGGTATGTTCAACACTCACCGAGCCCGAGCCGACTTCGATCGTTTGCCAGCGATCGGTAAGCCCGTCAAGCCCGTCGGCGAACGTGTCGACGAACGTGTCGGCAAACACCTCGGCGTGAACATCCGAGACCGAGCTTGCCATCAACACCATCGTCGCCATCAATGCCATCAACGTCATTGACGTCATTAAGGCCATTGACGCCTTCGCTGACATCACCATCCTCACCACCCACACCATTCGCACCATCTTCGGAACGGCTACAAAATTTATATCACGTCTAGCAGGCATAAATGTAAGACTCACAAAATCATCAGAACGGTATGCGATCCAGCCCAGGCAAGGCAGATCAGACTTAAATCAGTCAGGTAAAGTCAGGGCAGTTCCCAGTACCAGTAATAGCCGCCGCCCGAAAAGTGCACAGTTTGAATCGCGGTCGACGTCGCCCACTTCGCGTGGCCATCTACGTAAATCTGATTGCCACCCGCAGGCCCCTGGTCTTCCATGTGATTGGACAACCACGTGCCGCTGGCATTGACGTTCATGTCCGATGCCAGCGCGTATTGCGTCAGTTCATCATTGCGTAACGGCGACCAGTAATGCGGCGCGGGAAACACCAATCGACTGCCACCCATGTACGCATAGTTCAACTGCATGGCCGGCTCACCCGAAGGTGAGTACGTGTAGTCCCAACGATCGGGCAACGCGCTCGATGGACACCGTGCCGTATCTCGATGCAGGCCGTAGCTGATCATTTCGTTGCGAATTTCAATGCTGAATCGCGAAAGCCAACTGTCGACGTGACTGCCCACGATATCCATCGGCATGTAATAGCCGTCGTAATCCTCGGCATACATATTGGCCGTCAAGCCAAACTGTCGCAGGTTTGATGCGCAGACAATTCGCATGGACGCTTCGCGGGTTTTGCTTAAAACAGGCAGTAAAATAGCGATTAATAGCGAAATGATCGAAATGACCACAAGCAATTCTATGAGTGTGAATGCCTGACGATTTTTCACGCGAAGTACCTTTCATCAAACAGAAGATGAGGGCGGACATGTCGACTGACGAACCGCGAGTTGGACCCCAACGGTTTTGGTCACAGGTTGCGGCGCTTGCTTGGTTTTTTCATCCAAACGTTCAAACAACAACGAAACAGCATGCTCACCCATCGCTCGCTTATCCACTGCAACTGTCGTTAGCGCCGGCGTGAGGTGTCGAGACGTTTCAATATCGTCGAACCCGACAATGGAAATATCATGTGGAATTGAAACGCCGTTGTTCTGGCAATACCGCATCGCATGAATGGCAATATTGTCATTCGCGCAAATCACAGCCGTGGTATGCGGGGCTTGTTTGAGTAAGCGTCCCAACGCTTCGCATCCCCCTTCACCGACCGCATCCGAGCGAACCACAAAACGCTCATCGTTGGTCAAGCCAACCGACTTCATGGTTTGGTGATACCCATGAAATCGATCACGAAAACTTGAATCATTCATCGATGCCAGTGAATCGATGTAACCAATATGACGGTGTCCCAACTCGTGAAGATGTTCGACCGCCAGACGCATGCCACCGCGGTTATCCGACGACACGCAATCGACGACTGGCGACGTGCGGTCAAGCAATAACGTCGAGGGACAAACATCACGCAAGCCTTCAAGATAATCAGCATCGGAAACGCGCAAAACAATCAGCGCATCGACCATCCCCTGCACCACAATGGAAGGGTTTATCCGTTTCTCGATATCGCCTGCGGGAATGCCGGAGAGCACAATGTTGTAACCACGGTCAAGGATCAACTCCTCGACGCGCGACAGAATCTGCATATAGAAAAGGTCGGCCGTCACGGAAACCGTTAAGTCGCGACTGAAGACCACGCCGATGTTGTTGGTCTTCTGGGTGCGCATGGCCTGAGCCATACGATTGGGGACGTAATTCAACTCTTCAGCAATGGCGAGTACCCGGTCGCGAGCTTGTTTGCCGATGGGGATTTTGCTGTTGGTACTGCCGTTGAGAACCCGCGACACGGTAGCCACGGAAACGCCTGCTTTGAGGCCAATTGTTTTTAATGTCACTGCCATAATCGTGGCTCCGTGCAACCCACCAGAAGACTCAAACAACTCAAACGACTCAACTATTATCATGCAAACGTATAACCGCAATCGTTTGCATAAAATTAACGCCACCTTCATCCCATGTCAAGGAAAAAAACATAAACCGCAAAAAATACGGTTAAATCGATGATTATGCGGATTACGATAAATACTCGCGTGTAGATTTTTGTTAGCTCCCGGTGAATGCCGGGAGTTTGTGTGAAGGGAAATTTGAGGCCACGCGAGTTTTTAATGGGATGGGTATCACGCGGAGCCAGCGTGGGTCGCGAGGGGGAGTGGGGGGGG
>JAUHYI010000001.1 GCA_030426385.1 Phycisphaerae bacterium
CCCCCCCCCCCCCCCCCCAACACGCACATACCCGCACCTTTCTACATCGGCCTACACCTGCCCCACCCACATACACCCTCACCCTCACGCCTGAAAGCTACATCACGAACCGACCTGCACGGTCGCTCGCGTCCAGGCCCGATACTGCCTTGGAGTTTGATGAAACTGTCGTTGAAAGCATCGATAGAAATAGCCAAGGTTCTCAAACCCACTATCCATGGCCACATCTATGATGGCCTCATCGGTCAAACGCAACAACTGCGCCGCATGTTCCAATTTTCGCATCGTCAGCCATTGCGTTGTTGTCACGCCCAACGTGGATTTCATCACGCGATTGACATGCTCACGCGATCGACCACACAACTCGGCAAATTGTTCCACGTTCTGATCAGCCAATTCATCGTTGTCATCATCCAATTGTCGCATCGCCTGCGAAAGCCATCGCGGTAATACGCGATCACGTTGATGATGTGATGCAAAATTCAAAACACACATCAGCAGCGCACTAAGTGCCAACGGCTCATCGAGCTGCCGCGTCACCGTGTCGGCCAACTGACTAAGCAAGCCCGATTGCTCCGGCTGAATATCCACCATCAAGGGCAACTCATTGACCTCCCACCAATCAGGCATCGAAGATTCATATTGCTGCAGCAAACTCGTCAATCGCTCCTCACGAAATGCCACGTTAACGACCACCAACGGTTGGTCACTGTCGCACGCAAAACAATGACAATCGTGCGGCCGAATAATGACCATCTGGTGGCGTGCCAGTCGGACCTGACGACCATTGATCAGATGAATACCTCGGCCATGTTCAACCCAGAACACCTCCGCAAAATCATGCCGGTGCATGTGCAATCGCTTGGTGGAAGCCAGCGACGAATTAAACCGCCCCACATGAGCCACCCCGGCTGGTCCGACAAAATCGCGCCATCGCAACTTTACAATATCGGGCGAAATATCATTATTGTGTAATTTCACATACATATTGTGCTAGAAACATCATTTTATTGCAATTAGGATATCCTGCGAATGAGTAAAAAAACGTCAGGAATACCCCCCTGGCCACAATACTCCAAATCTGAACCAATCCCCTGGTCTATTAATTGACTTAATTAATTGACGCCGTACCAACTCTCCAACACAAAGGCCCATCCCATGCCCACCTCTTCAACACCAGCCCCCGCCGCTGCAACCCAATCACGATTAACTCCTGACCAGGTCGAACATTTCAAAGACCAGGGCTATCTGATTGTCGATCAACCGATTTTCAGTGGCGACAAATTTCAGCGACTGGCCAAGCACTTTGACGTCATGCTGGAACAATGGGTGCAAGACCCACTCATGCGCAGCCCTGAACATATGGATGTACCTCATTTTCATGACCCGGCCTTATTCGAATGGTTATTTGACGAGGAGATTCTGTCACTGGTTGAACCAATCCTCGGACCGGACATCGCCCTGTTTTCCAGCCACTTCATCTGCAAGCCGGCCGGCACTGGCAAGCGCGTGCCATGGCACGAAGATTCAGGCTATTGGAAAGGCCGACTCGATCCAATGGAAGTGGTCACCGTGTGGCTGGCCATTGATCCATCGACACCCAGCAACGGCTGCATGCGCGTGATCCCAAGTAGCCATCGCACTGGCAAATGCGGGTTTTCCGATTATGAATCCGTTGACGATGAAAAAAGCAATGTGTTTGTATTAGAAATCAAAAACACCGACATGGATGAATCGCAAGCTGTCGATTGCATACTGAAACCGAATCAGGCATCGTTGCATGACTCGCGATTGATTCACGGATCAAACGCGAACACCGGCGACGTTCGGCGATGTGGCTACACGATGCGATTCATCTCAACTCGCACACGTTTCAAAGAAGATGTTCGCAGCGACGGATTTCATATCTATCTCGCCAAGGGCAAAGATCACGCAGGCAATAAATACGGCGATCCGACCAAAGTCAACCAAGCATGGTTTGATGCACACCCGAACGGCTTTCCCGCGGGCCACTAAATACAACCTAAATCCAAACCTACGAATTAGCACTTGTGATTCGTGTGGCGCACGTCGCGCATGCCACATCCGTCCCAGCACAACTGGCCGGATGTGCGTGCGCTTTTCCACGCGCCGAAAATCTATGCCGCAACCAACGCCTCTGACACGTCAGATGCACCCGCGAAATTGCAAAAACGGGTGGCCACCTGCTGCTTCATAAACTCCACGTCCCTCCCCAACGCGATCAGCACTTCATGGCTCATGCGGCTCCTACATCGAACTCGCGCGCGTTTCTTGTGGGATGAGGTTAGCAGGCACCGAATATCGTGTAGACAACCACAAATTTTCCACCACAACACCCCCAACAATACAACGGTTGCCACATTTGCCCCCTAATCAGCAACCCCCCTGCCAAACAGTAAAATTCGCGATAATATGCAATAAAACCACTATCACGACTCAAACCACGCCGTCAAAGCACTTTCCCAGGAGTCCAAAACCACAACATTGCAAAAACAAATTACAACTGTTGACATCATGCCCCGGCATCGCCTAGGATATAGGAACACAATATGTGCTCATCATGTGAGATGTGATCTTGTCGAGTCGTTCGGTCTGATTATTACGACATCCTGCCCCTCTTGCCCGTTTGGGTTTTATGCCGTGAATCACGCTCACAGCAAACACGATTGGTCGTGGTGCACATTCGTTTGGGAAAGTGAACCGACATGCCAAACAAGCGCCAACTCGTTGGGAATCGGAGTATCAATCGAATTATGTTCGACCGATACAACCGCAACAACTCACGGATTGGTCACCATGATCATGATCACAACGCATTCCGATCACGACATGGCTCCCCACGCAGCTTCACACAGGGCTTCACAATTGTGGAGCTGTTGGTGGTGATCAGCATCATCACTTTGTTAATCGCACTGTTACTACCCGCGCTCAAACAGACCCGGGAAGTGGCGAAGATGTCACTATGCCAATCGAATCTGCACCAGCTTGGCCTGGCTGTCGCGATCTATGCGGCAGATCATTACGGTTTATACCCATCGGCCATTGCCAATTCCGCAGACCCTCGACATTTTTCGCCATGGGAAGCGTTGTGGCAAAACAAAGCGATTGGAACGCGTGAAGTGTGGGACTGTCCGGCAGACGAAACCCGGGAACCCAACGGTTGGGATGCGTGGTACATGCACCCGAGTGTGGCATGGGCAGGACCCTACAACCGTTCGTATGTCTATGAATGGAGTGCTGGCCAATATGACGTGCGTACCACACCACAGTGGCAAACGCCGTATTACCCTGACCTGGATCCCAATCCCAGCGAAGACCAACTGATATTCGATTACGAAAACGGTCAGACTGACCACAACAATCTAGCCTGGTCTCAGGGACATGGGCGCATCATGGGCGCATGGGGTGATACGGCAGCCATCGGTGGCTACGCATTTCGTCACTTGGATTCATTAAACATATTGTGCGCCGATGGACATGTTGAAGTCTATCACGTCAACGGCGTGGACTACGCATCGTCGGATAAGCGATGGCAATCTTATGTCGGGGTACGCGTTTATCCCTAACCACTGCATGCGCATCTAAAAAAAATCGAATGAAATTTTGCCGCCGACGGCGCACGACCAACGAGCAATTTTACGCAAAAAAACAGCAACCAAACACTATGGCTGACGGAGTTCACATTATCAATTCCCCTTCGGTTACCCATTCCAATACCGCGATACCGGCTGATTTAAAACAGACCGAACAACCCTGTTCGTGGCAGGCCGAACAAGGCCCGATGGATATTGATTGCCGTGACGCAGACTGGTCGAATCACCGCGTGTTGCAACTGGATATAACCGCGTCACGACAAACCGGCGCTGTCGTGGAACTGCATGTGATAGGCACCAACGACACGATCATCGGCCAAGCTGTATTCACGGTGGACTGGTCCGGTCCCAATGCCATGTCACTATGGCTGGCACAACTACGCCAACAGGCAGGCGATGTACCGGTGGACTGGTCCGATGTTCGCAAGTTACGGCTGACCTGTACCGAAGATGGATTGTGGCCGACGCAATTACACATTGATGCGATTCGCATCAGCGCCCAATCGCCGACGTGGCCAGTCAATGAAAGCGACACAATCATTGATATGGGCTGGCGTGCTGAAACGGCCAATCCCACGGCCTGGCAGGTTGCAAAAAATCATACGCCTGTAAACGCCGACGAAACACCGGGCGTAAGAGCCGGATCGGTCGCTCGCCATTTTGGCACATATTGCACGACGATTTCCTATCAACAGTCAGCAACGCCCGGACAATTAACCGTCGAACGCCATTTTGATCTGGATGTTTCGGGTCAACGTGAATTGCTGGGCAAGACCGGATGGGACAGCGATTGCGAACTGACTGCGATCGCGATTGTTGATGACGGTCGCGAAATTTTACTGCATGATCGCGGCAACTATGATCCGACGATTTCATACTGGGCGTTCGGAGCAGACCTGCAAGGCGCTAAACGCTTGCGATCCATTCGCTTGACCTTGACTGAAAAAACAGATCGACAAGTGACCGGGCGCACCATCGGGTTGCAGGTGTTCTGGTTTCTGTTGCGTCGTGCGACACCACTGGACGACCAACCGGTCGAAACGGTTCAAGTGCGACTGCAACGTCCTGATGCATTGCATGACGACGGCCCAACCACACAACTATCCGTGCGACAAACCCCCAGCCCGAATGCTGAATCAACAACACCCATCGGCGATCCATTGACAGATGGCCTACCGTTTGGGTTTTTGTTGTCACGCACCGAATTACCCACACTTCGCCAATCGATTCAGCACGGCCGAGCGGCGCGCCTGTTTGCTCAGATGCAATGCGAAGCAGATCAGTCCATCAGTACGGAATTGGTTGATCGAAATTTTTACGGCACGGATTTCGGCGGTAGCCTGGGCCATCCCAAGGGACTGCGTGGCGCAGGCATCCGGTTATACGCACCGAATGTGGCCGCAATACATTTACTCACAGGCGAGGCTCGCTATGCCGAGGCGGCCCGACGTTGGGTTTTGCGAGCAGCACGCAGCGATGACTGGCGAGCCGACCATGGCGGGCATGCGGATCGCCCCTACCCGGGCCCCGGCTTCAAACACGATAGTTTCATCGGATCAAATCCCAAGGGTTTTGCTGGCTCGACCAACCACCATTTTTTCCTGGCAGATGTCGCCTTCGGCGTGGTCACCGCCTATGACATGCTCTATCACTGCTTCAACGATTCGGAAAAACGCGAAGTGGAAGCAGCACTGGCCAACCTCGGTGCGTACGGGTTGTACGACGTCTTACGAAAGCGACGTTTTGCAAAAATAAAAAGTAATCAAGGATTGCTATTCGCGCTGCCTTTATTGATGCAAGCGGCATTTTTGCGTCAACACGAAAAGGCCGACCCCGTGTTTGAACGAATGTATGAATGGGCTCTGACATTTATGCTCGAATGTGGTACGCGGATATGGAATCGCGAAGGGGTGTGCGGCGAAGGCCCGGGCTATGGCGGTGAAACGGCCATGCAGTATCTCGATGCACTCAGGCCGATCGCGGCATGCATGGGCAAAACACCAGAACAAATCATGCCACCGGGATTACGTGAAACTTTCGATTATTTATTGCATTGCAGTTCGACATGGTGGACAGATCATCCGCGCTACCTTGGGTTGGCCGATTTGAGTTTCAAGTGCACCCTACCCGCTGGCATGGTCGCGTACTTTGCCGGATTCGAACAACGCAAGGATGCCCAACAATGGTGGAAGCAATGGCATGACCAATGCCCACAGGCAAACTTAATCACATTGCAAGCACTGGCGGCATGGGACCAACACGATGCCAATGCAACCCAACTTGGTATCGCCAGTAACACCGCGCTTACACCGCAGCCATTGCCGCCGGTCAAAATCTATCGTGATCAACCGATGGCTTTTCTGCGAACCGGTTGCGAACGTGGCGACACCCTGGTGTCGTTATCCAACATGCGTGAATGGACCGGACATGGCCATTGTGATCGCGGCAGCGTGATATTTGAATTCAATGGCGAGGCACTTGTATTAGATCCGGGCAATACTATTTACTCGTCACCCGATTTCAAAGAGTACGTCGCCACGCCATGCCATAGCACGCTGTCGTTCGCCCAACGCAGTCAGTGGCATCAGCGACCACTAGCGACCGCCATTGCAGGCGATCTATCAACCTCAGGCGATACCTGTCCAGGTCATCGCGGCGGAATCGATTGGGTCGCCGCCGACGCGAGCGCCGCATATCCCGAGGCCGATCAATTCATTCGGCACTTGTTTTTTCTTCGGCCCAATATCGTGGTGCTGTTTGATGAAGTGATGACCATTCAGCCCGAACCCATGGAACTTAATTTCACATGCTTGGGCCCATTGTCGATCATGGACAAAGCCCACAATAGTGAGACCACAACGTCGCAGACTTTTGCATCAACCACACTGCGCAACCGACTATTGATTCACACCCAAGCCAACACACCGTTGACGCATACGTTCAAGCAATGGGGAACTACCTGGCCGACCGTTCCGTCATATCGATTAATCCAATCGACCACCGCCGCACAGCGCTCGTGTTATTTCCTGACTGTGCTGGCCCCACATGCCATAGACGCACCTTCGCCAATCATCCAATCAATATCTACGCCAGGCGGGCTTGGCGTGCGCGTGACGCTGGATGATGCTAGTGAAACGATTGTTTGTCACGAAGGTATTCCGGGGCGCGAACGCAACATTTTTCCAGGCGTGCAAAGCGATGCTCGCGTGGTCGTAATGCGTCACTATCAAAAGCAATTACGCGGCGCATTAATGCTGCATGGCACACGATTGGCTGTGCCTGACATGGGCGATTGCCTGACGTCACATCGACTGGCAAACGTCGCAGGAATTCAACTTGATGACGGAAGTTGGAACGTCTACCACGACAATTCGCGCAGTACGCCAACGCATCTATAGCGACCAACCGCAACGGCCAGAACCACAGTCATCAATCAACCCCTTTTTCCACAGAACACCCCTGCAATTCAAGCAAATATGAACAATCATAAACAACAATTGACCAACCGTGGGCATCGACTAACTAACCTGTTGCAGTAATACACAACAACTTCTATCCTGAAATCAAGACAAGCAAAACCGAGACAAACCTATGCCTACACAATCGCGCAACCTCACTATTAAAGCGCTCAAAAAGCGTTCGCGTTCGGTGGCGCTGCGCGATCTGGCGGAACTGGCTTCGGTGGATATCAGCACCATCTCACGGGCCCTGAATAACGACCCTCGCGTCAACGAACAACGCCGTCTACAGATTCGCCAATTGGCCGAAGAAGTCGGCTATCGCCCACGGCCACTCCGTTCCAAACTCTCACGATCCATCGGCCTGCTGGTCAGCTCGGAATTACAGGGACGAGTCGATCGTGATTTTCATTCACGCATTGCATGGCAAGCTCAGAAAATTCTCGCTGAACGTGGCTTGCATGTGAACCTCGAATGCGTGGACCGTTCCAAGGATGGCCCCGTCCCCGCGGTGGTGAAACAGAATCGTGTCGACGGCGTGCTGCTGAGCGGACATCCTTCGGCAAAACTGGTTGCAGAAATTCGCGAACTAGGCATGCCCGCAGTGGCGATCAATGATTCAGTAGATCGGCTGGGAATCAGTTGCGTGTGTTCAAATCCTGAACCTGCCATTCACCAAGCCATTGTCAATCTGGCAGCACGCGGCCATACGACATTCGGTTTGTTGTTGATGGATATGAAATATCCCAGTTCCCAGGTGCGACATCGTAGTTACGAATCGACGCTTCGCGAACTTGGCATTGAACCGGATCCCGCTTGGCTGGTTGTAAAAGGTGAGGGCGAACTCGCCTGCGGGCGACAGGGAATAATTGAGTTACAACGCCGCGGCCCATTGCCCACGGCCATCCTTTGCGAAAATGACTGGATGGCGATGGGTGTCATGCAGGAACTCTACCGACAAGGCATGCAGGTACCCGAAGACGTCAGCGTCGTCGGGCACGACGACCTGTGGATTTGCGAACAAACTGAACCACCCTTGACAAGCATCCATCGTTCTGAAGACACGTTGGTTGCCAAGGCCATGGAATTGCTCTTGAACGAAATCGAAAACGGGCCATCCCAACCTCAGGAACTTCAAGTCGAAGGGAAAATGGTCTGGCGCCAAAGCGCCGGCCCCGTCTCGCAACGACTCAAAGCCTTGAAAACATGAAGTTTTAAAATTTTAAGATTTAACCCACCTGAAAAACTAACACGCATCGAAGAACGCGTGAAACAAACAAATTCAATCCTTGAAAATCTTCCCTTTGACAGAGGGGATCAAGTGTCCAACGCCGGGCATCAAATACGATCGCCAAAAACCATCACACTCGCTTCGCACAGGATGATTATTGAATCGTGGGTTGACACCATACTCTTACAGCTATGCCGATGCAGCTATGAATCACATCACGCTTAAGGCAGAGTCTCCCACCAGTATTAGCTTCAAAACAACCCACAATCGTCTGAACAGTCACGAACTCGACGACCTGTTCTATTGACAATACGCCAGAACAACTTGTTCAAGTATTTTAAGGTGAAAGGTGTTGACCATGACGCCCCTACGTAATTGGCTAAGAACTAAAAAAATCGGCTGCCTCTATTTTCTATCCTTCGCAATATGCTTCGCATTCACGACTCAAGCCCTGGCAGAATTACCAATCGATATCACGATTTCTCATCGCGATCCTTGTAATCTGTTCAGCGCTGACGAGTCAGTTCACTTTGACGCCACGTTACATAGCGCCAAAAATTACCTCGGCACTGTCAATGCTTCTGTTGTCGATTATTTTGGCCACGAAGTCTGGTCGAAATCACAACCTGCAACGCTGCATGCCAATAAAGATATCGCGGTGCCACTCAACATCAGCACCCTACCGCCAGGCTATTACGAATTAACTCTGTCGTTTCTCAATGATGACGAACAAGACAAAGCCGTCGAACATACCACGTGCTTCGGTGTGGCCCATTTTGTTAACCGTACCGTCGACGACGTAATCAAGAATGATTATCGCTTCGGGTTGAAAATGTGGTATCGCGGTCGGTCACTGAAGTATGGCAAAAACAAAAGCAAACGCTTGGACTTTGATGAGCGGCAAGTGGCCGAAGCAAGCGTCAAACTGGGCTTGCAATGGACGCGCGCGAAACTTGGTCAAACACAAGAGCTGGCTACAACTGACCTGGCGCGTGACTTCGAAACTCATGTGATCATCAATGTTGATCGCTACCCATTGTCATGCTGGGATGTCGAACGTTACGGGCCTTATGACGAATGGACAAAAAAGAATGGGCGTTACGGCACGATGAAAGCGGTTCCCCAAAAAGAAGCCTACCAACAATGGATACGTCAAGAGGTAGCCAGTATTCCATCACATCAACGTGTCTTTGAAATATGGAATGAACCGTGGGGCAAGATGACGCCAGAAGATTTCGCAACGACATGCCAGTATGCGACGCAAGCCATCCTCGAGATGCGACCGGACGCCATTATCGGCGCCAACCTTCGCGGCATTGCCAGCAACTATAAATTTGACGGCCGTTTCATCAACGCTGGCGGCATGAATGGCATGAAGATGGTGGCGTTACATCCCTACAACATCGACCTGTGGCATAACGGTCGACAAAGGCTGCGCGACTACCATCAATGGATCGAGGAAAAAGTCGGTCGGCCCATTGACTTATACACCACCGAATTCGGCAAACATTCAACACCTCAAGGTGCCGCCAAAGCTACCGAACATGAACAAGCTCAATCCGTGCTGCGACAAGCATTGATCCTTTATGCCGAAAATTTCAAAGCACTCGTTCCGCATACAGTTGGCCAAACTGAAAATGATCCGTCTGATCGACAAGCGTGGTACGGTTTTGTTAGAATCCCACACGAGCCCAAACCAGTGCTCATGGCATACGCGAATGCAGCCTATCTCATCGATGGCAGTACTTATATCGGCGACTTATGGTTTGGCCCCAATGTCTGGGCTATGGTTTTTCAACGTGACGGGCGATATGTCATGGCACTATGGACCACCGATGAAAATCCCTTTCAACTCAACGTGGAAACGGGAACGGATCACGTTACGCTGGTTGACATGGTCGGCAAATCCAGCGTGCCTCTCGTGGTTAATGGCAAGGTTAATGTCATGGTTTCGCAAGACATCACCTATGTGGTCGGACTTGCCGCATCGGCAGTCCAAGAAGCAACCAAGGAACTCAATCCTAAACGCTGGCCCGCTACGAAAAAAGCATCCACCCGTCACTCGCGCACCATCCATCAATTGGTTAATCCACCAAAGATCGATGGCATAATCACTTCAACAGATGATGGCCATGTTGAAGAATGGGCCAACAGCACGCGTATCGTCATGCAGCGCTCGGGCATTTCACCTCGAGACGGCAGCGGCATAGGTTATGTCGGTTGGGACACACAATATCTCTACGTCGGCGTTGACATAAAAGACAATAAAATCCTGAACACAGTGAAGGGGCCGAAACTATTTCAAGAGGATTGCTTCGAACTTTTCATCAGTACCGAACCGCGTGACGATGATGAAGGCTATGGCCCATACGACCGGTATTTTCTCATGACGGTAACCAATGGCGATGGCCAATCCGTTCTATATAACGTGATCGAACATTCACCAATCAAGGTCGCACCGGTTGAAGGCGCACAATTCAAAGCCATTGAAACTGAAGAAGGCTGGGCTCTTGAAGTCGCCTTGCCTTGGTCAAGCTTCAAAGATTTCGAAGCCAAGCCCGGCGCAATCGCCGCAATGGAAATGCGTATCATTGACGCAGATATACCTGGATCACGCTCGCGTCGATCGTACAACCCCGTGCAAGAACACATCAACATGTCAGGCCCAACCACATGGTCACTCATGCGTTTGGAAGAATAAAACAGCTAAAAACACCGATGTTTCATGAGTTTTATGCCGACACCCTCCAAGCAATCATCTACATCAAGACTCGCGATTATTCGTCGTGATCAAATTCGGGTGGCGATTGTGCCCATGATGTGGGCTGGCTTGACATCACTAATTCCAGCGTGCCGCCCCTGGCGACTTGCTTGGCTGTAAGCCATGCATGGTCAATCGCTTCACCATTCAAACGCGCCGAAGCCACATAGATCGCATCAGCACTGCGACCGATTGCGACGATCTCGAAATGCCCGCCAGCCACAACCATCGATACGCGATCAAACCCAGGCGTTCCGATCAACCATAGTGGTTGGCCAGCTACAGGGAACAGCCCCATCGCTGACCAAACATACCAACTGGACAAACCACCAGAATCATCATTGCCAGGTAAACCATAACGACCGAGCCGAAACTGTTGACTGCGCACAGCGTCTATCACTTCGCAAGTCCGATCATGTCGGCCAGCATAAATATAGGCGTAAGGCGTTTCCATATCCGGCTCATTGTTGAGTCCTTCGAAACGCTGCTCGGCCCACTCGGCATCAGTTAACTCCTCACCTCGACCGAGTTGACGAACCGGATCCGCTCCGTAACCAAAAAAGTCATCCAACAGTTCTATAAATCTCGTCACGCCGCCGATATGCTTGATTCGTCCAGCCATATCATGCAACAAGCGAAACGAATAATTCCATCGCCCGCCTTCGTAAAAAACTGAGTCAATGGCTAAGCCTGACTCAGCATCAATGGCCGCCTGCCACTGATCAGCCAGTTGCATCAACTCATTCGCTTTGCCTTCATCCCCCGCGGCTTGTGCAATACGACCAATGCCCCAACACGCCTGCGCCAAATCTAACGTGTGCGATATCGGATGAACTACGCCATCATCGCGAAACTTCTCGACTTTTTCGTCGTTGAAAAAGGTTTCGTATAAACGCGAAAACTCCGTTTTCCAATTGGCTGATTCAGGCATGCGAAAAAATGCGTCCGCCAAAGTGATGTGTCCCAATCCACTCGCTTGCAAACTACAGATATCCGAGCGTAATGCCGGGAGATACGCCCGCCACAAACATCCGAAGCGTCGCGCGGCTTGAAGCAATGAACCAACCAGTTCTTGTCCCCACTGTGGATACACCGTGAACAACAACGGGTACAGCGCCTTGTATTGATCCCAAAGCGTTCCCAAATCCAACATGCAAGGCCCCGACTCTGGCCACAATGGACTTTCATCGCGAGCGCTCACCGGCTTGATCAACGTATGGTAAAGCGCCGAATAAAATTTTGTTGCATCATCGGCTGAGTCTGTCTCAATTTCGATCGCCCCCAGATGGTCACGCCATTCCTGCTCAGCATCTGCGGCCACAGTGTCAAAACTATCTTTATCAATTTCCGCCAAACCTTCGCGAGCACGTTCCAAACTGCGATATGAAAATCCCAAACGCACTTCACACGTTGCGTCGGCATCAGACAAATCAAACAGTGCGCCAAAGGCATCTCCCCATTCAATCGCGTCAAGATTCAAAAGCGATTCAACATGCTGTGAGCCACGAAACAAATGGGCCCCATCAACCGCAGCCCGCAATTCGACCGCAATGTAAAGCTGAATGCCATCAATGTGAATCACACCTTCCACGCGGTTGGGCGACACCAATTGAACACTTGCCTTGTTCGGATGCTGACGCAGCCGTTCCATGGGTAAATCCAGCCCGGCGGATGCAAAGTCCACACGCAATGATGAATTCGGTGCTTGATGAAATGTGTATCGGTGTAACGCCGCCCGCCGAGTCACGGTCAATTCTACCCGAGGCCCCACCGCCCCAAAATGAGCCGCGTAATAACCCGGTCTGGCTTGCTCATCGACAAGAGGCTGTTCGATTTCTTTAAAAGTACCACGCTCCACCATGCTGACCCGAGCATAGTTGTAGTAATGGTCAATCATCCCGGCACCACTGTGGTGAAAGTGCGTCACACCACGCGCGACATGCCCTTTGGACAAAGGCTTAGGCAACCCGGACCACGAGGCCTCGTAAGGTCCATAACCGGTGACGTATCCGCCGGAGTATGGCAATGCGGAAACCATCCCGAGTGGCAGTACTGCACCCGGATGCGTGTTACCCACCAAGGCCTTAGGCAAGCGCCATCTAGCAGCCAAACCTTGGCGAGGCGATGTATCAACTTCCCAATTTCCTAGAAATGGATCAACCGAAACAATGGGGTCTTGCTTTTTCGAATTATTCATAGTCCAACGATTCGTTTTCTAGGAAGAATTAAAAATTCACAATGATCAATGCATGGCATAGTCACTGCTAACCTAGACAAACGGTGGCCATCGAGACGTATCGCTAGGTCATGAGTCATAGTAACAGACGCCCAATTTACCCGCGAGACCGAACCAGAGACGATCCGCTCAGTCGGCATCGACTTAAATATTGATCGCCTCGTGTTCACGCGTTGCCTGGCCAGCACCGACGGCTTCGCGAAGTTGGCGCACATCGGCGCCGATCTGACGCTGCACCGCAATCAGATCAGCCTGATGAATCAGCAAGTTCGCACCGGATTTCGCCCAACGAATTTCCTGATCAAGGACGTCATGCCATATGCCGTGTACACCGACGCCGACGTTTTTTGCTCGCGCCTTAACGATAATCGTATCGATGGCCTCCAGAAATGTCGGATCGGTCCACTGCTCGGGCACGTCCAAGCTACAACTAAGATCATGCGGTCCAACCAGCAGCGCATCCACGCCGGGTACATCGAGAATATCATCCAGCGCGTCAAGCGCCGCCACACTTTCAATATTTACAATCGCTGCGCGACCGACATTGCCACGCTGCAGGTAATCCTGCAACCCTGCGTCACACGATCCACCGGCCATAATGCTCGCTAATTTTTCGCCTTTGAGTGGCTTGTATTTCACGGCAGCAACCAGTTGTCGAACGACTTCTACCGACTCCACGTATGGCACGATCACCCCCGCGGCACCCGCATCGATCGCGATGTGCATGTGATTGGCTTCCGGCGACGGCACGCGAACAATCGGCGCTAAACCCATCGCCGCGTATGCGCGACACATCCACGACAACTGGCTTCGATCCAGCGCGATATGCTCGGTGTCAATGAACACAAAATCGAGGCCGAGCTTCCCCACAATCATTGGCCATTCAGGAGCAGGAGAAACAATCAGGGTGCCGATGGCCGGCGTGCCGTCATGTAAACATCGGATTAGGTCAGTACCGTTCACGAGTAAGATTCCTTTGGTAAAACCACAACAAAAACAGGCAACCAGACATCACGACCAACACATCTGGGATGTCAGCTTTAAAAAACTGGCTTGAACCATTGGGCTAAAATTGCCTGGCCAATAAAATTATTACGCGGATTATTCCAGCTCCATAAGCGACCATGCCGCTGGGTTCATGTGAGAAAAACCCTGAGCATCGGACAGATCCAACTTGAAGCGCGGATGAGAAGTATCAGCATCATTGACGCGAAGCTCCATCGCTAATTGCGCCCCGGGTTTAGCATCAAAATCATTAAGTGCCGCCCAGGGAATTGCAACCTGCACCAACCAGCCAATCTTGGTAGCCCCCGCATAAAATTGACTATCCGCAATATCGCGTACCTCTACTTCGGCCTGGTCCACAACTTTTCCCAATACGCCCTGGCCTTCTGCAGATGTGGGCGAGATAAACAACTGATGATCATTGGGACCATAGCCGGTCTCGCTATCACGCGGTTCAGTGCTGATAAAAAGTTCCACACAGTCTTCGCGATACAGTTTATTGCGTAGCTTGGTGTTCATCATCTGGTTGTCACGCATATCAACAGCGGCATACAAGTATGAATCATCCCAGCCCAAGTAAGCAAAACCGCTCGCATCATAACCATTGACCTTGGGATTAATAATCGCCAGTTGCGTCAGGTTTTTCCAAGAAGCCAAATCACCGTCAAACGCCAACGTGTGGGCGACTTGCTTCATGCTTCGACGATTACGCGCCATCGTTTCCGGGGCAGGCCAACGCTGTGGATTTAATTCGCGTGTCGCCTGACGAGCAATCTCCGCACTGATGCCGACGACGTAAGTGATGTCTTGCGTCACATCGATCGAAAGTTCGCCTTGACTCACATTTCGAGTTGCCTTACGGCCAACCATATCAACCACATCGATCTGGGTGACTTCCGCCCCGAGCTGGATGACCGCTTGTTTGCCAGGCAAACCTTCACGAACCCACAGCGCCAACGTATGCGTGCCATCACGTTCGAAGACCATCGCGGCGATCCCTGGGCCATACCACAAGTCTCCCAAATATTGGCTGCCGTCAATCAGATGCGCCGCATTGGCATAAGCCATTAGCACAGGCTTGGGTTGATGTGGTATGCGAAAAAAGCCAAACCAGTCTTCACGATACGTGGGGTTACGACCGAGTTCGCCCATGGTATGCGGAATCAACGAGCGAATACCTTCCGCATATAACACCAACGTCTGCTGCAAAACTGACTGGGCTTGTTCACGTTCACTGACAGCATCAGGGCCTTCGGGCGTGGAGTGCTTACCAAACTCTGTGACGTGCAGTTCGATCGACTCATTGGCATGCGCGTTGATCCACGCTTGATAATCACGCAACCATTGGCGGCCGTCGTGACGAATATGCACGCTATACGGATGCAACGCCACCATGCGCACGCCTTTCATCCCGCCAGCCTCGATGAATTTCGCATCATATTGATACCGACTGGTTGATCCCAACAGATTCGGGCCAATGATCGCGTCAGGCCGGATCGACAGAATTGCCTCGGTCGCATAATTGCAAACCACAGCAAAATCCTCGGGCGACATCTTGCTCCACGGCTCATTCCAGATTTCATACACGTTCTGCGCTGGATCTATCGGCTTAATTAACTCGACCAACCAGCGCTGAAACGGCTCCTTTTTCGGAATGGTTCGACGCGTGCCATACTTGCCGTTTTTTTTCGTCCACGCTTCGTAAGGGCCATAGCGCTGATCGTCCCAACAGTCGACGGGAAAACCATCAACCTTGAGAACCACTGCCACAGGAAAATCATTCGCCAACTCCGTGGTCGGCAATTCGCGTGTCTGGTTGATCGGTGCACGCGTCCACGACAAACCCAACTTAGCGCAGGCAGCCATCACTTGCCGTTCGTCAAAATCAAGGCGCTTGTCGCCGTAATGCAGATATCGACCGCGATACCACATTTTCATACCAAAACGATAATCCCCCTGCCGAATATCATCGACGCGACGATCGACGAAATGACCAATGCCAAAACACAACTTATCCAGCAGGCGTTTATCTTCACCAGAATCGTCTATTCCAGCCGGCCACGGATTCGGCGCGTCATCAGCCAATGATAACGACAACTCGTAATATCCCGGCACAAGTGGCCCAATTTCCAGAGTGAACTGATCGTCCTGGTTGGCCACCAATTCCAGCGTAATCGGGGTATGCCAAACCACATCGCCCCAATAATCGATCACCTTCGCGATGGCCTGCCCGACATAATCAGACTTGCTACGCAACGCAATGCTAAATTTCACGGCCTCATCAGCATCGAACAAATTACATGGGACGTGATGCTCAAATGTCGCATCAATCACCGGATGGAGGACTGGCTTTGCGGCCATCACCGCATTGCACAAAATCCATGACAAAACAAACGCCGCACCAACCAAACCCACGCGCCCATGTAGATTCACCACCAATAATTTCCTTTTCACAAATTGAATTCTCATTCGATGCGACTCATAGTGCACGCGCTATGACTTCATCGTGTGCGCCAAGCATTTCGTCGCCGATGTGATACTGCAGCCAAGCCTAGCATCAACATGCCAATCGCCGCAGGCTCTGGCACCGCCAGCGTCTGTGCTCCAGGATTGTTGTACCAGTACTCGATCAATTCCGGGCTTGCGACAATGTCGGCAATCAATATCTCATCCAACGTCCCATCGAAGTAACGATCGACCGACGAGCTACCTGTTCCTTGTGATCCAAAGTAAGCCTCGCCGTTCGCCTGAATGTTCGTGGGCGAACCGCCGATATTATTTGTCGTTGGGGTGCCACCGTCGATATATAACCGCAAAATGTTATTGCCGCCTTCAGTGTCACGCACAAACGTGTACATGTGAAACTCGCCATCAGCCGCGATCGTTTCGGTCGTAACCACAGAATCTCCGCCGACAACAAAAAGCATCGTATTCGTGTTGTTCACACGGGCAAAGACATTGTTAATGCCATCCGTACCCGCTTTCTGATAAACCAGCGTATCCCAATCATTGACACGATCGCGGCGAGCCCACAGATTAATCGTGAAGCTATCGGTCCCCAACTGAAGCAGTGGCGTGGTGAATGTAACGCGCTGTCGATTGTCACTACCGTCATCGAAACGCAAAGCGTTGCCATCCACACCATCACTCACACTGCCACCATCACCCAGGGCGGAATTAAAATTGAATACGGAGGGCGATAGATCACCCGTGGTATTTCGCGTCCCCGTACTGCCAGCATCGTCTCCTGTGGTTTCGTCCAACGTGTAATAGTCAAGCAAACCTGCAGACGTATGACCTGGCGTGATGCCAAAAACAGTGAAGGCAACAATCGTGAACGTTAACAAACCGAGACGGAACGAAATCAAGTGAATGGGCATGACTCATCTCCTGTACCTAAATAACTAGACGCAAAACAAAAAGAAATTCGCAACGACGCGAGGTGCATATACCAGCGGATGAAAACCTTTGCCTTTTTCCATCGCGATGCCAGCAACAACCAGAGCTATAAAAACAGCCACAAATACAACAGACAACGACAGCAACCAGAATGCACAATTAATACAACAGATGCAAAAATTTTAACATGATATGCAATGCCATGTCAAGTATTTCCATAACGCATAAACATCAATATCTCGAAATAGCCCAAAAATAACATCATAAATCATTTTAAATACCAGTTTTATGCGAAAACAAGGACAACTCGACAACAGCCCTGATGGCGTCCTGAAAAACGCCCCGGCACTACACCTAAACAAATCATTGCAAGCCATATCGACAAAACTTACAATTGGATATTTACAAAATATTGTACAACTATTGTATTTAAAAGAACTGCCCGCTATCCTCACTTGCGAATCCAACCCCACCCAGACCAGCTACACCAAGAAACGCACACATTGCATCCAGCCCCAAACTCATTGCCCTAGAACCACAACACCTCATCGCAGCACAGAAAATTGACGTAAACACCAATCCACAACGCAAAGCCGAGTTTAAACCCATCATGAACACCCCTTCACCCACCAACCAGCAAAACGAAATTTACGACGATGATTTGTACCGCCCCATAGCCAAAGCCAAAGTCCTGCCAAGTCCGCAGCATGTTGATGATTCGTCCCTGTCCTTTTACCGCCAACACGGGTACCTGGCCGTTGGCCACGTGCTGACATCCGATGAGATTGAAAAATACCTGAAACACATGGACGATCTGGTGAACGGCCAAATTCCTGGCTACCACGGCGTGCAAGCTGAAAACAATATTCACGACAACCGTCACGACATCGATCACGTGCGTAAATTGTTTTTTCAAAATGACGAATGCCACCACTGCGGCATGCCCGTCGAACACCCCGTCATCCTTGAGATAGTTCGCAAACTGATGGGAGACACTGATCCTCAAATTTTTCAAACGATGGCATTACTCAAACCACCAAAGATCGGCCGAGAAAAACCGTGGCATCAGGATCACGCTTACTTCGATGTCGCACTGCAAGATCGTATTGTCGGCGTATGGATCGCACTGGATCACGCCACCATCGAAAACGGTTGCATGCAGGTGATCGACGCAGGCCACCTACCCGGGCCAGTGATCCACTTCAAACGGCGTGACTGGCAAATTTGCGATAACGACATGCTGGGCAAAGCATCATTAGCGGTGGAACTTAAACCAGGCGAAGCTCTGTTCTTTGACAGCCTGTTGCCTCATGGGACACCGGCCAACCAATCCCCCAAACGTCGCCGAGCCATGCAGTTTCACTACGCTCCGATGAATGCACAAGCCATTGACGAAGCCGACCGCCTAGCTGTGTTCGGCTCCGAAGGCAAAAACGTGGAATGCTAAACATAACGACACATCTTTTACGAACAACGTCCAGAGCATGTTTTACGGACGCCGCTCGACCAACAGCGCAACCGCATCGGCTCGTCATCAATTCAACAGCGATCAGCTTCAACTATTTGGATCGTTATAACCGAACCATTTTTCCGTATTCGCATACGAGCGGTTGAACGCCAGGATATTTCACACGCAAATACCGCGTGAACGCATCGGGATCACCCGGATTCATCGCAAACATATCGTAATGCGTGGGCACGGCATAACGCGCCTGCAATGCGCCAGCCAGATCTACTGCCTCTTGATAAGTCATGTTGCCAATGCAACCACTACTGTAACGCTCCGCATCACGACCATTGATCGGCAAACACATTACATCGAATTGCCACGAACGTAGCTTGGCCATTAATCCTTCGTATATGCACGTGTCACCGGCATGATAAAAACATCGATTAGCAGACTCGATGATAAATCCAAGATATGGGTACTGCCCCGTCGCTTCGTCACGATCCAACAATTCATGAGCGGCTGCCACGGCCGTGATTCGGATATCGTCATATGCAAAACACTGACCATCATCCATACCAATGAAACGCGAAACATCAACACCAAGATCTCCAGCAAGACCATCTTTCAATAACTGAGGAACAACAAATTTCGCTTTAGGCGATGCTGCAGCCAGCGCCGGCCATACTGGGCGATCGATGTGATCACCATGATCGTGGCTACCAAAAATCAAGTCAGCGTTCGTGATATCTTCGGGCTTAAAAAGTGGCGAGACCAACCGATCCTTCATCTCGGTCAAAAAAGGATCGATATAAAATATTTTACCCGCAATCTTCAACACAAAACTGTGTTGACCAAGCCACCAAAACGCTAATTCATTATCAGGCAGTTTCGTATTGCTAATTAATTCAACGAGTTCCCGGCCACGCGCATGGATCGTTGGTGTCATCCCCAGTACTCCTTGATTTTTTTCTTGAGGAAATTGACCGAACGCTGCAATTGTTCAAACCCGTCCACACCATCCTCAATACTAATCCAACCATCAAAGCCAACGTTCTTGAGCGTGCGAAAAATCGCATCGTAGTCATTCATACCTTGACCAATTTCGCCGTGGCTTAATCGACTGGCATAACCGACACTGTCCTCTTCCATGCGAAGATCTTCAATGGTGCCATGCTTGAGATAACGATCCGAAGCATGCATCGTGACCACACGGCGTTTGACTTTCTCAAGCAACTCCAGCGGATCTTCGCCAGCAAGAATTGTATTGCTGGGATCATAATTGACGCCAAAATTTGAATAATTCTGTGCGGGCAACACGTCTAGCAATTCGCAAAAAACGTCCATATGCTGGGCAAATTCAGGATACGTCCAGTAGTTATCCTTGTAGTGATTTTCAAGGATGAGCGTCACACCACAACTGTGTGCATGACCATGACAAGCGTCAATGCAATCGGCAGCGTAACGTATTCCTTCATCACGTGGCACATCAGGCCGACGCTGTCCAGATAAAACGCGACAATATTGACCGCCCAATGCCACCGCCATGTCGATCCATCGTTTTTCTTTGTCAACCTGTTCGCGACGGAACGCCGCATCAGGATGCGTAAAATCCGGCGAGCAACACAGCATAGGAATACACATGCCTAGGTCTTCAGCTTTTTGACGATAACCACACCACTTCTTTGAATCACGCAGGTCTATAAAATCACAATAAAACTCTAACCCTGGAACATCTAAACCGGCTGCCAATGCTATCCACGCATCGAGCGACATCGAGCCATCGACGCATAGCTGATCCATGTACGCTTTTGGAAATGCCGCAAGCTTCGGCATTAATCACCTTCTTTCAGCAGAAGTCGCCCCACCACCGAAAATTGCTCCAGGTCGATCACTGCCCCACTGATCGGACGCGACTGATCACTAAGCCAGAAGACGGTGTGGGCTGCGATATCTTCGGGCGAAGTCATGCGACCCGAAGGAACCTCACTACCACCGGCCATGCGCTCCGGCCAATCCTTACCCAAGCCTTCGCTGATTTTCAATTGGTATTCGTTATCCGTCAGCACCCATCCGACATTAAAATGGTTGAAGCGGACGCGCTTTGATGCATAAGCGTTCGCCAAGTTGCGCGACATCGTCGCATGCGCCGCTTTTGACATGGCATAGGGCAATTGCCGCGGTTCACCGGTGTAAGCATTAATTGAACCGATGCCAACAACGCTGCCTTCGCTTTTCTGCAGGTAACCGATTGCTTCGCGAATCATTAGCATCGGCGCACGTGCGTTGACCGCCATAATCGTATCGAAAAGTGTCGAATCGGTGGAAGCCAGATCGCCACGTTTTACCCACGCCGCATTGTTGACCAGGCCATCAATTTTTCCGAATGCCTTCACCGCCGACGCCACGATTCTTGCAGGCGATTCGGGATCAGCCATGTCATCGATATGGTAAGTCGATGCAGAACCAAGCCGTTTAACCAATGCTTTGGCCCGCTCTTCACTTCGCCCATGTACGAGAACTTTCGCCCCCTCATCCACGCATCGCCGCGCGATCCCAGCCCCTATCCCGGTGGTCGATCCAGTCACAATGATCGCTTTATCTTTTAACAACATTTTCGTGCCTCCCACGATTTTTGAAAGCCCGCCAACCCGCGTTTAACTACATTGCGTGCATCCTGTCGCCACAGCGAATCATCTAATTCATCCCGCGAAAAAATTTCCAGACAGTAGGCCCCGTCATAACCTGTTGCTTCAATCGCCTTAAGCAGCCTCGGCAGTTCAATAACACCATCGCCAGGCAACACACGATCGCCGATGTGCCGCGGCTCACCGACAGGCCAGTCACACACGTGGACCCCGAAAATCCTACCTCCATCGATCTGCGCCACGCGTTCATATATTGCCGGCTCCTGCCAGATATGCCAGACATCAAGCATCAGTCCAAAATTATCTCGCGCCACATCGTTGATCAAGCCCATCGCCGCATCCAGCGAAACGATAAATGCATCCGCATTCATGATGATTGGATTCAACGGTTCAAACATAATGCGTAAACCGCGATCCGCCGCATAGTCCGCAAGCGCTGGATATATTCGTCGTGCCGTTTCATGGGCATGACGATAGTTGTGATTCGGCGCGTTACCGCTGATTGCCACCAATGGAATGTTTTCACCTGGAAAAACCTCAGAAAACAGATCGATTGTTGAACGGAAGATCGCCGCACGTTCGTCGGGATCATCCACATCCGGGCACATGCTATCGGCAAACAACGCATGACAGCGAGGCTGCACACTCGTCACTTTCAAGCCGTGTTGTGCAATGATTTGTAATTGCTCGCGAGCTCGTTGGTAATCACTTGATAGCTTGCGCTCACACACCTCGATCCCTGAAATGCCCAATTCAGCATACAGTGCAACATCAGCCTCAAACGTCTGGTGCCATGTGGTGAATTCGCTGACTGAAAACGGCGGCATCAGTGAATCCCTTCCGGCTTGAGGATGGCCTTGATGATTTCTCCACCATGCATGGTTTCAAAGGCATCACGCCATTGCGTAATCGGCCACACGCCACCGATGATTGGATCGATATTGAGCATACCTTCGGACAGCAAACTTAACACCCGTTCCCATACCGGCCAATTGTGACTGAAGCTTCCTTGCAAACGAACATTCTTCTGCACCAATGGGTCCAACGAAAAATTCAACGGCTGTGGCCCCCAACCAACTTTACTGATCCAACCATTAGGACGAACGATCGCAAGCGCTTGCTTCAGCGTCGCCGACACACCCGCCGCGTCAATCACACCCTCGGCTCCCAACCCATCGCGATGCCTGGCCCAATCGCTGGCATCGGCAATAATCGAATCACATCCATAGTGTTGCTCGGCAATTTCCAAGCGATGGCGATCCTGTTCCAGACCCACCACCGCGACCATCGCACCACGCAAGCGCGCCATCGCGGCACACAACAACCCGATCGTTCCAGGCCCAAACACCACCACACGATCACCTGGACGAATATCCGCATTCACAACCGCGGCACTATAGGCCACACAACACGGCTCGGTTAGTGCGGCTTTTTCAAACGACAATCCTGCGGGCAAACGATGCAGACAACGTGCCGGTACACGCACATACTGCGTCATCGCACCATCGACTCCATAGCCAAATCCCTGGCGCGTCGGATCCAGATTGTACTGCCCCTGGCGTGTCATGGGATTGTTCGCATCGATCACCGCAGCGGTTTCGCTGACCACCCTATCCCCCACCTGCCACTCCGCGACAGCTCCACCAACACCGTGGATCACACCACTGAATTCGTGCCCGAGCGTCACTGGATAATTTACCGGCCAACTATGATCTGCGGTCCACTGATGCAAATCACTGCCGCAAACACCAACCGCTTGCACTTCCAGCAATACATCCTGATCACTAATGGTCGGCACAGCGACATCACGCAGTTCAACGCGATGCTTTTCTGGCGCATAATTTACGACGGCTTGCATTTTCATGACTCACCCTCGCCAATAGCAATCTCACCATAGGCATGAACCTTTTCACATATCAAACGCAACGCTCCTTCAACATCACCTGCAGCCGTCCGAAACGCGTCGGCATCAATCGTCAGCGGCGCGCCTAACACCACCAGCGGCGCGCCATAACTCGGCGTCGCCACCGCCTGTTCGATCGACAATCCGCCGACGGCTTGCACCGGCACCTTGACCGCCGCAACCACCTCACGCAATTGATCGAGAGGACTGGGCATACGTTCGCCTTGCGCTTCATAGCTGCGACGTTCATCGAAACCGATGTGATGAATCACATAGTCGCAACCCAAATCTTCAAGGCGCCTGGCACCATCAACCATGTCATCGCACGCCAGATTGTCGCCCATCACTTTTACTCCGAAATCGCGCCCAGCCTTAACCACTTCACGAATCGTCGCATCGTGTGCTCGTGACATCACCACCACATGCGTCGCTCCAGCTCGAGCCATCACTTCCGCTTCCAGCCAGCCACCATCCATCGTTTTCAAGTCTGCCACAATCGGCACATCAGGCCAACGATCGCGCATCGCTCGCACCCCATGCATTCCTTCCGCCAGAATTAACGGCGTTCCTGCCTCGAGCCAATCCACCCCGGCCCGCAAGGCCATATCGGCGGTAGCCATTGCTTCATCCAACTCGATCACATCCAAGGAAATCTGCACAATCGGATTCATAAACAATACCTTTGAGTCATGTTTAACAACAACTTGCAATTGATTATCGATTATATATAATTTGTCGAGGACGTCAATACCATGACCATCAACACCGACAGCATTTCTGCCAACACACTTCTGCAACAGGTCTATCAGCGCCTCAAATCGGCCATCCTGGAGCAACGAATCAAACCCGGCGAACGAGTCGTAGCCCAGAAATTTGCCCAGCGCTGGGGTGTCAGTCTAACTCCCATTCGTGAAAGTTTACGTCTGCTCGAAAAAGACGGCCTCATACTATTCAGACCCCATCGTGGAGCAACCGCGGCTCTGCCAACCCGCGAGGACTTCGAAGAACTCTATCGTGTTCGGGCAGCGCTCGAGCAACTCGCCACCGCCGAAGCCTGCCCCAAAATAACGGCGCAGGATTTTGATCGCCTGACACACACACAAGACATTGGACGCGATTGCCTCGCTGGCAAACGCGACCCCAAAGATTGGATCGACGCAGACGATCAGTTTCACAACATCATCATCAACTGCAGCGGCAACCATCTACTCCAGACCATGCTTGCCAGCTTGCGCGACCGCATTGGTCTACATCGACAGGCCTATTTCACACACAACAAACGTATCGCCGCGTCGTGCATTGAACACGACGCGATCATCACAGCACTTCGTTCGAAAGACGCCGAACATGCCTCGGCCTGCATGGCAGAGCATCTGAGAAACTATATCGATGTCGCATCGCAAACTTAACATCACCATGCGCACTCCCGATCACGATCGCATGTGACCCCACACACTGTGCGTGTACGTGTGTGTGGGGGGGGTATTACATCACATGCGACAAGAAGTGAGCTACCGCAAAAATGAAAGTCAGCACACAGGATATGTGTGCAACTTATTTTTAAAATGCCGGCAGCTACCAACACCACGATCAGCACAACCGCCAAACTCTCAACTCAAGTTCCCCATCGCCACACACACTCACCACTCCTCCCGTCCAACTACCGTCCCTCCCCGACCACCACCCGCAATACTGGTCTTTACAAAATAGGGTACAGCGATGAATTTCACCGCTGTACCCATTATTGCTGAAGATCAACCCCACAAGAAAATGGTCGAGCCATTCCCTGAATAGCCAATTAGCGCCGACGCGAAACCAGCCCTAAACCAAGGGCAAGAAGCATGGCTGACGCTGGCTCTGGTACAGGAACGATACTTCCTACACGAAAGCCCACGTTGCCGTTTTCAGTGATCGGATCAAGTTGCGATCGAAACGACACGGCCAGATTACCCGCGCCGCTGCTCCAGCCACCACCACGCAAACCACGATCAGAACCGATCAACGCCTCGTTCCATTCCGACACATTGCCATTAAGATCGAAGACACCATACGGGCTATCCGCATCAGTATAAGCGCCGACTTCCGTAAATGGACTCACAGCACCAGGAAACGCGGTGCTACCGGTCGCAGCATAGCCGTCATTAAACCCATTGCCATTGTTACCGTCATCGTTGTAGTAGTTGACACCTGTTGCATCATCACCGGGCTGATCACTCGCAGGCAGATCATTGCTGGTGGTGGCATAGGTGTAATAAAAACCATCTACAGTTTCACCCCAGTGATACGCCGCTTTGTACCATTCATCTTCGCTCGTGATGAAATGTGTCGCACCGGTGTCCCGAGAAATTGCACTAGGGTCGGTTTCAAGTAACGACATGTCGTACGCACCCGCTTCAGTGGAACCAGTGCCCTGCCCGTTGTGAAGCCAATTCGAAAACCGGGCTGCGTCGTACCATGACACGTACGTCACAGGCGTGTTACCACGGCCAGTCTGCACGACATACTTACTACCATCAGCATTGCCCGCCTGGAACTCGATCCCTCCAAAGTTCCCCGTCATGTCACCGTTGTAAAGCGACAAGGTATTCGCACCGGTTGCGTCAACCGCATTGAGAAACTCAGCGTATTGCGTGTTGGTCACCTCGTGCTTGCTGATGCGATACTCATAGGCAACCGCTCCATATCCGAACCCTGATGCCCCATTCCCTACATTGCCCACCGTGGCCCAATCGAACGTCACCTCCGCCTGCACAGCACCGGGCGCCAACAAAACGGTCGCCACTAAGCCCGCCGCCGCCGAAACCATGAAGTCTGATATGCGCATGTGTTTTTCCTCCAAAGATGTGTATCCAGCCAATTAAGTAGACAGTCTATTAAACCGTCTATTATTGCGGCGCCGAACGCTTATGTCAAGAAAAATTTCTGCCCGAATACCCGCTTTTCACAAGCTAGCGCAAATCCCATAAAAACACATAAACCACTACATAAAAACATATTACGACACCAATATGCCCTGCGATGGTACACGCCATCCAAAGCTGGCTTCGTATAACACACAAGTTTGTTTTCAAAATCGCCCACAACCACCGATCAGCCAACTCGTTTAGCTCTCGTTGACCGCTGAATCTTCCACCCACTGCCCCAACCCTCACAAGGATGCGACATTCAGGCCGATATGGTGATACTGTTTTTGGCGTATCTCTGGAGCTGCTCGCGATCCAAATCCACCCCCAACCCTGACCGCACCGGCAAGGGCAACGCACCATCCCGATACGGCCAATCCCAATCAGTCAGATGGTGCTCACGCACGATTGGTCCGACAAGATCTGAAGGCCAAACACAAGCTGGTGCAGCCGCCGCCGCATGTAGCCTCATTGCCTGCGCCACGCCCAGCTCAATGCCCGAACCGTGCCAACAAGGCACCCCGATCGCTTCAAGCGCATGGGCCTGTTGCAGGAACCCCCAACTAAGACCGCCCGACGCGTTGAAACCATCGCACACACATTCCTGCAAACCACGTTTAAAACTAATCGCATCTCGAGCATGCCAGATTAACGGCAAACCAAAAGTTTCACGAACACGTCGCCATAGTGCCGGTTCGTCTTGAGGGAATGGATCTTCGATTTTGACGTTGGCATGCGTATCCACCAACTGATTCAAAATCGGCCAGACATGCGAAGGCGTAAGCCACTGAAACATTGGGTCAATGGTGATACTGAATTGATCACCAGCCACACGCCGGATAGTTTCAATCTGTTCGAGCACAGGGTCGCCGAGACGGCTTTTCATTTTGATGCCATGAAACCCACGAGCCAGCGCCTTCTCAATCGTAACCGCCAGGTCTTGTGGCGTCTGCCGACTACACCAATAATCAACAGGCACAACCGAGCGAACAGGACCACCCAACAAGTCAACCACGCGACAGCTCAATCGACGACCGGCCGCATCAAGAAGCGCCGTCTCCAGCGCACCGCCCAAGGCACTGCTTGATACGTAAGCTGGCAACGGCATGAGCGCATCCAACCCCCAATTCGGTTTGGGATGCCAGGCCTCGGGCTGTTGCGCGGGCGACAATCCTGCGAAGGTGCAACCGATGAGCTTTTGCATATCATCCTGCACTTGTTTGAGCGTGATTTCCCGACTCACTTCACCCAAACCCCTGACACCATCGGCAAAAACAAATTCCATAAGCACGATGGGTAAATGATGCCAGGGAACGCCGTCCATACTGGGCCCAAGCGATTCGCTGTCAACGGCACCAGGACGCGCCGGGACCACAACTTCCCACGCATGGATCGCCTGGATCGTATTCGCTTTATCCATGAGCCAACTCACTTATCTGGCGACGAATCGCCGCAATTTTATGGCCAACACCCAGTCGGCGCGGATCACCAATCGGCCTGAGATCAACGGACAATCCGCCGTCCACCGCAAGGGTAGTGCCGGTCATCATTCGTGAAGCATCCGAAAGTAAAAAGACAATGGGTTCTGCAATATCCTCGGCAACAGCCGCTTGAGGCCACGGTGCCGAAGCGGTGTTGATTTCTCGCACAACTTCCGCTTCGAGGCGAGAAAAATCATCCCATTGATCGCAAGGTGGCAAAGAACTGTAAGTCAACACATAACCCAAAGCCACCGCATTGACCCGAATGTGATGTTCGGCCAACTCAACAGCCAAGGCACGCGTGAGCCCTTCGAGTCCTGCCTTGGAACTGGTGTAAGCGGCCTGTTCAAACGTCGTCTGGTGCGCGGTGATCGAACTGACGTTAACAATACTACCGCGACGATTTTTTTTGAAATGCGGCAAGAGCAACTTCGCAGATCGCCAAGCAGCGAGCGTATTAACTTGCCATGCTTGATAAAATTGCTCTTCAGTTGAATCCTCAAACGGACATCCCGGGTTACACATTGCGTTATTTACCCAACCATCAATACGCCCAAAGTGATCAGTGCAAAGCGTGATCGCCTTTTCAACAGACGCCCCATCAGCGACATCCAACAACTGACAGAGAAGACGATCAGCACACGAAGTGTGATGCGATGCCAGGACGGATAACGCATTGGCATCTCGATCCATAGCTAATACTGAAGCGCCGCAATGCAGCAACTGCGCAACGATCGCAGCACCAATCCCCTTCGCGCCACCGGTGACGCCAAACACGCGTCCTACAAAAGCACGCTCACAAAACGTATGGCCCGGCTTAAGCCCATCATCAGGCATCGGTACAACTCCAGTTGATTACGCCCACGTTGTTGATCCTATGGGCCCTATCGACCACGCGAACCAAACCGGACATACCAAACCCATTGGTCGCCATCGTTTTTAGCATTGCCCGTCGGATCATTGTCAGCATCATCCCAACCATGTTTCCAGCCATGCATAAGCAAGCTGAGTAGAATGATGGAATAACCCATGCCCGGCGTTATGCATGTAGTTCGCAAACTTTTCGGGACAACCGTAGAGCTTGTAAACCTCATGAATTTTCAAAAACATCGAAGGCAAACAATCCTGCCCATCAAAGGCTGGCTCATCTAACGTCGAAATATCAAGAAAAGCCCTGGGCGCAACGCCTGCGATGATTTCATGAAAATCAACCGGAGCAGATTTCCCTTGCAGGAACAATGCACGAAGCATCGGAAAATATATGTACCACTCGTCGCGCGACCATAGCATGCGACCCGAATTACCACGGAACGAAGTGTTGCCACAATTCGCCACCGCACACCGAATTCGCGAGTCATAAAAAGCCAGAAAACTCGCTCCATGCCCACCCAGTGAATGCCCCATACAACCGATTCGCTGCGCATCCACTTCATCCATGTCGCACAAAATGTCTAATGCGATTTGCGCCTCCCACAAACTTTTGCCAACCGCAGACCAATTCGGAAAACGTCGATAAAACTCACTGGTATCGAACGCGCCTTCGCCTGGAATCCGCTTGCCTGCGTTGAAGTGATCCGCACAAAAAGTAACAAATCCACGATGGGCAAGCTCTTTCCCATAGGCCAAACTTGCCGAATCATCTGTGACGCCCATGATCACTTCACGATCATGGGGCGCAGTTTGTTGAAGACACAAAACCGCTGGAGCCTCGGCGACTAAACTCGTAGGTATGTGAATGTATGCATGCGCACGCTCATTATCGTGAACTGAAAATTCGATTTCACGACGCACGAAATTATCACAGAATATTTCCGAACAAATCGTCACGTTCGGCGAAGGCCTAGCACCACAAGGCCCAGCACCCAGCATCAATTCAAACCGACGGCGAATATCCCTGCTCTTTGATTCCCATTCAGTGACAGCCTCTATTGCATTGCCTGTACTTGTGAATAGCAAATCATCAAAAAGGTTATCAGGAGGCATCAACGTATTCACTCCAAACTTTGCGAGGAATGAGCATGAACCATCGGCGATGCTTGACGATTCGCTACCGCACTGGCATTGGCACGTTCGACAAATAACTGTGCCGCCAAACCGTCCTCACCAAGAGCGAGAAGCCCATCATGTGGCAAGCCTTCAATCCTGGCGACAAACTCCCGCAATACCTTGGGAATGATTCGCTCATGTAAAACCTGCTCGTAAACGTGATTCTCCGACAGATTCCGGCTGGCCAGTTCCACATGGATTTTTCGATCTGTTCCCTCAACCACATGCAGAATACCTTCAGTGCCGACAATGGTAAAAATTTCCTGATAAGCCCACGCCTCAATGTACGCGGTATATGAAAAGCTACTTGTTAAAGAGACGTAAGCACCACGATCAAGCGAGGCAATCACACTGATGTGCGGCGGCAACTCGGATGTTTCGCCGAACCACGCCCCTTGCGCCTCAATGCGTTGCCAGTCACCGCCGCCAGCAAAACAACGTGCCAGATCAGCCCGATGAATGCCACAGTCCAGTGCCCCTGCCACATCCATCAACCGACGGCGCCGAGCCGCCGCTTGACCAAATGCTTTATGGCCATCCCACATCTCATGAATGTGCACTGCCTCAACGCGCCCGAGCAAACCTTGACCGATCCACTGATTGGCTTGAATTACCCAATCATAAAAGCGCATTTCAAAATTAACACCTACCACACGATTGGATGCCCGCGCCGAATCTATAATGCGTTGACATGCACCGCTATCCGTGGCCATCGGTTTTTCACACATGACATGCAGGCCGGACGAAATCGCATCCAGCGCAATGGCCTCTCGCGCATCTGCCAACGTGGCAATATACACCGCGTCCAAATCACATTCGTGAATCATCTCGCGATGATCGTCAAACGTGCGCACATTCGGCAGATCTATCGACTCGAAATTTTCTCGATTCACATCTGAAATGCCGACCAGCTTTAGAAAATCACTGCTGTCACCCAAAGCTGGAATCACCGCCGCTTTGGCATGCGTACCACAGCCTATCAGTCCAATGTTCAACATCACATGTTTACCTGTTTGCTTTGAATGAAAACGTCACAACGGTTCGCTATACATCATTACTTGATGTCAACTTCACTCAAACCCATCAAGGTCGGCGTCGTGGCCGCACCACCATTGGCAGCCTGAATGATGCGAATCTTTCGCGTTCGCAATCCGTCGAGTTCAACCAACTCCAGTGGTTCGGTCGGCGCATACCACTCGGGCCGACTTGGCACAGGCATCCAATTGTAATCCTCGCTCTGGTAACGCACGCCGATTTTTTCCGGCAAGGTCGAAAATGTCATCCAGTACAAACGCAATTCGGAAACATCACGCACTTCGCCGAGATCCAGTTCAACCCAGTGATCGGTTCCGCCCGGGCCTGATATCCATGCATAATTCGGCTCGAACTTCACTGCCGGCACACAGATACCATCGCTCAGATGACGAGCATCGTAAGGCGTTGACGTACTATCCACCGTAATCTCCGGAATGATCGTCGCTGATCCACTCCAGATACGGCCCCCTTCACCTGCCAACTCCACCAGACAACGATTAACGCGCCCCGATATTTCAGGCAAGACAATTTCAGATTGTCCCGAAGCCACCGCTTGCGACATGGTTCGCCAAGGCAAACGACCATCAACCAGATAGCGAAGATGAAGCTGACCACCTTCAGGTGCGTTGACAGAGACACTGGTTGTGCCTGTCGTTTCAACCATCGATGCTTTGACATTGATTGCATCAGGCAACATCGCCGCAATACGATCAACCGCTTGTTCACGCAACACATCGACACGATCCGCAGGAATGCCTGGATCGATCTGCGTTTCATAACCTTTTTCACGAGGCGCCATCGCCAAGGCCTGATCGTACGCTTCAGCGATGAACGCTTGAGCCTGTGTCGACTTGCCAGCCCGATCAGCCACACGTTGTAGCGCATCGAGAACACGGTAATCTTCCTGCCCCGCACGGATAGCCAAGTATCGCCGTGATACCACCATGCCTTCGCCGTCTGCCGCTGGGTACACCAGATTCTGCGCCTCCACACCTTGCCAAGCTTTATAGGCACGATCATGGCTTGTGTTGAACCAGGAATAATGCCCCCATCCAACCTGGTTATATTTGCGACACATCCATGGCATCAATCGGTAATACGCAATCGGATGGAATGTTTCACCGTAAGCCATGCAATCATAGGTCCACAGCGTGACGCCCAGCGACTGAACAAACGCCATGTTTTCCGGGCTGCATGCTGAAACGATCGGCCCGACAATATCATGAGCCATGGCGTTTTGCTTCCAGGCCTCGTTCTGGACCACACCACTGCCATAAAACTGCGTCAACATCTTCGGCTCAACTTGTTTAGTCCATTGCGCCATCGCGGTGCCTGCCGCATAATCAGATGGCTGCGGTTCGTCGTATGTCTCCATAATCAATCGCTCGGGCCCAACACCTAACGTTGCAAAATGCTCGACGATCGCGGCGACCCATTCTTTGAACGCGCGTTCGAATCGCTTGTCCTCTAACGTTAATTCCCACCCCTTTAAGCGGCTGATCTTTCGCCGCATGTCTTCACCACTGAGGAACAAGAACTGGGCATCAGGCACAATCTCCAGCATTCTGCGAACATCGATATCGGTTCGCGAAAAATCGGAACGCAATAATTTACCGGCATCATCAAACGTGACGTCAATCTCCGCTGTAATCACATCAAATGTGTTCACTCCCAAGTCGATCATCGCCTGCTCGGCATAATCCATACTTCCAAAGCATTCAAGCACGCGAATTTCAGAGGCCAGCGGCATCAGTGCCTCAGGCAATACCGTCAGGTCAATCTCAATCGTTCGCTGACTGTCAGCATCCAACAATGATTCGACATCGATTGAGGCCGTGTACTCGCCCGGCGGCAGATCCGACGTATCCACGGAAAATACCAATTGATTAATGCGACCCGAAGCGATCGGCGTGATGCCAGCATTGTTTATTTCCGGCAACGGATCCGTGAACGCACTCACAATATTCTGATCACCGCGAATCATCGGCACCGCGTAGACTTTCAGCCATTTGGGGCCAGTAAGTTTCAATCCTAAACGCTCGTTATACAAAACCGAAGGCGTTAATTTCATGCCATAATCATTGCCACTCAGCGATGCGACATTCAAGGCAATATCACGATGCTCGCCACGCAAACAGGTCATCGACAATTTCAATTGATCATCAAAAGAATCCGGCAAACGGACTTCCGACAATGGAACGTGAGCTGGGCCTGTCCAGATCAACGTGCGCACCAAGGCCAATTCGCCAAGTGCTTCATCAATACGCTTACCAAGGTTCGCCCTGGTTTGATCTGACAAGGTGGTGTAAGCCAACAATTGCTTGCGTAACAGGCTGGCTTGCTTACGTACACCCGACAAACGCGACTTCAAATCCCCGATCGAATCCGATGCAGGCAACTTTTCCAGGGCATCTTCAGCCGCAAATATCTGTCGCGCCAATGTCCGCAGTTTTGCCAATGCATCTCGAGCATGCCCCGCGTACATCGCTTCAAAATCTGTCGCCTGACTGCCTTCTTCAACCTGCACTTCATCAATCCAGACGCTGCCAGCATTGTTCGGCGGCCAGTGAATCACAATGTTATAGATGGGATCACCATTGGCATGAAGCTTTGTCTCCGGCGCGACAAACGTTTTGCTCACGCGCGTCCAACCTGATGTTGTGGCTGGTGGTTCCAATGGAATCGATTTTGATGTCCATGAATAATCCGTCAGGATCAACGCGCCAGCTTGACGTTTGGCTTCGGAAATTCCTTCAGATTTAATCATCGCCGAAAAGGTATAGGTCTTACCCACCTCAAGCGGAATATTGTATTGATAGTAATAGTAATTCTGCTCTGTATTCTTGTCCCCCATATGAAATACCGCGCCATCACGGGACGAATCTTCGGTGGTGATTTTGCCACCTTTATACACAAACCATGTCCATCCTTTTCCCTGGTTTTCAAACGAACCATCCTGCACATAGTTTTTGTCGGGTATGGGGATATCTCCAAGCCACGCATCAGCCGCTGCGTCAGTCTCCGCACCAAACGCCCGTGACACACCGCATAGCGCCAACATACATACAACAACCAGAATCCAATGTAAGCGATCAATAAGCATACGTCGAAACTCCATACGACTAAGAAAAACAATCACGCTTAACCATCAAGCCAGTGTTTTAATTACCACCAGTCCTGAGAAATATTGATATAAAATTGAGGCTGCATTTCATCTTTGGATTTCCACGCAGCATGCCCATCCACGTAGCCTTGATTGGAACCCAGGCTGTGATTATGAGCATCAGGAATTCCATACGTCGGCCACAAAGGACTTTCATCAAAGATGTCTGTAACTAGCACGCGTTTTGTAATATCGTTCACGCGCTGAATACGTTTAACTGGGTAGGTACCATCTTCATTGCCATCACCTGAGTAGTTATAAAATCTGACCTCAGGACTATCGACGTCGGGATGCTCACCAAAAACAATGGTGTAGCCGACAAAAACATCTGCCGTTCCATTCCAATAGCTCGCATATTCATCCCATGTTCGCCATTCCACGCTGGGGCAATACATGATCTGGCCCGATTCCAGGTATGGATCAAACGCCCGACGACTATCACCTGATACTTCCCACAAATAGCAACTCGCACCAGGCAGCCAGGTATGCGTGTTGTAAACCGGATACCAGTCATCGCTGTCAAACGCATAGCTGGTGGCGGCCACGGTGATCTGACGAATATTTGATAGACAATTCATCCGCTTGCCCTGCTCTCGCGCCTGTCGCAACGCCGGCAAAAGAATGGCAACCATCATCGCAATAATTGATATAACCACGAGCAATTCGATCAGGGTGAATCCCATCCGGCGGATTCTGACGCTATTTAGCGGTGTATGCGACAACGACAACTCCTTTGGAAACGATCAGCCTGAAACGAACCTATGCAAAATTGGCAAACGTTGGCTGCACGCCAATAACCGCATGCAGAAACACCGAGCAAAAACGGCCATCAATTACTTGTGCCATATCATTTTTAAACCTGCTCGCCACCGGCAGACTTATCGCTTTATGGACTGCCTGGAACAGCAGCACAGGTTGCGCGCTCAATCAGCTTGCCGTCGATCATGATTTGATGAACCGGCCGACTGCGATCATTGATGCGTTGGATCAACAACTCGGTCGCTGACCGTCCCATGTCTTCCATGGAAAAGCGGTAGGTTGATAACTGTGGGCGGGATTTTTGCGAGTCGAGCGTATCGTCCATACCGATAAGACTAATGTCCTCGGGTACTCGCAACCCGTGCTCCTGTAACAGCGACAGCAGACTGCACGCATACACGTCCCACGAAATCAAAGCCGTCGGACGTGGCGATGCTTGAACAATTTTCTTCACGTACGCGGCCATCACCTTATCGTGCGTTTTTTCATTGATGTCATGCCTTTCACATAATTTCGGATTCACGATCGGCTGATCGATATCCTGAAAAAATTGATAAAAAGCACGCTCTTGCCACTTGCGATGAATCGAATCATTCGCCGTAACAAACATTGCAATATTACGATGCCCCAGTCCCCACAGATAGGCCAACTGACTTTGAACTGCTTTTTCAATGTTCGGCATGACTGAATCAATATTCAAATCATGATTAACCCGATCGATGATCGCTATCGGCAAACGATCGGCCAATATTTTCAACAACAATCCAGGCAGATCACCTTCAACCACCAAACCATCAACGCGGTGCTCCGCCACCATCGCTGGCGGCGCTTCTTCGCCTGACGCGATACTTTTAATCATTAAGTGGTAATCATATTTCTCGGCAGCCAATTGAATCCCCGCCAGCACACGACTGTAATAACCGTCATCAACACGGGCCTGACCAAGCAGAAAATCATTGGCACAAAACCCAATGGTTTGCGTTTTTTGTGGCGTGTCATTCCCACCCGCATAACGACGCCGAATGGCCTGGCCGAATAATGGATCGGGCTGGTAGTTGAGTTGCTTGACAACCTCCAGCACTTTATGCCGCGTCTCCTCTTTAGGAATCGGACTGTTATTAAGCACCAGCGACACGGTCGAGCGAGACACGCCTGCTTTTTTAGCGACATCACGAATACTGACGGGTTTTTTCTTACTTTTGACAGCCATAACGACAAACTTTCAGTCAAAATTGGATTGTCCAGTTGACAGAATACTTTCACCGCGGTAACCTGTCAAGCACCTTCGTGAATTTTCCCGGATATCCCAACAATGTCGCATGAGAGCCTGCCCAAAACCACAAACCCAAGCCCACTTTCCGCGACACGGCCGGTTGCAGCGGCAAATGCGACAAGCATCCATTTCACGCGACTCTCGCCAGCCAGGCCCAACTGCCCCACCATTCAATCTGATTAATCCGTATCCATCGCGATATGCCTCAACCCGTCTACCTCTTTATATGTTCCGTTTGATGTTTTGATTTTGACAGGACCCGACAAAAACCGGCGAGGCTGCCCCAGCCGTAAACCGACGGGTACACCCATGAAGCAGTTCAGATACGCCATCAACACCAACCAGTTTCGCAACCACCAATCGACGGCGGAGATAGTCGACCTGTGCGCCAAAGCACCCGTCCAGGGAATCGAATGGGGACTTCGAAAGGTTGAAACATCGGCCAGTGATGTTCGCGAAATGAAGCAGCGCACCGATGACGCTGATCTGGAGATCGCTGGCTTTTTAAATGCGGGGAGCCTTTGGGACTTTGATGAGATACGACAATGGAGCGAAGCTGTCGCCCAATGCCGCCCCACCACGCTACGGGTTAATCCACCCTGGTTTGCCTGGGACTACAACGAATCACTGCATCAAAAGAACTCGTATCTCGACCTCGTCAAACACACCAAAGACGCTCTGCTTCATCTGGCATCGCTAGCATGCGAATACGGCATCAAGTATGTCATCGAAATACATGCGGGCAGTATCGCCGCATCGCCATGGGCCATGCACCACATGCTTGAAGATATTGATCCGGATTGCGTGGGCGTGATCTATGACCCGGCGAACACGATCATTGAAGGCTTCATTCGGCCACGCGGAGCCTGTGAATTACTGGGAAATCATCTGGCATACGTGCATGCTAAAAATCTCACCTTCGTGCCAGCAGCAACCTATTCAGAAACCGACGAACCACGACGATCACATTGGCAATTTCACCGCACATTCCTCGACCAAGGCATGGTGGATTATGTGGAAGTCTATTTCGCACTTAAATTAGCTGGGTTTCATGGCTGGATTTCGCTCGAGGAATTCGCAACCAATGACCCGGTTCGTGAAGTGTCACGCAATGTGCACTTTCTGGAACAATGCAATCAAACTGTTCCAACACAACTGCTCGAACCATTCAGCAATTTCCCCGCGCCTGTAGATCAGTCTGCAAGGGCGGAGTCCGCGCAATTTTGAGGTTAATCATATGGGTATCTGTGTCGGCATCATCGGCGCTGGTGCGTTCGCGCAAGAGTTTATTCCGTTGTTCAAGGCTCATCCACTTGTCGATCACGTGGTGCTGTGCGATCAAAACGCCGAAAAATTAGCGGCAGTTTCTCAACAATTCGATATAGCCGAAACACTGCCTAGCCTTGATGACGCATGCGATAGTAACCTCGATGCTGTCGCCATTTTTACGCAGAACTGGTTGCATGGCCCGCAATCAGTACAGGCATTGCACGCAGGCAAACATGTGTATTCTGCGGTGCCCAGTGCGATTACGCTTGATGAGATGACAGCCCTGGTTGATGCGGTGACCCAGACCGGCAATATCTATATGCTGGGTGAAACCAGCTACTATTATCCCGAAGCGATCTACTGTCGTCAGAAACATGCGGACCATGCGTTTGGCAAAATTGTCTATGCCGAAGCGGAATATCTACATGATTGGGATCACGGCCTGTATGACGTGATGAAATGGCGTGGCGGCGATCATTGGCTGCGCACGGCGGGACATCCGCCGATGTTTTACCCAACGCATTCAATAGGGATGGTGCTCAGCGTAACCGGCGCACATTTCACGCACGTATCATGCCAGGGTTTTGAAGATCATCATGACGATGGCATCTATCAACCCAATATCAACGAATGGGACAACCGCTTTAGCAATCAAACCGCGCTATTCAAAG
Organism: Phycisphaerae bacterium; assembly: GCA_030426385.1. GTDB lineage: Bacteria > Planctomycetota > Phycisphaerae > Phycisphaerales > Phycisphaeraceae > JAUHYI01. Next base: position 38,303 of record JAUHYI010000001.1, read on the forward strand.
TCAGCGATGGAAGTTCCTGCCGAATCAACGAATTTCGTCGCGTGGGACACCCGGGTTGTGAACGCATGTCGATATGGGGAACCGACGCAGGCTTCGAACACAACTGGGCAGGCCACATGTGGGTCACCAAAGACCGCGAGCGATGCGAACGTCTCGATGATCTGCTCACCTGCCGCGATGCTGTCAAACAAACATCAGGCGGCATGGAAAAAATCGGCGCTGAAGCGCACAAGGATGTGAGCGCGGTGCATCCTATCGACCGCTTGCCAAGTACCTTCCGAGGTTTGACCAATGGCCACGCAGGCTCCCATCAGTTCCTCGTCGATGATTTTGTGAAGGCTGTTAATACCAGCAAGCAACCCCCCGTCGATGTCTGGAAGGCTGCTCGATACCTCATCCCCGGCCTGATCGCGCATGAATCTTCTGTTCGCCAGGGTGAATTGCTCGCGATTCCCGATCTGGGTGATGGACCGAACGCACACCCGCACGATCAACCCAGAGTTGACATGCATACCACGTGTACAAACAAAGCATGAGTCAATTTACGATTTCTACATTTCGATGCGATGTCACGCCACCATTGGGCCACCCGCTTTGCGCCGGATGGTGTGGTCGTGCTGTGGCGATCGCAGACCCATTGTTTGCACGAGGCGTGGTCATACACGGCGACCAAAAACCAATCGTACTCTGTGCGATCGATTGGGCCGAGATCAGCAATGACAGTTACCTGTCGATGTGCCAGTGCTTGGCCAAAGGCGCGGGAACCGATGCGAGTCGAGTCGCATTGCATTGCACTCATGCGCATTGCGCGCCATGGCCAGACGCTCAGGCCCATGGGCTTCTTCGCGATTATCCCGATGTGCCGCAAATTATGGACACGTCATGGATGAATGCGGTGACAGAGCGCTTAACCAATGCTGTACAACAAGCCACGCCACAAAAAATTCCCGTGACACACATAGGCTTCGGGCAGTCCGCCGTCCATCAAGTGGCATCAAACCGGCGTATTCTCGATAGCCACAACCATGTCCAGGCAATTCGCTGGACTAAAACATCCGATCCGACTGTGCGAGCAATGCCCGAGGGACTGATTGATCCGATCCTGCGCAGCGTGAGTTTCTGGAACGAAGCAAAGGAACTGGCCACGATGCATTATTACGCAGTGCATCCAACCAGCTACGATGACGATCGCACGATCACGGCAGATTTTGTCGGTATTGCCCTGCAAAAGTTACAAGAAGACAAGCCCAACACCTTACAGATTTATTTCACAGGATGTGCAGGCAATATAACGGCAGGCAAGTACAACGACGGATCGCCTGCCAACCGTCAGGTTTTAGCTGATCGCATATATCAAGCCTTAAAGCAATCCAGCCAGAGTACTGACCGTCACCCACTCAACGAATTGAAATGGTCAACGCAATCGGTGCACCTGCCACCACGCGAAGACCTTGATGAGCAATTGCTGCGACAAACTATCGCCGATGCCGAACAAGATCCCATGGTACGCAACAAATCAGCCATCCAATGGGCATACTTGCAACGTCAAGAACGACCGATTCTATTGTCATGCCTGACGCTAGGGGATCATGTCAAACTGCTGCACGTACCGGGCGAGGCTTTTGTGGAATACCAACTTGAAGCACAACGCCTCGCGCGCAAACATTTTGTCGCGACGGCGGCATACGGCGATTGTGGCCCCGGCTATATCTGCTTGGAACGTTCTTCCATCGAAGGTGGCTACGAACCGACCGACTCCTTCGTCGCCGGCCGCAGTGAACATGTCATGCGCGAAGCGATTCATCAACTAATCCTCGGCCCATAAGGTCGCACCACAATACGACACGCTTCCAAATTTTACTTGTTGTTAAACCCCAACCACCAAAACCTCACTCAAATTTTCGTAGCACCAACGATAAAAGAATAAAACAAAAGGAACCCTCAATGACTAAACCATTAAAGATAGGAATGATCGGACTCGATACGTCGCACGTCGAAGCCTTCGCGCGATTAATGACTGACAAGAACGACCCGGACTATGTCGGCGGCGGAACAATCGTCGCCGCGTACCCCGGCGGATCACCCGACTTTGACCTGAGCATCAATCGCGTTGAGACGTACACCCAACTGCTTCGTGATAAGTATGACACCACAATCGTCGATACCCCAGAGGCTGTCGCGGAACAGTCAGACCTGATAATCATTCATTCCGTGGATGGGCGTGTGCATCGCGAGCAATTCGAGCGAATCGCCCGCTTTGGCCGTCCCGTGTTTATCGACAAACCATTTGCCACGACCAGTGACGATGCCCGTGCTATTTTAGAAATGGCAGAAGCAGACCAAGTTACTGTCATGAGTTGTTCGTCATTGCGTTATGCCGAACCGTTCGCCGAAGCATTGCGTGACAATTCCGCGGGCAACATTACGAGTGTGGATGTGTGGGGGCCACTTTCATTTCAGGAAACGCAACCGGGCTACCTCTGGTACGGCGTGCATGCGTTTGAAATGATGGTGGCGGCGATGGGCGTTGGCTGTCAATATGCGAACGTCGCCATTCAGTCACAAGCGGAAATTGTGAGTTGCCAATGGGACGACGGGCGCACGGCAACCTACCGCGGACTGATGACTGGCCCTGGTACTTTCGGCGCCGTGATTCATCGTGAAAACGGCGTCCAAGTCGTCGATGTCGCGCAAACCAAGCGCCCTTACTATGCGGGCTTACTTGAAATGATTTTCAGCCATCTACCATTTGGGCGTAGCGCCATCGCTTCCGACGAGATGGTTGAAGTGATCCGCACGATTGAAATCGCCAACGAAGCACGCGAAGCCGCTGCCGTTACCCAAACTACCGCTTAATAATATTTTACTTTTCAGATAAGGATTCACCTGAAATGAAAACCCTTGATCACGATACGAAACAATTATCCAGCCAGCACCTGGCCGTTAATGGCGGCAAAAAAATTCGTACAACCCCCATGCCCGCGCGCCGATTGTTTGATGAAGATGACAAACGCGCGGTAATGGATTTGTTTGATCAGGCCATCGAAGAGGGAAGCCATATCATCGGCTACGGTGGTCCCAAGGAAGAGGCGTATTGCAAGGCCTTTTGTGAATTCATGGGTGGTGGTTTTGCCGACGGCGTAAATTCCGGAACCAATGCGGTGTACGTGGCACTGCGAGCGATGGAACTGGAACCGTACAGTGAAGTGATTGTTCCGCCGGTGTCTGATCCTGGTGGGATTATGCCCGTGGTCATGTGCCAATTGATTCCCGTGCCTGCCGATTGCGAACCAGACTTTTTCAATATCGATCCCGCTTCGATCGAAGAAAAAATCACGCCGCGCACCGCCGCAATTGTGGTCGCCCATATCTCAGGCCGGCCTGCCGACATGGATGCAATCATGGCGATCGCCCAGCGGCATAATCTGAAGGTCATCGAAGATTGCGCACAAGCCCACGGCGCCCGATACAAAGGACGGGCAGTCGGATCGATTGGCCATGTCGCCGCATTCTCAACCATGTTTGGTAAACACCACGCCTGCGGCGGACAAGGCGGCCTGGTGTACAGCCGGGATGAATCCACCTATTGGAAAATTCGCCGACATGCCGACCGCGGCAAACCATGGGGCGTCGAGAATCCCACGGGTAATGTCGGGGCCGATTTAAATTGTAATATGGATGAAATGCACGCGGCACTTGGCGTCAGCCAGATGCGCAAATTACCCGGCCATCTGAATCACATTCGCAAACTGGCACGTCGGTTGGCCGATGGGATACGACCCCTGCAAGCCGTACACATGGTTGATGATCCGCCGAACTGCGAAGGGTCCTTCTGGTTTATTGTCCTTCGCTTTGATAAGCGTAAACTGCCGATTGATAAAGCAACCTTTATAGAAGCACTCAATGCGGAAGGCATTCTGTTTTCAGACACCTACATGCATAGTCCCGTTGCTTGGCCATGGTTCGAACAACGCGCAGCCTTTGGCACTAGCCAGCTCCCCTGGCGTCACCCTGACCAGAAAGCAAGCACTCCGAACCAACTGGAACTACCCCGCTTGCTCGCGGTGGATCGAGATCATTTTTCAGTCAAAATACATGAAGGCTACTCGATACAAGATGTCGATGACATCGTTGCTGTGCTTGCAAAAGTCGAATCGGCCTTCGCTTAACTTGTAACATTATCCAAACGATATAGGACACATAATGATCGATTCCCATCAACATGTTTTCTGGTGGAAACGCAACGACGTTGGCCTGATTGCTGACATGGATGAACACGGCATCGAAACGGCCTGGCTGCTTTCATGGGAAATCGGCCCGTTCGAAGATCATGCCTACTACCACCATGCGCTAAACCCCGTGCATCGTCGTCCGGACGGCACACACGCAGGCATCCCACTTAGTGATTTGATCAAAGCCCGCGATCGATATCCCGATCGATTTATTCTGGGATATTGCCCGCACCCCCTGCTCGGTGATGCTCCGGGATTTTTTGAAGCGGCATATCACATGCACGGCGTACGCGTGTGCGGCGAATGGAAGTTTCGAATGCTATTCGACGACCCTCGCTGCCTGAACCTATTCCGTAAAGCTGGCGAACTGGGATGCCCGGTCGTGTTGCATCTGGATGTGCCCTACATCCACGACGAAAAGACAGGCGAACCCACGTACATGACTGACTGGTACGGCGGAACTGTCGCGAACCTCGAACGAGCTTTGCAAGCATGCCCGCAAACAAATTTCATCGGCCACGCTCCAGGATTCTGGCGCGAAATCAGCGGCGATTCAGACATCGCGCGCAGTGCCTATCCTCGTGGCCCTGTCACGCAAGGCGGACGCTTGTACGACCTGTTCGATCGTTACCCCAATCTCTATGCAGACATCTCAGCAGGTTCGGGACGCGGCGCGTTCGAGCGTGATCTCGAACATGCTCGAACGTTTGCAATTCGATATGCCGACCGCCTGTTGTTTGCTCGTGACTATTACGGCGGGGAATGGAATCAACTGATCGATTCGCTCGACTTGCCCGAGGATATACGAACAAAAATTTGTGGCGAAAACGCCAAACGCCTGCTGTCTCAAGCGGACAAAGCCGCCAGCGAAAAATGATGATACTATCGCATGCAACAAAGCACTCGGCCGCGTGCCCGTGTGTGTGTTTTAGTCCCCCGCGAGTCACCGGGGAAGTGGGAGAGTGGGAATGCGTGCGTGGGGGGTGGCGGGGCATGTCTCAGGCCATTGACCCGAGGTTAACCCGACATGACTTTCAAACTGACCCACCACCAAGTGTTCCGTCATGTTAATACTGCAACACGATGCGAACCGAGTTGAACTATCATAAGCCAACCGAGGAACATCCTCACGATCCATTCGAATTAAAGAGGCATTGCTAATCATGAAAAAAGAATTAGGCGTCGGCATCGTCGGACTCGGCTGGGTAGCGGGTGCGCATATCAATGCAATGAATGCTGTCAATGGTGCCAATGTGACCGCGATATGCTCGAGGCGCGAACACAATGTGGACGAACTCGAAGCGCAATTCGGTATTCGCCCGAGGGTTTATCAAGATCTATCCGACATGCTGAACGACCCGGATGTCGATATCGTCGATATCTGTACACCACATCCTTTTCACAAGGATCAAGCTATCGCCGCGGCCGAGGCCGGCAAAAACCTCATCATCGAAAAACCACTTGCTATCAACTGGGACGATGCGCAAGCTATTCGTAATGCGGTCCAAACCGCTGGCGTGCAAGCGTGTGTCTGTTTCGAATGCCGATTCAGCGCACACTTTCGAATGATTCGATCGGTCATCGACCAGGGCTTACTCGGCGAAATCCATTACGCCGAAGTGGATTACTATCACGGCATTGGCCCGTGGTATGGCCAGTTCGACTGGAATGTCAAAAAAGACATCGGCGGCAGCAGTCTTCTCACCGCCGGTTGCCACGCACTCGATGCCATGCTGATGTTCATGGATGGTGCCGTCGAGGAAGTGACCAGCTATCACACCAGCTCGTCCTCCGACACATTCAAGCCTTACGAATATCCAACCACCAGCGTCTCAATCGTGAAGTTCGACGACGGCCACATTGGCAAAGTCACCAGTTGCATCGATTGCCTGCAACCCTACTACTTCCACATTCATCTTGTGGGCAGCGAAGGCTCCCTGCTGGACAATCGCTTCACCAGTCGCAAACTTGATGGCTTAAAATCCAACCAATGGAGCACACTGGAAACATCGTTGATTGATAGTGGCAGCGTCGACGATCATCCTTACGAACCCCAGTTCCAGGCATTCATCAATGCCTTGCAACAAAACCAGCAGATGCCACAGACTGATATTGAGACTGCTTTCGAATCACATCGCGTGGCTTTTGCCGCCGACTGCTCTGCCAATGAAAATCGCACCGTCAAACTGAGCAGCTATCGATAAACGGATCAGGCTTGCGCGTTAAGCCCTTGCGCTGTCGCGCAAAAGAATTTCGCCAAGTACCACACATTGTTGGATCAACACATCAAGCGCTTTGCCAGTGAACGGACTTTGATGCGCCGCATAGCAATCCATATCCGACATATGATCCGGATACAGATAACCACACCAACCATTGGCCACATTCAAAACCAGCACCGAATGATCTGGAAACGCCTCACGCAAGCGCTGTTGTAAATCGGAATAGGCTTCGTTCGGCTGTGCCATCAGCAAGGCATCGCCCAAACGCCAACCCCATACCGTATGAATCGCATCACCCTCACGATCAATCTGTTCAACTTGATTAATGCGGCGTCGAATTCGTTCCGACTGTGCCCGATCGGCACATGAATCCAACTGCGCACGCAATGCCTTAGCCGTTGGTATCGACTTCATCGGCAAATCCAACACGCGCGTGCTTGCATGGCATGTCGCGCTCGGCTCATCCTCTTGCGTTCGCCACACTGCCAGCGGCGCGCCGGATTCAACCACTTCCTGCATCACCAGTTTATGCCCTGGTAGCAACATACCTGACAGCACACTGAGCACAGCGTAGCCAAGCTGTCGACCATGGCCTTCGGCCACATTCACGTCAGCGACGTATTGCAATCTGGGCGCAAGTTCCCCCGATGCTCCTTGAAGAAACGCACAAGGCGCACCACCCGTTTCAGCCTCCACCACCGAACGCATTGCCCCCACATAATCGGGCGAGATAAGTTTGTTCTCCCACGCTAACGTTGTGGGATGGCACGCGTAATTCACGATCGTCGCCAACAATTTCTTATCTGCATTTCCCGTTAGCCGCCCCACCAGCAATGTGTCATCCGCAGGTTTTTCCGGATTAAAACCACAAACCAAACGCTCACCATCAGGATCCGGAAGATCACGATTGGCCGCAAGATTGCAATGGCCCGTATCCCATGTCAACGTACAAGCCTGGTGCTGACTTTGTGCAATAGCCAACGTCGAAATTTGCTTCACACGATCGATCGTCTGTTGAAGGTAAGGCTCGATCATTTCCCCGCCGGGCAGATCGCTGCGTTCAAGATTAATCATGCCCGCAGCATGCGTATGCGTGCAAGAGATAATCAACCTGGCCGAATCGTCACCCAACATCGCCAGCAAAGGTTCACGCAACCGAGCCAATTCTCGGCCGGACACAAACACCCAGTCAAGCACAATCAGCAAGAGTGGCAGCTCATTCTTCCCACCTCGGAATGCGAGCGTTGTGGCCGTAAGCGGTTGATGCACACCACTGCAACGATCATGCGTCGCCGCACCCCACATGCGTGCATACATACCCACCGGCGGCGTGATCTCACACCGAGTCACACCGGCATACACACTCGATGCGCGCGGTCGCCATTCACGAAGGGATCGATCATGCGAAGCTGCTGACATAGTTTTCTAACTTTCTCGCAAGCGGCTCAGGGATTCTAAGATTGGACTTGATATGCTGGCGAAACCAACGAAAGGCCACCATCCATGACAATCGCCTGGCCGGTCACATGCGGGTTGTCTGGATCGCATAGCCATACCACTTGTCGAGCAACTTGCTCTGCGGTAATCAACTGACGCACGGGAACTTTTTGTTCTGCTTTCTCGCGATTTTCGGGATGATCTTTGAAAAACTGCTTCGTCAATCCTGCGTCAACATAACCCGGTGCAATTTCATTTACACAAATCCCATGCGGCGCCAGTTCGAGTGCCATGCACTGCATCAACATTCGCAACCCTGCTTTAGATACACAGTAAGCGGGGATCTGAGGATGCGCACGATGGGCTGCCCATGAACCCACAAAAACGAAACGCCCAGACTGTTTCACATTGACCATGCGTTTGGCCACAGCCTGAGACATCAACAATGCGCCATCAAGATTCACCGCCAGTTGTTTGCGCCACTGTGCGGGATCAATCGTTAACAGATTACCCCTTTCAACCACAGCGGCATTCATCACCGCGATGGTAGGACACCCCAATGTCTCCTCGACCTGATCCACCCACCCGTGCATGGCTTGAGCATCGGTTACGTCGACCGAATCGTAACGCGCACGAATGCCATACGTTTCCAGATTGCTCACGAATGATTGACCGGCCTGGGCATCCGCTAAATCTGAAATCGCCACATCCGCACCCGCCTGCGCGATTGCCTTAGCAACCGCTCGACCGATGTCGCCTAGACCTCCACTGATCATCGCTACTTGGCCTGCCAGATCTAACATTACCAGTCTCCTACGCTTCCGTCAGGATAAAATGTTCGCTGAAGCACTTCCTGCTCAAACGGGTGGCGCTTCACTTCATCTTCATTGACTTCCACACCTAGACCTGGCCGTGTGTTCGGCCTCACCAGACGCCCTTTTGACTCAACGGTATAACCCTCACTTACCACGTCGGCACGCCAAGGCACATCCGCATGGACCGATTCACAAATCGCATACGACGGCGTGGCAAAACCCAGCTCTAAACTTGCCGCAGTGCTGACCGGCCCCTGCGGATTGTGCGGCGCCAGTATGACACGATAAGTCTCAGCCATGGCGGCAATTCGCCGAGCTTCACTCAGTCCACCGCAGTGCGTGATGTCAGGCTGCAACACACGGCACGCGCGTTTCTCCAACAACTCACGGAACGCATGCTGACTGATCAGTCGCTCACCCGTAGCGATCGGCGTGCCGACAGCTCGCTGAATGTCCGCAATGCTATCGATTGTTTCCGGCCAGCACGGTTCTTCGAAAAAGTACAACCCATAAGGCTCCAGCGCTCGCGCGAATTGCATCCCCATGGCTGGCGAAGGCCGAGCATGGCAATCCACCATGATGTCAATATCATCGCCCACAGCTTCACGCATCGCCGCCACGCACGCCTCTGCATGCCGAACAGGCCGTCGCCCTTCCAACGGCATCGTTTCTGGAACAGCCATGCTTTTGAATGCCGTGTAACCATCGGCCACCGCATTCTGTGCAAGCTCCGCAAATCGCTTGGCATTGTCCGTCGACGTTTCGTAAAAGTCTTCCATGCGCCCGCCCCCAAGATGACAATACAAACGCACATAGTCGCGCACAGGGCCACCCCATAATTGATGGCAAGGCACATTCAATGATTTTCCGAGAATATCCCACAATGCCAGATCGATGCCGCTGATCGCTGTCCCGCGCACGATACCATTGCCATGCCAGAAATGTTGGCGATACATCATCTGCCAAAGATGCTCGACGCGACGCGGGTCTTCACCTATCAAAAGCTGACTGATATCTTCAATCGCACCGACAACTGCGCGGGTGTGCCACTCCAATGTCGCCTCACCCCAACCCCATAAACCCGGTTGGTCCGTGAGCACTTTGACAAAAATCCAGTTTCGCATTCTGGCATGACAGACATATGTTTGAATGGCCGTGATTTTCATGAACTTATTTCCTTAACGACGGATTCTCACCCCGAGTATTGATCACAATCCAGTCTTACCCAACCCCGTTCATACGCACTGGTTTTCCACTGTTTTAACCGACTTTAACAGACACGAATATCACGATAAAACACTAAAATACACGATTATTAACGAGAAAATACATTGACGATCTTGCCAAGGTTGTATACAATGTATCCACTGTTTTTCCGCGATGCAAGCCTGCCCTCGAAACCTGTACCGCTATGACTTCCAACTCGGTTTATCACAAGCTCAAAAAATGGATTTACCAAGGCAAACTGTCGCCCGGACAGCGCCTTGTCGAAACCGATCTGGCCAATCTCATGGGGACAAGCCGGATACCACTTCGCGAATCATTACGGCGACTGGAAACCGAAGGCTTGATCTACAGCATTCCTCACAAAGCAACCTATGTCGCAGATCTGTCACTGATAGACATCCGCGAAATCCTGCTCATGCGCCGCTTGCTGGAGCCTGCCGCAGCGAACCTGGCAAGCCAACACGGCACTCCCCGTTTCTTTGCATACCTTCGCCGCTTGGCTAGCCGCATGGGCGAAGCCGCACGCAACGATCAGCCTCACACACTGCATCAACTCGACTATCGTTTTCACCACGCCATCATCAAAGCCTCTCGATGCCAACGACTATTACGCGCGTACGAAAGTTGTCATATTCAAATTGTGGGACCACGCGTGGACTATCAAGATCTGCAATGGGAAACCGGCGAGCTCACCGAAAAGCTACACCTTAGACTGGCGGAACTCATCGAATCTGGTGACGGCGACAAGGCAGAAGATTATGCCCGCCAAGTGCTCGATGACGCCATAACCGCCATGGACGAATATCATGCAACTTTACCTTCTCACGCTTATCCGAGTGCATCATGACATCATCTGAAAACAATACGAACCAACTCACCGGCGTTTTTTCGGTCATCCAAATGCCGTATCACGATGATGAAACCATCGACTACGATACGCTGGCCCATGAAGTGGATTGGCTCTACCGTCATGGCGTCGACGGCCTGGTCGTCGCCATGGTGTCCGAAGTGCTACGCTTAACCGAACAGGAACGCCGCGAGGTGGCCGCATTTCTTGTTCAACATGGACAAAACCGCGGCCGGGTCATCACCAGCGTTGGCGCAGAAAGCAGCTACCAAGCATGCGAACTGACGCGCGCTGCCGAAGCCGCTGGGGTAGACGCCTTGATGGCAGTACCACCGATTGCCATCGCAGCCGATGAATCTGAAATTCGCCGATATTACGAACGGATTGTGCACGCGACGAAATTGCCTGTGATTGTGCAGGATGCCAGCGGCTATGTGGGCAAACCGATGTCGATCACCATGCAGGCTCAGCTACTCAACGACCTCGGCTCACAAATTTATTTCAAACCCGAAGCGGTTCCTATCTGCCCAAGACTTACTGCTCTGCTCGAGACAACCGACGGCCAAGCTCGCATTTTCGAAGGAACCGGCGGTATCTCACTGGTGGATAGTTACCGACGAGGCATTGTCGGCACGATGCCAGGCGCGGAAATGCCCTGGGCCATTCGCGCGTTGTGGGATGCGCTTGAAGCCAACGATAAACCACGCATCAACAACATCTCGCTTCCACTTGCAGCGCTGGTCAGTATGCAAAAAAGCCTTGATACTTTTCTAGCTTTCGAAAAATATCTGCTTGTTAAACAAGGCGTTTTTCAAAACACCATCATTCGCGGACCTGTCGGATATCAAATCGAAAAGCAAACGTGCGTCGAAATCGATCGCATTTTCGACTTGCTGCAACAAGCAGCCAAGCCCACGGCCTGATATCGCTTAACGCATTCTGCATGCATAACCCAATTCATATGGCTTTGTTTAAATCCACGCACAGCTATCCTGCATCGATGATGCACCCATTAATTGATTGAACCGATATGCCTAAAAATCATAATCACGAGAAGCCTGCGATACGGCTTGGCTTAATTGGAGCAGCTGGACGCGGCGGCACCCTGGGGCGATTTGCATCTCACATGGGCCTACATGTGGCAGCGGCATGCGATATCAATCCGGACCAACTTAAGCAAGCCCAAATTCGTTTTGAGTCACCCCATACTTTTACCGATTACGAAGCCATGCTCGACTCGGGACTCATCGATGCTGTCGTCATCGGCACGCCTATGCATCTTCACGCAGATCAAGCCATCGCCGCACTCAAACGCGATATTCACGTTCTTTCCGAAGTGACGGCTGCGGTATCCATTGACCAATGCAAGCAACTTGTGCAAGCCACTGAAACATCCCAAGCGATATACATGATGGCAGAGAACTACATTTATACCCGGCCAAACATGTTTATTGCCGGGCTTGTGAATGCCGGTCTATTTGGTGATGTCTATTACGCTGAAGGTGAATACATTCACGAACTCAAAGAACTCTGCGAACAAACAACCTGGCGTCGCCAGTGGCAATCGGGAACGCATGGCATCACCTACCCCACGCACAGCCTGGGGCCTATCCTGCAATGGTTTGAAGGCGACCGAGTCGCTCGCGTGTGTTGTGCCGAAAGCGGATCACACCATCAAGACCCACGCGGCAAACCTTATGCTTGTGATACGGCAGTGATGCTGGCACAAACAACCGCTGGTCGATTGATCAAAATTCGGATCGATATCGTGTCAGACCGCCCCCATGCCATGACGAACTACCAACTCCAAGGCACTGACGGCGCGTATGAATCCAGCCGCGGCGGCCCATGCGATCGCGGCAAGGTCTGGCTTCGGTCCCTCAATACAAACTGTGATGACTGGCTCGATAACGACACGCTCATGACGCAATCGGCTTTGCGGCAATACCTACCCCAAGGATGGCGCGACGCAGAAAACAATGAAGCGCTGCACGATGCTGGGCACGGCGGCAGCGATTATTTCGTTTTTCAAGATTTTGCAAAAACCATTCGCAATGAAATCCCCTGCCCAATCGATATCCACCGAGCCATGGATATGACATTGCCCGGCATCATCAGCGAACAGTCTGTTAAAAACAGCCAATGGGTTGATGTGCCCGATTCGCGAAGCTGGTGCTCAGGCAATTCATGAGATCGCGACATGCTCTTTATTCTGGCACCAGTCGCGCAATTCGCACGATAAGATCCGTGCCATAAGGATAGCCCGTCGCATTGAATGACATCAAACCAGCCTGGGCATTTTGAGAAAAGTCCAGTTTCTCCCCATTGTCCAACCAAGCGATTTCACCAATGGCTCGATCGTAGTTGCCTATGGCACGCGGCCCGATGCCTCCACCTTCTAACGTGACATGTGCATCGCCTTCACGCCCCAACCTGAAAGCGAAATAGTAATCCGCATCACCATCAACGCGGAGCATAAAATCATCACCGGCACATTGAACCTGCGGTAATGGCTGGCCGTGATAAACCGCGTCCGATGCCTGACGCACCCAATCCCCAGCTCGACGTAACGCCGCTTGCTCATAGTCGGGAATTCCACCCTGTGCTGTGGGCCCGACGTTCAACAAATAGTTCGCCCCGACTTTTCGACATTTACATAACATCTCAATGATATGGGCCGGGGATTTATAATTAAAATCTTGCGTACCGATGCCCCAATGATTGTTCATGGTCTGACACATTTCGCCAGCCACAAATTTCGCCTGAGCACTCTGATCACGAAAGCTCGGCTCGCCTTGTTCGAACGTTACCGAATCAACTTCAGGGTGCCCCAGCTTGCCCTGCTCATCAAGGCCCGTGTTGTTGACAATGATTGCTTCCGGTTGGTGTCGACGAATCAACGCATACAGATCGGCCACATGCCAATCAAGATCGGGCCGACACCAGTTACCATCGAACCACAACCCACCAATCGGGCCGTATTGCGTACAGAGAATTTCCACTGAATCGTTGAGATATTGCAGGTACTCATTCATTTCAGCCTGATCAAGATCATAGGTTTTTTTATCTCGCCAGAACCAGTCCATGGTGGTGTGGTAGAGCATGGGCAACAAATCGTTCCGATTGCACGCATCAATATACTCAGCAACCAGATCACGTTTAGCAGGCGAACTTGGTGCGTCAAAAGTATTGAGCCCCCGCGTGTCATACAACGAAAACCCATCGTGATGTCGTGTCGTCAAACACAAATACTTCATGCCGGCATCGGCGGCGAGACGACACCACGCATCGGCATCGAAATTTTCGGCCGTGAATGTTTTTGCCAGCGCCGCATAGACCTTGCGTTCGACCGGCCGATTATGTTGAACCCATTCGCCACACCCTAGCTGTGAATACAAACCCCAGTGCAAAAACATGCCGTAACCTAAATTTTGAAACCGATCAATACGAGGCAAAACAGGCAGCGTATTCGAAACATTTTCTTGTGGCATGGGTATCTCGTTGTGGTGTGTCAAAGCTGTCGCGGTACTTAACCAGCTCGGTTCGTGGAACAAAATCATAGCCACCGCAAGGCGTGTTGAAAAATCGCCATGCATTGAATTCAAGGAATAAGCCCATCGACATGAGGGGCGGATTCAATGGCCGAATAAAGTTGCCCCCCTCTGGCGATCCACAGGATGCGCTGCGCCTTTAATCGGCTCACGTCTTGCGGCATATCGCGGAACGAATTTTCACGGCACGTTACCCGTTACCACGTTACATTGTTTTCCTACGGTGCTTTGGGTCGTGCTATTACGGTGTCTTTGGCCGTGTTATTGCCGAACCGTGCCCCAAAGTTTCAGCACACACACGAGCTTCGACACGGGAGCCGTAAGCCTCGCATGGCGATCGATAGCCGAGATATCATTTCGACTATAGAATGCCCCCTTTCACAGATTGTCTGGACACACACGATGCCTCAAGATTTACCTGATTCAACAATATCGCTCTACGCCCTACGAAGAACACTGCCCAAATGGTGCTTCGACGAACGACTCGAAGAGCTCAGAGAGTTTTGCGGTAAAGCGCATGTTGATGAAGTCATCCTCAAAATAGATTCCGAAGAATTCAGCCATGGGATGCCGACGTTGCAATGGGCCCAAGAGTATGTGCCGATGCTCGCTCGCGCCAAACAACAACTTGAAAAGATCGGCGTGGTGTTTTCACTCAACCCCTGGGTGACGCAAGGCCATGTCGACCGAGGCCGAGATTTACGAGACACTTTTTCTGACTTTCACTGGATGGTAGGCCACGATGGCACCGCATGTCATGCACAGGCATGCCCACGATGCGAATCATTTCAAAGCCACATCACGAAGTTGTGGAGTCTGTACGCTACACTGCAACCACGCGTGCTATGGGTTGAGGATGACATTCGCACCTTCAATCATTTGCCTGCTCGCTTTGCTTGCTTTTGCGATCAACATATGGACGCGTTCGCACAACGCGCGGGACTAGCACAAGTTCGTCGACAGGATTTGGTTGAAAAAATTCTTCATCCGGGCAAACCGCATCCCTGGCGTGCTCTTTGGTTTGATCTGCAACGCGATACGATGCGCGAGTTGTGCGGAAAACTCGAGCAAGCGATCCACACCGTTTCACCCGAGACCACCTTGGGACTGATGTCATCGGGACCCGCGAACCATTGTCTCGATGGCCGCAATTGGCAACAACTTGCCGAGGCACTCAGCGACAACCAGAAAAGAATCTATAGCCGACCAACGCTTGGCAATTACATTGAAGAATCCGCTCAAGGACTGTACGACAGCGCCGCACAAATTCAACGCACACGATTTGTGCTTCCCGCTCAAACGATTGAACAGACCGAAGTGGAAAACGTCCCGTTCACACAATACGCAAACAGCTCCGCATTCACCGCAGCCAAGATCGCGATATCCATTGCCCATGGTTGTTCAGGCGTTTCGCTAAACCTCTTCGATCACCTAGGCTCGCCCTTAGCCACCACACCCGAGGTCGCCACCATGCTCTGCGAGCAACGGCCGACACTTGATGCGTTGCGTTCAGCGTTGAATTCTACGGATTCGTTTACAGGCCGATGCCTTGGCGTACGTATCCTGCATCACGAACGAGCCGCCGATGCGAGACACTTGCAACCAGCCAGCGATTATGCCGATCTCATTCCGCCAGATTATGCATTTGAATCAGCCTTGAATAAGCTGGGCATTCCCACCACATACACCGACTCGCCGGTGGTCGTGATGGAAGGCCAAATGGTCGCAGCATATTCCAATGAAGAGTTGGAAGAAATGTTCAAGGGCGGAGTCCTGCTCGATGCCACCGCACTGGGCGTACTACAAGAACGCGGTCTTGGCGCATTAGTGGGTGCAAACCTACACGAAATTCGCGAACTCAATACGACTCATGTCACGGCCGTTGAAGCATTGACCGACGAATCATTCGGAGGAGCGTCCAATCGTTTTCTCTCATTGACCCTGCCGAGCCTAAGCGGTGGCGGACAATACGGCTTCATCGAACCGCACAAAGACGCGACCACGGCCAGTTGGATTGTCGATGAAGATCGACAACGTGTCGCACCAATGCTGACCCTGTTTGAGAACAACCTTGGCGGCCGCGTGGCAGTAATGCCCTTGGTTATGGCTTCTTCTTTTGGCAATGCGTTCCTCCACCCATTCCGCAAAGCGCAGCTGGAAGCAACACTGAAATGGATATCGCGTAACACACTTCCTATCACAATACATGGCGGTGTGTATCCCTTAGCCATCGGCATAGAGCTTGACCATCGTTATGTGCTAAGCGCATTCAATTTGTCTCGCGACCCCTGGGCAAACGTAACATGGAAAATAGCATGCGACAAACCCCAAGCCGCACCAACTTCTATTGAAGTACTCGCGCCGCATGCCAATGTGCCCTGCCGAGTTGAACAACAGGACAACCTTCTCACGATCACACTCGATCATGCCTTGCCATTCGGCACACCTATTTCATGCGTCGTGCATTTTGACAAAACGTAATCATCAATCCGCTGCGCGACCCTACTGCGCAATCATACCGATGACACCAATCCCGTTAAATACTCACGCTTGGATTCAAGCGTAGTTCTCGGCGAATACCGGGAATTTGTGCGAGGGAAAATTTAGACCGCGCGAATTTTTAATACGATGGCTAAAGCAACTGGCGTGATTAATCTTCACGATTTGGGTGCTCTGGACTTGCTGTTTACACGGAAAGTCCGGGTGACAGTGGAGAAGATTGAAGCCAGTGGCTCTAACTGAATTAGCACAGGCCATCACAGGTTGCGAACGGTACAATTCGAACTCGTCTCGCTTGGCAACGGCAGCTCAATCGCCTGAGCATGTCCAGCATGATGTACATGCACAACATTATTTTTGCCATGACCATCAACATCGAGATGCGCCGTCATCGGTTCACCGCCCTGCCGTCCTGCGATAATGGTCATAAATCGTCCCGACGCATCGCTGGGCAACGCACAATGCCAGAATGGCCCCATGCATTGCTGCGTCATCAACTCCGCCCGCTGCGGATGCAGGAAACACACATCGAGACACACACCATCGCCAGCGTCGGCGGTGAGCGTGCCATGCGAATTGGTAACGAGCTGTGCGGGTGGATGCAACATGAACAGGCAAGGCTCAGTGATCGGATCCCATGTGTCTTCTACCAAGATCACGCCGGTCTGCTTGAGAAACAGGTAACGCCGAATATGTGTCACCGGGTTGGCAGGCAACAGTTTGTTGTATGGCATGTCATCGAGTCGACGATGATTGTTGTTAACGATTCGATGAACACCCCAGTCATATTGGCCATTGATTTCGACATGCAACACCTGCGGCGCCTCTTCCAAACCGGTGTATCCTGACGACAGCGCCGGATCGTTACCATAGATCAACGTGTTGTGCCATTGCGTTGCGGCTGGTTTTAAATCTCTGCCATCGGAGTACGAGGCGTGATAGCCCGGATCACCGAGCAGCACCTTGCCGTGTGCGATCAAGTTGATCGACCCCTGATCAAAATCCATATGATTGGTCGCACTACCCGCTCGAAAGAATGCGAAAATATCGCCTTTGGTGTGGCATCGCGAAATGAGCCCAAGCGACTGACGATACACACTGCGCCGCGGTGGCTCGATCGGCTCGAGGGTCGGATCGATCACGGCCAAGGTGAGGAAGGTATGTTCAGTGTCGAGCATCGGCATGCCGACATGTCGCCAGGTCCAGGCAAGTTGACTGGCCAATTGAGGATCGGATTCTGCATAGACCGCCATACCTAGAATCAACTCACCGCGCGAGACTTGCAATTGCCAATCGCTGCCGGAGTTGCCATTGTTTAGATACGCATGACGAATTGGCGCCGGATCTGCGAGCACGCCTTCGATGCGGCTGGGGTATTTACATTCGAAATGTCCGTCCAACGAAATGACACAATCCGTAGCCGGTGTGGTAACTGCGATAAAATGCTCGAATGATCCACGAATTCGCGGATCGGTAAAATAATCGCGAATACCTTTCACCCGTAACGGCCACAGATAACACATCAACATGTTCAGGCTGTGATTGTGATAATTGATCGCCTCGCGATAGGTGCCATCCGGCTCGTAATATTTTTCGAGATAACTATCGAGCATGGCTATCGTCCAGGTTCGCCAAGCCTGGGCTTCGGGATGATCGGGAAACAACTCAGCCACCACGCCCACACTGGTAAAATATTCCGCTGAAAAATTCGGTGGGTTAGGGCATGGGCCCATTTCCTGCGCCATCACGCGTACCAAATCTGCGTCTTCTGGATTGTTTTTGTCTAACCAGAAATCTTTGTAACGCACGAAATCCGAATCGCGAAACATATACGCCAATAACAACATCGACCGCCGAACTGTTCGATACGACGCCTCATCAATCACACCCGTGGCCCACATCACATCCAGATTGTATGCCCGCCACTTGACCGACCGGCCGTCAAAAATGCACAGTCGTTCATACCCACCGTCATGTAATTCCACTTCCAGCTCACGCGCCCATGCCACCATTTCCTCTACCGCCCGCTGCATGCGTGACGCATCACACAAACAATAGGACACCGCAAAATAGCCTTGATAAGTAGGCCCAGATGCTGCTGCGTATGCTTCGATTGCCCGGGCAACCTTGTGATCAAGCGCAACACGTTCGCACATGGTTTCCAAATCTTCGCCGGCTAACAGGTTCAAATCTCTGGATGGCAATGGTGGGTCTAACTCCCACGTGGCAACCTTCGCCACATTCAGATCCGAACAGCTTGTTTTACGACGATTCAACAGGCAACACACACCATCGTCGTCCACGTTCGCTTCCTGGCGAGTACTGAGCACGATCCCCCATCGACGTCGTCCTGTTCGCAAAGGCAATCGCAAAAAATCCGTTTGGCTGTTTTGATTACTTTGGCCACTCGGGTCATTTGGCTCGCTTTGACTGCCAGTAGCATCTTTATTGCTTTGAACCCGTCGATCACCTGATCCCTCACGCCACACTTCGAGACGGTTAAGCGCTTCACCACGCCAGTCCGATCCCCAGCCTGTAAAAATCCCCAAGAATTTATTCGAAGGCTCATCACCATCACAGAAACCCACCCATGCCAATTGCCATTGATTGACATATGACAGATGGCCCAACGTCCCCATGCGATGTTCGACCTGTGCAGCATCAACGACATCCGTGGGATTGAGCGGCACCATAGCACCAGAATTCCGACCATGACCAAACGCGTAAGCTGTCGCCGCATCAGAACCAAACGGCCGCCAATTCAGCACAGCATCGCTGTCGCCTTCCATCGTTTCATCCACCAACAACGTATCACCACCCACCGGCCAGGTCACCGTCCACACAACTTTGCCTACCCCTGCTCCAACTTCATCCTCCACAAGCTTCAACGTTGTGCGCCAGCGCGTCAGTTCGCAATCATGGCGTTCGATCACGGTATCCACCAAACCGCTGCCACCGGACAAGCTTAATCCTCGCGTTTCTTCGCCTTCGTCCAAACACCATCGCACCATCGGCCCTACCTCGTCGGACAATTCACCTGATGAGCTGGGCACAAACACACGACGCCGACCCGACGTCACCCAGAGTCCGCCGGAACATGTTTGGATGTCAGCCTTTTCGCGCACCACCTCAGAATCAGATGCATCAGACAATATAGAAGGGGATTGCGTCATGATAAAAAACTATCTCTACGATGTGGCTCGATGTAATACTTTAGGATGCGGACGTTTGTTGATTTCACGGGCACCTGGATTCTCAATTCAGAATCAGGCAGAGCAATTCATTGGTATATTTCTCGCCATCCACAGCTTGGTCATATGTGTGATGGCAACACTTCATGTTCAAATTCGGCTGGGATATGCAACATGGTTGTTGTTTTTTGCCCCTGGCGTCGTTGCGATTCAATCTGTCCCACGCACTGTTCGACCAGCTTGACACAATCAAAACCCAAGCGGGTGATCGGCATAGAATCATGCGTTGGCGTTGGGAAATTGGTGTACATCACCACTTCGATATCTTCTTTAATGCGAACGCCTGCCTGCATCAATCCAGCAAGAACCGGCTGCGTAAGATTGTCGTCATACACGATGATCGAGTCGGGCCTGGACTCACCTTGTAAGTGCATCATCATGTACACCGATGTCGCGACTGAACGTTGCTGGCTATGCGGTGGTGCCACCAGAATGTGGTGCTGTTGAACTGTTGGATCACTTGCACGCACACGTGTATAAAACGCATCGAGCGACGGCATATGCACCGCATCGTTAAGCAAATGAGCGATACGCTTTCGCCCGAGTGCGCGCAAGTGTTCAACCGCACGACGATCGAACTCGCGTTCATCCGGATAGATCGCGGGAATGCCGAACGTGGCTTCCGAAGAAACTTGAACACTGGGAATCCCCGGATCGCTCAACGCAGGCACTTTGGCCAATAGCGATGTTAGCCATAGAAAAATGATGCCCCCGAATCGATGATGAATCACATCATCGTGAAGCTGTTCCCATTCATCGCTCTTGATGGATTGGGGATCGATGTAATAAGGCCTGACCGTCAGACCACTTTGCTCGGCCACTTGCACGGCCGCTTTCATGATGGCCTGAACAAATGGCGACGGGATTGACCCCTGCGTGGGCGCAATAATCGCCAGATCAGCCAGATGCGGTGGATTGAGCGCGACAAACGTTCCGAGCCGACCACGGGCATGGATGAAACCGTCCCGCGCCAAATGATCGATAGCCGCCTGAATGGTATTGGGACCCGCTTTGTATTGATCCGCCAGAGCTTGCCGAGTAGGCAATCGTCGACCGGGTGGCCAGTGCCCGTTGACAATTTTCTGCCGAATTGCATCTGAAATAGTATTGCGTTTCATGATCGAACCTTACCAGAGGCCATCTAAACCTTTAATTTGCAACCACCTACTCATAAATAATATCGATATTGATAAAATATTCAATAATATTATAATAATTTGTGTAATTTTAAAAACTGTGCGTACCGGTCAGGCGTCTAAATTGACGGTCGCCACGGCGAAGTACAGCTTCCCCCCTCCCACAACGTTTTAAACCACGATCACCAATCAACGGAGTTGCCATGCGTAAGATTTCTCAATGTAGATTGTTTGTTCGGACGAGTTTGATGGGCCTCCTGGCCAGTCTGGTGATATCAGTCACCAATGCCCAGGCCGCTCATCTTGTGCTGCCCAATATTCGCCATTCCTATTACAGCCACGAAAAAATCGAATTGGCGATTGCCGACCTCGCGGCCGATCAATCGGCGCAGATCGTATTGAAACCCAAAAACGGAGCCATGCCGTACACATGCACCGTCGTCGGCAAAGGCGGAACGAGTCTGATTGAATTGCCGTCTTTCACCCTGTCGCCGGGCCAATACCAGATCGCGCTCGATGGCCAATCGGTGCCGGGCATCACCCTAAATATTGCCCGTGCCAATCATTCCTCAGGCATGCTTTTTAGCGAAACCGGCGCTAACATAACAGGGAATTTCGTGAACTATCACGCCTCGGGTCGATTCGGTTTGATCGATCGTGACGGCAGCGCCTCGGCCGATGTACGCCAGCGTTCCAGCAATATCCAACTGGCAGATCGGTACATACAAAACAGTATGCCCGCCCTGTGTTACGTCTATTGGACCGGATACGTCACGCACAAACCGTGGGGTATGCACAAGGAATGGGTCAGCGACGACATGCTCGAAAACATGCGCCTATTCAATTTCCATGTCGCTCAGCGCTTACGTCGCCAGCGCGATCTATGGATTTCGATCGGCGCTATTGATGAGCCCGGCTTACCTTGGGGCAAAACACCGGCGGGTGGTTCGGCATCCGGATTCGCGGATTGGAACACCGCTCCCTGGCTAGAACAACACGGGTTCGAATTCACCAACGACCCCGGCGCTCTGGGGGACAGCCAATACATGCAATACATGAATTTGCGAAAGCTCATGCTTCGTGAGCCTCACCAGCAGGCGACTGACGATATCAAATCCATCTGGCCCGAGGCATTATTCGCCTCCGATCTCTACGCACCCGGCGCCGTCGGCGATGGCACCGATCCGATGAATCAAGTCGTCAACGACATTCCTACCACTCACGTCTTTGCAGATTATGGTTACGGCAAGATCGGCGTCCTCGGCGCCATGTATATGGAAAAAGCCCACGACCCCACATCCAAACTCGCCCACGCCATGAACGGACAACTCTTCGGTGATCGCAACATGCCTCACCCTCGTCCATTGCATGCATTTCAATTGATGCGCAACGTATTGCTCGCCTCGGGGCTCGACAGCAATTGGTGGCTTAACCATGCCGCGCTGGGCATAAACCCCCAGGGCAAATCTGATCGCCAACAGCATCAACAAAACCTCGAAACCGTTAACGAGCCGGCCATACGTATGGGCTCCATCTTGCACAACATGGCACCGGATCAACACGATGTCGCAGTGCTGTGGTCGTACACAGAAATCGCAATGCGCGGCAAGCCCATCATGCAGATGGAAGCAGGCAACGCCAACGGCGAACAAATCAAGCTCATGATCGCATCGATGCCCGAAAACACCCAGGACCGCTTCGAAAAAAATCAGATCAACCTATACAGCGTGGGTGGCAATTATCGCAGTGAAATCATTACTGCCCATTCTGCCCTGAGCCGTGCGGGCTACCCAGCGCATATCATTCACGAAGATCTGTTGGCCAACGGCGTGCTCGATAATTACAAAGTGCTCGTAATCGCAGGCCAGACACATGCGATGAGCGCCGAATCACATTCGGCCATCAGTGCGTTTGTCGCAAGCGGTGGCAAGGTGCTCGTTGACCAAGCCACCACGGTTGCGTTTGATGGCGCGAGCGTGGTCGAACTTCCCTCCGTCAAAAACCAGGGCTATCACTGGACTGAAAAGTTTGTGAATTATGTCCAAGCCAAAGACATCCCTGCCGACAAAAAACGCGAGTACAGTTATTTCGGTACGAATCATTTCATGGAAAGTTTCAGTCGTGACGCAGCCGAAGCGTTCAGAAATGCCCTGGCACAAACTGATGCTCAGCCTGTCATGGTCACCGACAGCCACGAGTTGGCTTCCGAACGGCATGCCGGCGGCGATGGGCAAATGATCATGATCATCAACGGCTACGAAGAGTTACCCGATTTAACGGATGACAAGCATTACTACCTCTGGAACTATGCCGCATACGATGCGACCTATTCATTACCCACCATCAAAAACAGCGATGCTGTGTACCTGATCGAAGGATCCGACTGGCAACAGGTTTCGCAAATTAATAACCCCACCGCATTGCAGACCGCAAGCTTTGAACCGGGCGAAATGAAAATGTATCTCGTCGCTCCCAATGCTCCGAAGGGATTGACAACTACTGCTAAATTGATTGACGGACGCATCGATATCAGCGCCTCACTCGAGGGCCTGAAAATGCCTTGGCCCTTGACCGTTACCGTGACCGATCCCACAGGCGAAGCGATCGTCACGCTCTATCGTGCGACCGACACAGACGGCCAATTCAAAGAAACCATCGCCTTGGGCAAAAACGCTTCCGACGGACAATACACCGTCACGGTTGCAAGCCCGGCGGGCGAACTACACACCAGCGAATCGTTCACGCACCAATCGAAATCGATTGAACCGTCCATCATCGTGCAAGCGGTGCGTGTCTTTGACGCTGTCGCAATCAAAGATTTCCTATCAAGCAAACCCGCGATAACCATCGCCACACCCAGTGATGCCTACCAGGCAGCCGCAGAGCAACTCGCATCACAATTACGTGATCGCGGCATCAAAGTAACGATCAAACCCGAGCAGCAAACCTGGGCCAAAGCCTCCTATCCGCGTGTATGGGATCCGTATGGCAAGTTGTACGTTGCTGAAGACGAGACCAAGCCGTTGCCTGAAGGCGTAGAAAAAGCACAGGAACTGGTTATTCAAAGTGACTATTTCGAAACGCCCACCATCACAACTTTGCAAGGCAAAACGTTTACAGACAGTTGGCAAACCGCAGGCAATGTGTTGACTGTTGGCGAAAAAGGATACATTCATCTCGGCTCGGGCGAATCGTTTTATGAGCCAGGCTGCGTTATCGCGTTCGTACCCGTGGACATGAAAAACCCAACGGGTCGCCAACGCCTGGTCACGCTTAACGGCAAACATACGCCGACAAAAACGGATGACGCATTCCGCGCGAAGTGGTCACGTTCGTGGCAAAAATTACGATCCTACAACGGCGGCCACATTCTCACACCACAGTTGCCCGAAGCCTACGCATCAGACGACAACCTGATTCTCATGGGCAGCAGCGATACAGGCGAACTGGTTCGAGCGTTGCAAGCCTCGGAACTTCTCCAACAGACAGTCGATGCCTCATATCCCGGACCGGGCAAAGCGCTCATCCAAATGGCATGGAGTCCATTCGCTGTCGAGAAAAACGTGATCTACCTCGGCGCCACTGACCAGAATGGGATTAAGGCTGCCATCGATCAACTGGCCAAGTTGTTAGTCGACTGATTATCACTGACCGTTTGCACCGAACTGTATCCACACAAAAGGAATATTTCATGCGCCGGATTTTGTATTTACTCATCATGCTCACAATCAGTGCGAGCATCGCCAGCGCAAAGCCGTACGTTTTTGAACAAGTGATCTCTCACGAAAACCCACGCTTTGATCCAGTCAAATCCACGCTTACGATTGGTCGCGACGGCAAGGCCTACCTGGTGCATAACTCATATCCGTCAGTCGTGCTGCGCGTCGATCCAAGCACCAGCGCGATCGAAACTTTCGATCTCCCCAAAGCGGTCAGGAACGCCACCGCCGACACATCGGGCAACATCGCCACAGCCAATTTGCATTTCGCCCGCTCGTTATACATCTATGATTCTGAACGCCGTAACATCGGCGAGTCGACGGATTTTCTTGCAGGCGACGAGTATTCATGGAGCTCACCGCTGCATGTCGAGGCTGGACTCAGTGGCGATTTTTATGCACCCGACCATCATCGCAATCAGGTTCGACGCGTTAGTAAAAACGGTCAGCTTATCGAACTCTATCCGCTCAAAGCCGAAGACGAACCGGATTGGCCCAGAACGCCCTTGAACATGCGCGTTCACGAAGCGTCCCAGACTTTCACATGGCAACTAAGCAACCTACTGATCCGGACCGATACACAAGGCCGCGAACAATGGCGTTTGCAAGTCCCGATCGATCACTACTCCGGCGGTTACGACGTCGATGATCAAGGCCATGTCCTCGTGATCGGCAGACATGACCCAACCGTTCGGACATATGACAACGATGGGCAACTGATTTCAGAGGTGACCCTGAAGGTTAACAAAGACACGACACCAGCCAACGAAGCGTTTGACGAACTGCGTGTGCTCAACAATCAGTTGGTCATAGGTCGAAAACACCCGTTTGAACTATTTGCAATCTACGACCGAGCTACCGGTGACTTTGTAAAGTCGATCTCGATCGATCACGACCAACTGACCGTGCAAATGGATAGCGAGATATGGACTGCTGGGGAGCAACTTGGTTTCAAAATTGATTTCAGAAACCAACGTGACATGCAACCGATTTGGCGCATCTGGATTCGTCGATGGGAAGACACCAACTATCGCGAATTGACTTGGCATGATGGCAAATTGCAAGTGCCAACCGATATGGCCGGACTGTATCTGCTCAAGGTATCGCCCGAGATTCAGCCGATCCAATCGGACCAACCTTCGCCCTACATTGCGCAAACGTTGGTTGAAATTCGTCAACCTGACACGCACGGTTCGATCAACGTGCTCACGCCTCTAAATCGAATACATTACAGCCGAGGTGAAACAATCCCGTTCGAAGTGAACGTGCGTACCGCCGAGGCATCAATGCCAAGTGCGGTGACGATCACACTCGATGACGGCCAACAGATCATTGCTTCACAAACATTACCCCTCGCATCGGACAGCACCAGCGTATCGTCGCAAATCATGGCCGCAGTCACCGAGCAACTCAAGCCGGGTCGATATCGCCTGCGTGCTGAGCGTGAAACTGGAGCGGAGTCTGAATCTTCCAACCTGACTAGTGTGGATCAATCTATCGTGATCGGTGACGGACGAATCGATGAATCGCAGATGTCACGCTTATGGTACGGCGATTACAACGAAACCTTTGTGTTCGGACAAACCTGGGCCCGCGCAGATCGAGCTGAAAAACATGTTGATCGTCTTGAAAAAATGCACGTTAACCGCATGGTCGATCGACTCGGCAACGGACGTTTCCAGTTTCATTTGCGTCCCTATGGCGAGGGCCGTGATCGATCAATCCAGGCAACAGCCACACGCTTAGAAAAAGATCCCTTGGCCATCGATCCAGCTTATGTCGAGGTTGCATCCACATTCGGACATACGATGGCACAGTACAGCGCCACTGGGATCGACCAAATGTCAATCCTGATGTACATGGACGCAGGCCTACCAGTCGGCACAGGTTGGGACAAGCGAACCATGGACGAATTGAAACGCGACATCAAATTCACCACCGAATCCATGCAATCGTACCGAGCATTTCGCGGTTGGTCATGGACGGCCAACTGGTGGGTCACCCCACGTGGAGCCAAGTCAGCGACTGATGATGAACGCGAAGCATTCGATGAGGCCGTCAAGCAGGCACGCGAAACCGGCCAATGGGCCCCCATCATCGACACCGTTTCTGATCGCTATCTGGGCTACAACGTAGAAGCCCAGTCGATTTTCAACGACACGCTCAACACGATTGTCCCCGGCTTGACCACTGCAACGTCCGGGCCTTATCGCCGATTGCATAACTACCCGCCGATCACTTATTCCAACGTCGATGAAGTCGATCTGCATTTACAGGCCGAACAGAACGCACCGTTCAATTATGCGCCACACAATGTGGATTACCAGAAACGCCCAGGCAAACCAGCATGGTCGCATCCGGAATTTCGCAACGAACTGGGAACGGGCGAGCAGATTCTACCCACGCTATTCGCGCAGATCATGCGCGGCGTTGACGGCATCGGCACTGAGAATCGTGTGCCATTGCTGGAAACGGCATACACCGACCCAAGGTCTGCCAACGAAAGATCCGCTTCGATTTTTCGTACGATCAATACGTTTGCTGACCGTTATGGCCCATGGCTGCGTGCGTTAAACAACAACGACCGCGTGGCTATCGTCGTTTCTGGACGCATGGCCCGACTCGATATCAGATGGATCAACGAAATCGGTGGGTACTATCACAATCGATTGTTCGAAGCCTATCAGGTCTTGCTCTACGGTCACCATCCTGCATCATTCGTCTTTGCCGAAGAACTCAACGAACATTCCCTGGATCGTTTTGACGTGATTATGGTGGTCAATCAGGAAGTAACGTTTGAACCTGAATTGGCCGCAGCCCTGACCAAAGCGAAGGCCAGCGGAAAAACCATTTTCGCCGACGGCACATGTCGGCCGGAACTGGTTGCAGACTTTACGCCTTTGGATGTGTCGTTCGATCAAATCGAAAAGCTACATCTGATCAATGACGACACCTCTCACTGGACCGTTCCTGCCACGATCTTGTCAAAAGTTTCAGCGATACGGGAAAAACTCGATCAGGCCATCGCTCGTGTATGCCGAATCGATCAGGATCAGGTGTACGCCAGCGAATTCCAAAGTGGCGACGCCCGGGTCTTGTTTGCAGTGAACAACACCATCACACCACACACACCCGAACAACTATGGCGTGTGTCCAACGGTATCAGTACCCGACAACCGGTCACCGCAAATTTACAATGGCCCGTTCAGTTACCTGCGCGTGGCGTGGTGTACGACTTGATGGCAATGCAGCCGATTCATGCCTATGACGGTCGCATTACCGCGGACCTGCGTCATCTACCTGCAGCGGTGTATGTTGCCCTGCCCACACGCATCACGAATGTTGAATTGCGTCATCCCGAACAAGCCGTTGCAGGACAAAACGTGGCTTGGTCAATTAACATCCTCGGTTCCGATGGACAACCCATTCAAGCCGGCTTACCCGTTGAATTACAATTGCTCGACGCCGAAGGCCTGATGATAGAACGACTCACAACGACCGCTCATGCGGATCATCTGCAATGGGTGACGCGCATCCCTGTCAACGCGATCGCAGGCGATTGGCGACTGCAAGCCACGGAACTGATCAGCGGCTTACAAACAACCAGCGCCATTCGCATCACACCTGCCACACTACCCTTGGCCTGGACCACTGATGCCGAAGAACATACCGCAACAAAATCCGCTGTTGATACTGATGGTGTCGGTCTCAACAACGAAGACAAGCTACACACCACACGCGACAACCGTGTGTCATCTACCGTGCGACCGACACAACAATCAGCCGGACCGCGCTTGCGCGATATGGTCGTTGCTGGCGAGAGTGCATACCTCACAGCATTCAATCATGATGGCAATGTCTACGCCCTGGATATCACCAATGGCCAAACTCGCTGGATCCGTCAGGTTGGTGATTACTTCGCGTACGAACCGACCGTCGTTGGCAACAACCTTGCCATACAACGTTTCGACTTCACCAGTGCGTCGGGCTATCACCTGCAACGACTCGATCACAATGGCAACGAAGCAGGAAGCCTCGCGGCCAACAATGTCACCGGCCGACAAATCCATTGGGCCTACCCCGCCAAACTGTACGCGACGGCCAATCGTTTCGCCTCATCCCCCGACGGAACATGGTATGCCACCACAGGCAACCTCGGCCTGTCAGTTTTAAATCGTGATGGATCGCAACGCTGGTCGAAAGATTGGCGTAACAATTCCACGCCACCTCAACAAGCTATCGCAGCCATGGGAACCAACACACTGGTGATTGGTCAGGACATGGCGCTCACGGCTCATGATGCCCACAATGGTGACGTACTTTGGTCACTTGAATTGCCGGGTTCTGGTCGCGTCGAACAGGTCATTGTCAGCGGTGATCAGCAAACTCTTGCCGTGCGTACCAGTGCCGGCCGAGGCATGATTTTCATCATTAACCAAGGAAAAGTCGTCCGTGAAATAACCAGCGGCGGCAATGCGATCGCCCTGTCGCATGACGGCAATTCCATCGCAATCACACTGGGTTATCAACTTCACCAACACACGTTGGAACAAGGACTGCGTTGGGTGTTTCATGGTGACGACAACCTGTTAACACCAACCGTTTGTCCCCAAACTGGTCGCATTGCCGTCGGCAGCAGTCTGGGCACGCTCTATGTGTTCGATGCTGATGGCAACACGCTTCTCGAACAGGATGTTGAAGCGGCACCAATTGTTCAATGGTTGCCCAATGGCGATCTGATGTATGCCACATGGAACGGCCGCGTGGTACGACTGAATCTCGAGACAGGGCCGGTGTGGGAAACGGATGTGCGCAATCAGCCGAACGAACCGGTCCCCACCGTCAATCCTGAACATCATCAGTCATCCGTCAAAACAATAAGCCGTCAGACCATTGCCCATCAGGCCAAATCAAATTTACTTGCCCATGATAACACGCGCATCCTATTCTTAACGGTTCAAGGCCAAAACAACAAAGGCAACCGAACCATTCGTAACCAGGTCAATCACGAGCGAACCGCCCTACTCACTGACGGCGATCCTACACCACCAACCGATCCCTGGTTTAGTTCAAGCACCGTTTACAAAACTCAACCAGGTAGTTGGATCAATGAACTGCACATTGAGATCGATCGATACAACACACTGCTGCGCGTTGATCGCCTCACGATTGTAGAAGACCCACAGCATCCGGAATCATGGCTGCGCAATGTGATGTTCGAATACTGGGACGCCTCAACCGAACAATGGCAACATGCCGCTCGATTGGTGTCCGACTCGGCAGTGCATCATCACAAATTGGATAAGCCGATCAAGGCGGCACGATTCCGCCTGCGTTTGCTTTCGCCGATCGGTAACGTCCGTACCGCCGAAATAATATTCCAAGGCCAGGAACTTGGCTCATCGCATCCGGATGTGGTGGATCGAAAATCGACAGCCATGCTATTCGATGAAATTTTCGATAGCTTTGGTATATTTCGACACCCCAAACGAGACTGGCAAATCAGCACCGAACAATTTTTCCATGGCGCCCACAGCATGGTCTTTAGTGGCGAGGCCAATTCTCTGCAAAGAGCTCCATATACTCAAAAAATTGCCAATTGGAAATTCAAAATTACCGAACACCCCAAGCTTGGCGAATACCGCTACGCTCGTTTCGCATGGAAAGCGTTGAGCAATGAAACCAAAGGCATCACGCTGCAGTTAACCTCGGGCCGCGGTGGTGGCGCAGGTATGCATGTGGGTCAGGCTGGCGGCGTTGGCAATAAAAAATCCCTACCACTCGGCGACACGCCGCCGCATGAGTGGAAAGTAGAAACCGTCGATCTCTATCAGATCATGGGTGGGCCATTGACCATCGAATCAATGACGCTCGACGCCATTGGTGGCCAAGCCGCGTTTGACTGGCTACACCTGGGACGGACGCGAAACGATCTGCTCAATCCATAAATGCCCGACAAAAGAGACCAGCGGCTCGAGTGTTTTGCAAAATTTATGACCTAATGACATTCACACTGGATTGGTCACTTAAGCGACCAGCCCGGCTTTGGGTGCGGTCGCAAATTTTACAAAATGTTGCAATGGGAAATCGGGACTTGCATCGGTATGGGCAAAATCATGTGGCCGTTGCACCTCTTGTCTAACAAAAACTCACTCCGCTCAATCCCGTTCTCCCGTTCGTCGTTCAATAAACCATTAGATTGTGGCGACCCTACCTCTATGACCGAATCAGTTCCAGCGAGGGTACACCAGGCTCGCCTTCCTGAACGGAAACTTCCAGCCACGGGTCCTTCGTTTCAATTCGCCAACGCATCATTTTCGCGCGCATCGATTCAATCACCGATGCCAATGCAGGATCGTCAATCCGATTGGTGGTTTCCATCGGATCTTCTTCCATATCAAACAACGCTTCACGATCATGGTGCAACACGCGAGCGGTCGGCCGCTTGCCCATATTCGTAAGCCCTTCGCGCTGCACCGCACGCCATGTTTTCGATCGTGCCAGATCAGATGGCATCGGCATCGGCATGTGATAGGCCAGATTTCGTACATACTTGTAACGGCGGCCACGCAACACTCGGTATGGAAAATAATTCGTGATCTCATGAAAGCAATGCGAAAACCATGTCTCATCCCACCCCTCGCTGATCTGCTCCCCGGGCGAATCAGGAGAGTCAGCATCAACCGACGCATTTATATCCGGGCCACCCGCCGACGTAATCACTGGTAAAAATGACCGGCCATCCACCGACTCCGGCCAATCATCTTTCTGCAATCCACACCACTCATACACCGTCGGCGCGACATCCACCCAGCTCACCATCGCTTGGCTTCTGTTCCCCATCCTATTTTTTTCTTCACGCCGCGCACTACGATCATGTTCACGTACTTCGCCACATTGGCCCGGCATCCGCACAATCAACGGACACCGATGGCCCGTATCAAAACTGCTTCCCTTCGCCCCAGGATACGGCATCCCATGATCAGTCATGACCAACACCAGTGTTTCATCCGATCGACCCGATGCGGTTAAAACATCCAACACCTGCCCCACAACATGGTCATATCGCGAAATCGCCACGTAATAATCCGCCAGATCCTCACGCACCGCCATGACGTCCGGCAAAAAATCCGGAACAATCACATCATCCACACCATATGAAAATACGGGGAACTGCTCTGAAAATTTATCGTTGCCATAACCAGGCAACACACGGTGTGGTTGCCCGGTCGCCACCATCGCGAAAAATGGTTTGTCCTGGCATTCATTAAGAAAATGCTCTGTCCGCTCACACAACACGTTCACCGAATCACGCTCTTCGGTCGCATCAAAATCAAAACGATACAAATGATCAGGCTCGAAATGTTTTTTACCAATGATCCCCGTCCGGTATCCATGATCGCCGAGCACCACCGGTATCGACCGCACCCATTCACGCGTTTGAAATCCATGCGGCTCATGACAATGGCCAAACATTCCATGACGATGGCTGTGCAATCCAGTCAACAAACTCGCACGACTCACCCCGCACGATGGGCTTCCGCAATACGCATGATCAAACACGACCCCCTCACGCGCCAATCGATCAATGTTCGGCGTCTGAACCACATCATTGCCATAGCATCCTGCAATGGGTGACCAATCATCAGCAATCACAATTAAAATATTTTTCAGTTCGTCCATTATTACACGCACTCTCGACTTGCGACCTCATCCGATGACAACCGGCATACATTCGGAATTGACTGCTCATACACACAACACAGCGTTCGATCATACAGGATCATCACGCATTCCCGATGCGCGAATTGGGCCTTCCAATGCGGGGTCTGATGTGTCATGCATCCAACGATCCAGCCTTTGACGCATGTCATCAGCCACCGATTGATGGCTGGCTTCATGAATCAAATTGTGCGATTCATTCGGATCGAACATCAAATCAAATAACTGTTCCGATTCCTGAGCATGCGTGGGCCAACCGGCATCGATTAACATGTTTTTCGACACGCTGGCGTCGCAGTTGGCCAGAATCGGATGCGACAAAGGTTCCAGATGACGAATGTATTTGTAGCGATCTGTACGCACCGCACGCATCGGTTCGCGGGCGGCGTGATAGTTCACCTCCGCAAATATTTCATCTCGAATTGACACATCATCATCCGAAACATCACCGCCAACATGTTGACGTTCATCACTTTCACCACTCACGCCCCCGTTACCGTTACCAAGCATAGGGATCATGGACTGCCCCTGCAGCCATTGCGGATGCGGCAATCCCAGCACGTCGCAAATAGTCGGAAACAGATCCACATGACTAACCATCCCCTGCATCACACGACCCCCAGCAAACGGCGTGGCATCGCGGCCGGCATCATGCGCGCCAGGCCCCGCTATCACCAGCATCACGCCCAGACCATGATCGGTAAGCTGACATTTCATATGTGGAAATGCAATGCCATGATCAGTCGTCACGATGACTAACGTATCATCGACCCGATGCGTGTCACTCAACGCGCGAATCACCTGACCGATATGCTGATCAAGTCTACCGACAGCGTGACAAAAATCCGCAAAATCCCTGCGTGTTTTCGGTGTATCGGGCAAACACGCAGGCGGCCGAACGTAGCGCTGATCACCAAGAGGCCCATCCTCATGATGCCATTGAATGCCTTCGGGCGTGTGGGCTGTGCGGTGGGTCAGGTAATAACCGACGTCCAGGAAAAACGGCCGATCATGTGAGGCTAGTTTCAGATAGGCACAGGCATCGCGCGTGGTGGCGTCGTCACGATCTTCGCCGATTTTTCCCATGGCCTGAGTCTCCGGACGTTGAGCCGACAGGTCGGTGCTGTATCCAAAATTATCCATCGGATTTTTGAATGCCACGTGTTGGTAACCAGCCAACACCGTGTCGTACCCATGTTCGCGTAAATAGGTGGGCAATAAATGTGAAGGATCATTCAATCGACCGCCGCGATGAGCCAACCCCATCATGCCATTGCTATGTGCATATTGTCCGGTCAGCAAACACGCCCGACTCGGTGAACACGTCGGGTTCGCACAAAACGCATTGCGAAACAACACACCACGCATGGCCAATTGCTGCAGGTTCGGCGTTCCCACCGCATAACCATACGGTTGAATATAACGTCCCGTGTCATGCGAATGTAAATACACGATGTTTCGCGGTGAATTTGATTGTGATCTGATCATGACTCGCCTGCCATCAGAAAATTTTCCAATAACAAAAGCTGATACTTCGTTCCGCCTTCGTTGCAATTGATCAGTAATTTCTGGCTGTCCGGCGACCACACCGGATGCGGTTGTCCGCGGCAAAAGTGATCTTGTGGCCCCGGCTTAAAATGATGATTCAACCGGGCAATTTCACGAGCACAACCCAACGCCGCATCGAACACATAAATTGGCGAGTGCAACCCATCAGGTGTGAATGCATCCGTCGCCAGCCAACGCCCGTCCGGCGATTGTGAAGGATGCCCCGGCCCCTCGATCGGCAGATCACACAGTTTTTCATCTTCACCCGTATCCGTATTCACACGCACTAACCAGCGATTATCTGAACCGTCCTGCGGGCTTTTCACATTCAGAATATGACAATCATCCAACATCCAGAACGGATGCCCCGATATCCGATGGCCAAGACACATCAAGCGATCGCTATCCTCGTGATACACAAAGAACGCGCAAAACGGCCGAGCATTTTGCGGCGCCGGATCGTACATCAGTTTGGCAAACATCCGTGTCTGATCGTGATTGAAAACCGGATGTGTAAAACGATAGCCACTGTCGGATCGTTGTATATCTTTCGGGAGTAATTCGGCGCACTGCTGGGCAGTGAACAGTATCTGTTTATCGCCAGTGCGCAGATTAACCCGCGCGACATGCGGATCGGGTAGATCATTGCGACATGCCCCCGCATGAATACCATCGGCACAAATCGCCCGCACAAAATAGCCGACCAGTGATTCAATCAGTTCTGACTTTCCGGGCTGATCGATCGATACAATTGCTGGACAACGCAAACCTTCGGGATGATCCGTTTGAAACAGAACCGTGGTATCATCAAATAACCAACGCTGACGGGCTGCGGTATGAAAATCACACGACACGTTTTGAGCGAGAACAATGTCATGACCATCCGGATCAAGCAGATTTTGAATCACGATCGCCGCGCGACCGGGTTCGTTAATTCCCGCATAGAGAATCCTGTCTCCATCTCGACTGAATGCATCCACGCCGTGGTACGCATGGACAGCGTGAACAAATTGCGTTGAAATTTTGCGAACGTCAGCCGTTGTGATTTTAATCGAATTGGATGGAGTTATCGCTGATGGCGCAACCGGTGATAGATGGTGTTGCTTGAGTCTAGTGCCTGTTGGATTGGCTGTGGTTGAAGCCGTAGTGGTTGACATGACGGGTGCTTTCTCAAATATATTCAGTTAGAAGTGGTCCATGGGTCCTGTCGGGAACGGTTCACGTTTAGCTAACGACCCACGATCGCTCTGCCATTGTTTTTTACGCTGTAATGCGACCAACGTTTTGTTCTTTGTGCCACATTCATCGCAATAATATTTCCGTCGGCTTAGCGACCAGAATCATCGTGCCGCCTGCGGACAATGTTTCATGACGATTGATCGGTCCATCAATGGTCGACATGTGCGTCCACTGCGCCACAGGATTTGATTCACCATCAGTGGTTGCCTCAACATCGAGCGCGTACAACGACCACGAACCATCCCCGGGAAATTCATACGCCGCGAGCTCTGCCTCAACTTGAAACGTGACTTCCGTCGAATGGCGAGCATTGGCGAACACAAACGCGACTGACCCATCGGGCGCTTGCCACGTTGCATGAGGAATCATGGCGTCTGGCATCAATTCCACAGGACCTGCCGGACTTAATTGCGACACGCGCGCAGGTCGCAACATTCGTCCGTAATTCAACCATGGCCTTGCCACCGTTTTATGATTCGCCAAACCGCGATAATACGCCACGCGATCGGGATACATCACCAGTTTTCGGCTATACATTTCCCGACCAACAAGTCGCCCGATCGGTTCGCCCCATGCAAAATGTTTGGCGGCATTGAGTGCTTCCAACGGTTCGCTATCCCATGACGATCGCTTACCACCGGCCGTCCGTTGATAGTCACCATACAACGCCTGACGGATCGGCAGGCTCGACTCAAACATGATGTAACTATCGCTAACATTCAACCAGCAATCGCCCGTCCCCTCAATGATCAACGCAAATTCCGGATTGCGTTTCCGCCCTGCTTCACGCATCTGTCGTAATAATTCCATCTTGCCCTGCGTTAACCAACTCCCCGATCCCACTGGATGACCATGTTTCGTTGAAAAGCAAAATAACGGCCGACGCGTCCCGCCCAGATCCAGATACACCCCATCAACATCAGCGCTTTCAAATAAACCATCGACCACGCTGGCCATTTTTTGCTGATAAATTGTCGTCGCGGGACACATCCGTCCCAGATGTCGACTGGGTTGCAAAAACGGTTTGCCGTTCGGCAGTATCACCACCGCCTGCGCCGCGTCCTCCGCTTGCCACGACGGCGATTCATAATCCCACGCACCGAATAACAAATACACCACCGCGTGTATGCCCTTTTCGTGCAGGCGTTCAAAACCTTTGCGTAAGCCTGCCGGTCGGATCAGCGTCGGTGCATTCGTAAATTTATCCGCCGACGCCAGTTCCCTATTCCACCACGCGTCGTACCACGACAACAAAGTCGGCGCGGCGCCCAGGTCGGCATGTTCGTCCAACACGCCGTGATAATATTCGATCGCCTTGCCCGCTTCGTTTCTTAGAATGGATGTATCAATCACTGACTCGGGGAGACCGCTACGACGTGTCGAAACCACTACATCTTTCAACCACGTGGGCACATCTTCATTCGCATGCAATGGCTTTTTCGGAAACCAGGACTGCTCAACCATCCATGATCGATAAATCTGCACCGCGTCAAACCAATCACCCACAAACGGCCCGATCACCACGTCATAGTCCATCGCGTAGCCATTACCCGCAGTCCCTTGCCCTGGCACCGAATGACTCATCGACAATTCCAACGTCCCGTCACCCATCGGCAAACTGCGCATCGTTTTTACACCCACGCCCGGATCGTGCGCTCCGATATACAACCCCTCATCGCCTTGCCAATATGCCAAAAACTGCCAACCTGCTTGGCCCGGGTAGATCGATTCCCACAAACCTGACGCCCCAGGATTAGGTACACGCGCGCCACTCTTGTACGGGAACAACAAATAATCCGCACCATCAATATCATCGCGCGCCACGATGCCCGATACCACCGGAAATTCCAACGTCCACAATCCAATCTGCTCATCTTTCGGCGTTACATCGATCGACCAATGATTCATCCCGTCATCCCCGTCGCGACACACCATCACCACATCAATACGCGACGGCCCCACACTCAAATCCGACCAGTGATAATTCGTGTGCCCGCCTTCCGAAACAACAACAGCCTCCTTATCGCCGGACGATGTCATCACCAGCCGTCCATCATCCTGACGTTTGAAATATGCACGCCACTGCGGAACAACCGACGCAACACCATCACGAACTTTCTTCCCGGTACACGCGTCACCGTGCAAATTTTCTAACGCCTCATCCACTTCCGCTGCCGGCCCGATATACAACACCGATTCCGTGGTCAACTCTCGGCCATACCATTCCTCCATAAAATGACGAACACGAATGTGCTTCGCCTCGGCATCCATCGTGAAACTACCCAAAAAAGGATTCACAACGCCCAACGCATCCACATCATCTCGATACAACACACCGGCCTTTGGCCGATCTTCGCATGCATTAAACGCAAACGTCGCGGGCATGATCACGCCATCGCCACCACGCGTGGCCAGTTGTTCGATCCGATCGAAAGGTTTCTCACCCAAAAAATCAAAGGCATATTGCATCAGACGTGTATACGTTTGCGTCACCTCTT
This sequence comes from Phycisphaerae bacterium, assembly GCA_030426385.1. Taxonomy (GTDB): domain Bacteria; phylum Planctomycetota; class Phycisphaerae; order Phycisphaerales; family Phycisphaeraceae; genus JAUHYI01. The sequence continues at coordinate 76,246 of JAUHYI010000001.1, forward strand.
GCCGTGGCAATATCGCCCTCACACGTACCAACGGCGAGTCGGCTCGGTACTGATACGTGTATTCCACCGCAGGACACGCCTCCGCTGATGTTTTGCGATATTGATATCGACCCGACACCCGCACCGTGGCCTCCTGACCGTCCGGCGCCACATCAACCGACATCGTTGCATTCGCATCCGATTCAATTCGATATCCACCATTAAATCCATCTTGCATACGCACCCCCACCACCTTCCCAGACTGTGCATAGGTGATACGATCGATCGTGCCTCCATACTTGGGGCTGTGTTCAATTAGATAATAATTATTTGATATCTGAACACGGCCATCTTGATGTTGTTCTACCACCAGTTTCCCCGTCGTGCGATCACCGCGTGCAATCGTCCCCCACATGCTCATCAAGCACACCGTTGCCAACATGACGTAGCTGAACAAACGACGCATTAATGCACCTCGCATTTATCGTTGCCATTCCATTGACGAAATACAGGTGGGTTCACCGACAGATCAATCTCCGCCAGCGAAAAAACGCCTGACAAACAATCAATATGTGACATCAACCACCGATCCCCTGCCTGAAAAATTTCACCCGCATGCACCGGATTAAGCGCTGTAGGATTTTCAAACTTATGCGGCGTGTTCGACACGCAATACCATGTCATTCCCTGATGTGTATAGAACAACCACCACAAATTGCCATGCTTTACCACGCATGGTGATTCGCAACATGCCGTCCGGCACCACACGATCGGCCGTTCGATCACCGCACCTAGATCTTTCCAATGCAGTAAATCTTTTGAAACGGCATGCCCCACCGCGCTGTAATTCTGACGACGCGTTGATGACACGTAATACAACAAAAATTCATCGCCATGTCGCACCACATGCGGATCGCGACACGTATGCGGCCGAAACTGAATCGATTCTTTGTCACCCCACGGACACCAACTCGAATCCGGATGAAACACCGGGTTGCCATTGTATTTTTCCAACGAAAACCAGTCCGCACCAACCCCCACACCGATCTGTTGATAGTGATCGTTGTACATCCGGTGAAACCCCTCATGTTCACTACCGCTGTACCGGCTATAGAACAGATACGGCTCGCCCTCCCATGAATACGCATATGGCGCACAGGCCCGCGGATGTGATTCCCAACTTGGCCCCGGTCCCTTGGGCAGCACTTCTCCTTGCGCCGTCCAACTCATCAGGTCCGGACTTATCGCATGTTCGATCGTATTATTTCCATCACGCCCCAGACCAATATGAAACAAATGCCACTGCTTCCCATCGAATACGAAACTATGGTCATTCGCCTTACCGTCATACATATACGAAGGCGTAAATATATCCAGGTTGTCATAAATCATGCTGAATATCTTGTCCTATACAAACGCCTCAAAATGATCACGATTTATCACGAACAAAATCCATCACAAACATTACGGCAACCGATCAACCTCATACACGCCCGCGCGTTTAACGGTTGCTTTCCCATGACCATTCAACATCACACGCAACGGTATAGCATCACTATTCGCTGTGTAATACGTACGCATCAATTCATATCGACCCGGCAAATTCTGGCTACCGATTGTTCGTGGCCGATCATAAAACTCCCCCATATCCACGATAAACAAATCATCTTCCGCTGAATCGCCCAGGTAAACACCATTGTCGCAATCCACCCGAGCTTCAACTTCAAACATATAGATCTTGCCCGGCACGGACGGAATGCTGCCTATCATTTCGCTTGCGATGTCTCCATCACCATCAATCACCAATTCACCATTGACAATCGCAAACCGTGCCGCATCACTCACCCGCCAGCCCTCTGGTGTCTGCCCTGCAACATCAGGCCAATGGACCGGCTCCAGCTCTGCGGCCAAATTCGAACTGATCTTTGTCGGCATCACATTATCAAACGGCTCCGACGATATCTGAATCAAACGATAGCTTTCCGGATGGTAATCCAACGTCATGCTGTGATCTACGATCGCTATCGATTCTTTCGTCACCGCATCCATCGCATACACCGTACCGCTGAATCCCAATGCTTCTAAATCAATGTACGACGTCCGTTCCACAGGTGCCTGTTCGCGATTAAACAGCGCCAACAAGACCTTCTCACCGCGACGCACGTGAAACGAACCATACAACTCGGTATCACCCGTATTCAAGTATGCACCGTTTTCCCAATAACCTAAAAAATCTGTTCCCTCATCCAACCATTGCACCCAATCCTCAGCCTTCCACACACTCTCTGCCGCCTTGGCCGCACGCGCATACGACTGTTCTTTCATCGACATCAACGTTTTGCCACGCGGTGTTAACCGATGCAACAGCCCAACGGCCAAACGCGAATTATGCCCCAGTCGATCCGACTTCGGACCATAGATCACTTGTTGTCCCCATTGATCGCCCATGATTTGCGCACGCCAGAACGACAAGTCAAAATCTTTCATGTTCGTCGCATTACGCTCCGCGCCCTCCGCGCTGAGCGTTGCATCCATGAACGACATGATCGGCGCAATCCGGCACGCGCCATGGATATGATGCAGTGCCAAACCACCTTTGCGTACTTCACCTCCGTGGTACAACCGATATCCACGCTTGGCCGCTTCACGCGCCGCAAAAAACGGAATGCTCGGCTGCAAATCCCCATCATCATCAAACCATCCGCACACCGATCCATACCCACGATGTTTCAAACTCGAACACGGCGACGCCGACCAACCGGCATCCATCCGAAAGCCGTCATAGCCTGACGCCACGCTCGACTTGGCCATCTGATCGATATACGCCTCAATCACCGGCGTGTTCCAGCAACAATTCTCACAACTAAACCCCGCATAAATACGCGGCTCAACAATCATCTCTTCTCCCCACGTCGGATAAACCTGCGACTTGCGACTGATAAACCACCCTGCATACGGTGTGATTTTGATTCCCTTCGCATGCAAACGATCACCCAGCTTGCGCAATTCCGCGCTGCGCTCCGGCGTCTGGTCTGGCCAACCCTGCAACGGCCGATGATTCCACACCTCCACCGCGTTCACTCCTGCCGCCGCCTCTCGCTCCAACACATTTTTGAATTTCCCACCCTCTTCGTTGTAGTAACTATGCGCATGTCGAATCGATTCGCGATTGATTGTCCGGGCTGGCGTCAACATCAGTCCGAATACAATTTGACGAGGCTTATCCAAGACCAACGCTCGCATCGGATGCGTTCGCACAAAATGAATTTTCAACGTCGCCCCATCTTCCCCGTTCTCCACTTCAATCAATTCGTTCGCCAACTTCTTATCAAATTTCCAACCCCGCCAGTTTTCCGCATACCATTCCAAACCACGACGACTGTTTCCCAACCATACATTCGGCCGCCAATCATGTTTCACCACACCCATCGGCAACGTTCCGATCGGGGCATCCACCTGGTTCGGCCGTAACAACGCACGATTTGGACGATACAAGTCCGACAATGCTTTCGTCAACGGAATCGACAACGTCATATCCGACATCGTTGGCTCGCGCCCCGCCACAGGCTCAATATCCAACGTGATTTTCGTCATCCCATCGAATTCAATTTCCGATGACGCACGAACTACCACGTCACCCGCCACCGCTTCCGATCGCGCATGCACAATTTCGTCCGCCTGGTCACCGATCGTCACGTCACCACCCCATACCACTGGCTCACCATCCACCATGCCCGTCAACGTCACCGGCCCACGCAATACTGCCTCGCGTTTTTCGCTGAACACCGAGCGCACCGACGCTGTCGCAGGCAACACCGAATCGCGCAATTCATACTCACCGGTCAACGTCGAAACAATCGCCCGATCATCCGTTTGCGTCACCTCCATCGCCACCCACGGCTCAGGCACCACCGGCGACATCCCCGCCTTATCCGTATACCAATCGGGCAATTCCGGTATCACCACATCAAACTCGCGTTTGATCAACACCTCGCCACTCACATCAGCCACGCGCATCCCCAACGTGTAATCGCCGGGCTCCAATCCTTCAATCGGTATCGTAAATTCCAATCGCTTGTGCAGTCCCTCACCATCGATCGATTTGGATAACAAAACCGTTTCTGGATCTTTCGTGGAGGTCCACGTCACATCAATCGCTCCTCGCGCCGCCCAACCCGGCACATAGCGCAGATCCGCAGTCACATCAATACTTTTATCCACTAGATAAAACGGTCGAACCACCACCGCCAACGGCTCCGGAACCAAAAACGGTAACGGACCACCCGCGATCAATTCGCGCCCGCCCCTGGGCATTTCGCCAGCGGCATAACGTACGTCATACACAATCAGGTAATCACCGGCCGCCGACGGAATCGTAAAATCTATTTTCTGCCGCGTTCCACCATCCAACACCATCGGCTCGCGCTGTTCACGGATCAAGTCATAGTTGTCGTCAATGATCTGCTGCGATAACCGCTCATCCGAAATTCCCACCACCACCTTACCTGTCCCTTGCTGATCCTCTGAACGATCACGCGACTGGTCGAACATCAACAGATACGGCTGCCCGCCTATCGCACTCGACTTGCGTTTGTAATACCTCAACGTCGGCACCACCTTTCGCGCCGTCGCCGATGGGTTCACCAATTCCATGGTCAACCCGGCTCGCCCTTTCGCCTGCATCGCTCCACTATCCAACACACGCGCATACACGCCCTCATCACCCGTGAATAACATCGTCGGATAGTCATGCACCGATTTCCAGCCCAACTGATAACCCAACAACGTTACACGTGGCTGTGGCGTCGCGCGATTCTCACCAATTTGAAAAAACCAATGCTGACCTAACTCCGGCTTGTCCGCTCCTGCAAACATCGCCAATGGAAACACACCCTCACCTTCCCAGCCCAATTCGCTCTCGTGATGACTCACCGTCTTCCAATCACCCGTCCACGACATGTCCGGCGAGTGCTCAAAACCCACCGGCCGATACCGATCGAATTTGGTTCCGATCGCATTCCAAATCATGTAAAAATCCCGGCTTCGCGTTCGGTTTTTTGAGGCGGTCCTGTTGTTCAACGAAAACTCAATCGCATCATCCGTGCGATAAAAACGTGTGTCCGGCTCGACCACCACTGCCTTGGGCCGGACCGCTTCCTTAGGCCGTTGAATCTGCCACGCCACATACAACGCATCGTCGGTATACCCGAAATAAAATCGCGAGACCCCATCCGTCAACCGATCATCACGATCGTATTGCACCATGCGTGGCGTCATGCTCGCGCCCTGCCATTCGTCCATACCGATGATGCCATCGATCACTGGCGCCGTTGCCATTTTCGGTACCGACACCGACAGATTGCGAAATGTTTTATCAGGATCAGCGCCATGCACCTGCATCACCAACCCAACCATGATGCTCGCCACGAACAACATGGTCGATATAAACCGACCCATACGGAAACATACGCTGGTTTTAAATGCGTTCAAAATAGGGACACCTGTATACAAAAAACAACCTCGATGCATTTAAAAGTGCATTCAACAATAATCCGCCACTCACATTCACATCACTGCGGGTACACCGGATTTCGTAGCATCTCGAGCGCCCCCTTGACGCGACCGTCGGTCTGAAAATAGATGTCAGCCGTAGGCCCTGTTGTGATTTCCACGCAGCGTAGAAACTCCACATGACCATCGCCAAACGATGCGTTGGCCACCCGGTCAATGTTGGGGATGTAGTAAGCCCCACTGACCACCCCCGTGTGACGCGGATTTTCATAATCACCGATATAGCGTGTGTTATGCATGACCGGTTGAACCGCATCGCAAAAAATCAATGTCTGATCAGGCTGACGCAGGTTGCCGATTTTGATATCAGCATATTCATTCGAATGCGATGGACTACCGCTGGGTCCGGCATACAGCCATGGGTTGTAACCATAACTGGTAGGCAGGGTCACGCCTGCAATGGCAATATCAGGACACGTCATCAAATCTACCCACGCTTCTGAACTGATCCCCAGGGTCTGTTTGATCTGCACGCCCAACCCCATGTCATAGGGCCACCACCACGAAATTCCCGGCAAGACCCCGGCATTTTCTTCCGCGAACAACAACGCTCCCGTATTGATCATCCGAATATTTGATTTGCACAACACGTTTCGCGCCGTCACCCGAGCGCTACTCAACACCGGCAATAAAATCGAAACCAACAACGACATGATGCTGATCACCACCAACAACTCCACCAGCGTAAACGCGTGGCTCACTGGGGAGGTTTGAAAATATTGCGGGCGGTTACGCATCGGGTTGGGGGTGCGTGGGAGTAAGAGGGAAACTTGGGGGGGGGTGTGAGGCGGTCATGGTCAACATGATGATTCTCGCCACAATACCGGGTTCACTGATCGGGATTAGGCCGTGCGGTTGCGTTTTCGACCTGCGATCATGACCGCTCCAATCGTGAGCAAGGCCAGGCTTCCGGGTTCTGGGACAGTGGTTAAACCATCATAGATGGCATCAAAACCTGCGGTTGATGTGGTGTAATCATCGTTCCATAGGAGGTACGCGAAATCACCGTTTGCCGATTCTCCGGTAGGGTCAGATACGCTCGTGGCTTGTCCGATGAAGATGGGCCATGAAAAATTGTCGGTGGTTGGGGTAAGGTCGGTGGACGTGTTTGAGCTACCGGAACTGCCATCGGCAATTTCGCGAACATAAACATGGGCTGTGTTCCCCACTGACCATGAAGCGGAAATCATGTACCACGAATCTGAATCCCAGGTTGCTGAGTCAGCCAACGAAGTGGTGATAACAGTATTGCCCGCGACTCGAAGGAAGACGCCATTCGACTGGACCGCAACGTTCACACTACGACTATTGCCATAAACGCGGTGTGCAAACAGGTAGTTGTTACCGGCAGCAGCACCATCAAAATTCGGACGGTATATCATCGTGAGAGTGGTGGTTCCTAAATTGCTCGACGAGTCGACGAAATCTCGATACCGGTTGTTGGTGGTACCGGTGTCGAAACTTTTGAGACCACTGGTGTCAGCATCGTTGGCACGTGGCACGGAAAGCATGCCGGTATTAATGCTACTGATGGGCACCGTTGGGCCTGACGCGGCGGTACCGATGCTGGCGTTGTTGAGCAATTCGAATTGGCTGGTGCCTGCCGATTGCACCGCGGTGGTTTGACCGGAGCCGACATTTTGAAAATCCAGTTCCAGATAGGTTGCTGCTTGTAGCGACGAGGTTGAGGACATCATCACCATCACGGCAGTCATGACCGTGAAAGCTGTGGTGGCGAATAGAGCCATCGTCGTGCTTGTGATTTTTTCGATGCTTCTCATATCCAGCTCCTTTAAAATCTTCGTTTTAACTTTTCGTTTCAAAATTCGGTGTAATAAAAATGGCGCTTTACGACGCAGCCAATGACGTACTTTCAATCGTCGTATGCGATTGGCACGGCACAAATGCTGGCGAAATGCGAATATCACAAGCCACGTGATCGTCCGACCATGGCTCATCAATCAAACGCACGATTTCCTGGGCCACCAGTTCCGGGTTTTCCGAAATGCAGGGATATTCTCCCAGAAGCGCTGCCGTCGGATCTCCGACGCCGATCAGCTCAAGATCACGTCCGATTTTCAAACCGACTTGCTCAGCCGCAATCTTGACCGTGTCGAGCCGGAACGGCCGCCCCACAATTCCCGTCGGACGTTTCGGACCACTCAGCCAGGCCTTGAGTTGCTGCATGTGCTCCGGATGTCGACCCGACAAGGTATAAATCGTTTGGCCTGTCGGGAAATAATGCATCTTGACTGCGTGAGACAATTGACGCCTTTCACACGCATCCACCATCGCAAGAATATGACGATTCACCTGGCGCAATTCAGCACTTTTAAAATTGCGCGTATTACGTCGAATGGTCGTCAATCCGATTGACTGGTGACCTCGATCCAACAAATATTCGCAAGCCATCTGATACATCTGGCTTTCGTGCGGATTAACGTAATCCCAACCGCGGTGAGTACTGCCCACACCACCATACGTACAAATGATTCGCGTCTGCGGTAGATATTGCTCGGCGATGGCTTGCCAAACTTCATTGGCTGCACCTTGAATCACGATGGCCTTCGGCGAGGCTACCTGCCAACTGCGAAACAAATGCGCTAACTGTTTATCACGGTCCGGCCCGGCACAATTGGCAATCGACAAATCCAATCGCGTCTTTTGCAACGCGGTAATCGTCGGCATCAAGAGATGAGTGGCGAACGGCGTATCACGCGTGATGACCAAAAATACAGCCGGCCGTACTTTCAAACGAGGCCGATCATTCGAATCTGAAAACTCATTCGGCAACACTTTGTTGACATAACAGCCACTACGTTGATGAACGCGAATAAGCCCGCGATCCCGCAAATGCAACATCGCCTTGCGAGCCATCACGACCGACATCGAATACTCGTCTGCCAAACGACGCAGCGTCGGCAGTCGCTGACCCGACTTGTATTCCCCGGCCTTGATCCGCCGCACCATGTCTTCGACCAGCGGTTCAAGCATCGGACTTATTGCAACGGCATTCATCAAATAAAACCTGCCAACTAAGACCCTGGCGACCCATTGCCGCGACTCGAAACAGATATAAAACAGATTATCACAAAAAAATCAAATGTCAACAAAATGCGACAAACAAACTCACAAGTACATTAATTACATAGACTTAAAAACACACACAAACCACACAGATCACAGCATGAAGCCTTGTTTACAACCAACCGACAGCAAGTTGGCGACGCGACCGTGGACTAGACTGCCCGCTATTCATACTGAGGTTTGGCGGCTAGCTGGGAATATTGCCGCGGGGGAATGCCCACACGATTACGGAACGTACGGCTGAAATAGTTGGCATCGTGATAGCCAGCCAATCGGGCAATGGTGGCGATGCTCAGACTAGGATCGCGCAACAGGATTTTAGCGCGTTCGAGCCGTTGCAGATTCAGGTATGCCAATGGCGTAGCGCCGAACGCATCACGGAACACTCGGCCCAAATGTTCATACGAATACCCCAGCGGCGCCAGGACGGCAGGCAAGTTCGGCCGATCATCGCGTACATCATCGAGCAATAATTTAACGCGCAGCGCCAGATCGATCGCGCGGCCAGGCGTTCGCATGCGATCCTCGAGCGGGCTGAATAATCGCAATAAAATTTCCAACAACGTCGCGCGACATGCAGCACGATTGAGCGTACCACCGGCAGACCAGCGGGCCATCAAGGTATCCAATAAAGCAAAGACCGCGCCGGGATCAACAATCTGGCCATGCATCGGACCGCGTGGCAACCAATGCGGAGCGCTTCGCACAGCGGATCGTGGCAGGGGTTCGTTTTGCCAGATGCAAGGAACATGCGGGCGTGTCCGGGGATGATTAACCCAATCAAAATGAACGCAATAGCGATGCACACTTTTTGCCCCAGCCACCGTCATATGTTTTTGATTGGGAGGCACAATCAGAAATGTACCAGGCATGCAATCAAATGCATGATCGTTGATTTCGACATGGCATTGCCCACGCGTAAAAACCACCAGCTCATGATCGGGTAGATAACGAATCGGCTCCACATGCCTGCGCTGCCATCGGCCTTGCCACGCGGTGTATAGGGATGGATTTATCCACGACAACCAAAGAGGAGAAATGTCAGGCATATGATAAAAATATCAAAAATGTCCAGATTATGTCGAACCGTGCGATTGCGGGCGTGGAATGGATTCCGATAGATTGGTTGCCACCTAACAATGTGACTATGTGTCGTGGTGTTGTTATGGCCATATTCATACCAATGGAGTCCTGCTATGAAGTCCACCGCTATTGTGTTTGATGCGCCCGGCCAGGTTAGCCTAAAAACACTGGAATTACCGGATATCAATGAACGCGACGTACTGGTAGAGGTCGTTTGTTCCGGGGTATCGGTCGGGACTGAACGCTGGGCGTATCTGGGTAAGCGTGATGAAGTGACGTTTCCCAATATCCCCGGCTACATGGGAATTGGACGGGTGACGAAGTGCGGGGATCAGGCTGCCGCGCTGGGCTATGCCGTTGGCGACCATGTCAATTTTTTTCAGAGCCGATTACCCGAGCCTTACACTGGCAGCTGGATGGGATCACATCTATCACACGCGGTGGTCGACGTGGTGGCTGAGTGCGAACAGAATAATCCAGAAGAATTGGATGTGCATCGTTGCTTGAAATTGCCTGAGGGATTGGACCCGATTGACGCGGCGTTGACGCAGTTATGTGGCGTGGCATTACGTGGCATTGAAATGGCAACGATTCCGGCAGGCGCCAATGTGTTAGTCAGTGGCGTCGGTGCGATCGGACAATTGGCCGCACAGATATGTCGATTGAAAGGAGCACGTGTTGTGGTGGCGGATGTCGTGCCCAGCCGCTTGGATATTGCTCGGCAGTGTGGCGTTGAAATGGCTGTGAATGTAAAAACGCAATCACTAGCGGACGTCACCGCAACGTTTGCCCCGAATGGTTTTGATGTCATCATCGATACGTCGAGTCAGCCGAGTGTGGTCAATGGCTTATTGCCGTTGTTGCGTTTTCGTGGAAAATTTGTGTTTCAAGGTTGGTATCCGCCGCCGTCGTCGCTTGACTTAAACGCGATGCAGTCTCGCATGGCGACGTGTTATTTCCCCTGCGCTCATTCCGGCGCAGCGGTGGCAGCGGCGATGCGATTGACTGCTGATGGACATTTACAAGTTCGGCCACTCATCAGTCATGTGGTCTCGCCCCATGACGCGGTCGAAATTTACCGCATGCTGGATCAGGATGCGTCGGCGTCTTTGGGCGTGGTATTCGACTGGGGGCAACTATGAATAAAGCCCTCATCGTTACGAAAAATCACACGTTGGATTGGCGTGAAATTTCCGATCCGGTGCCCGGGCCCTACCAGGCGCTGGTGCGGATCATGGGCTGCGGCATTTGCAGCACGACTGATCGTGAAATCATTCGCGGCCGCCAGCCATATCATTCGGAATATCCCTGCGTGTTGGGACATGAAGGGATTGGCCAAGTGATATCGATCGGCAATCGTGTGCGTACATTCAAACCTGGCGATTGGGTAACGCGACCCACGGCCATATTGCCCGGCACAACATGGGATGGCATGGCCAGTGGATGGGGTGGGTTTGCAGAATTGGGATTGGTGACCGATCGACAAACCATGATGGCAGATGGCGATTCGTCATTCGCCGACGACTACACCGCGCTGCGACAAAACGTCATCCACGCGGTACGCCCTCTGCGGGAAATGGTGTTGGGAATATCCTTGGCTGAAACCGCCAACTGGATCGGAAACCTCGGTAGCCTGCGTGACAAAACGGTCTGCATCTCGGGCACGGGCATTGCCGGGCTGAGTTTAGCGCTATGGGCAAAACTCTCGGGTGCGGCACTGGTGATCGTGTTGGGCCGACGTGCCTCGCGTTTGGATCTGGCGAAAAACATCGCGGCTGACGAAGCGATTGATGTCACGCAACAGGATGTGAAATCCGCTGTACATGGTTATACAAAATCGATCGGTGTGGATTTTTTCCTGGAAGCGGTGGGCAAGCCAGACCAGATCAACCTCGGCTTGAGTGTGATCAAACCCGGTGGCACGATCGCGTTGTATGGTGTCACGCCAGGACAAAATTATGATCTGACATTCAGCGCCGGCTCAGGGCATTGTCAGATCCGACAGTTCCCCGCATGCGATCATCTAGCCTATCCATGGGTGATGAATGCGATGACGCGCGGCTGGATTCCGGTCGATCAAATGATGACGCACGCATGGCCGTTTGCCGATTGGCTTCAGGCATTCGAACAGGTGGAACGCGGCGAAGTGGTCAAGGGATATCTAGAAATTGGAGCAAAAGCCCACCAATAGATTGTGATAATTTTTCGGCAATTCGTACAACAGCCAAAAAAACAAATCCGGAGCACTGAATTCAAAGCCCTTTGCACGGCATGATTACTTTTACAATTCGTCGTATATACTTGCGTGTTTGCTCAATCCGAAATTCAAAGGCTAACATGACTACTGGCAAGACCACCAGCAAATTCAAATTAGCGCGGATCACAGTGTTCTATCCACCTTATTTTCTGCGTCACATCAATACAACCAAACAGACTGACCGGGCGCAACATTACAAACTTTCTACAAAATGGCCACAAGACCACCGGCACACTCTTTTGACCATATGAATGCCATCTATAGTTTTTCTCGATTGATCAAATGTCACACAATCGAAGCAATTCCTTTTCACCTTGGGGACACCACCACACCCGGCGTCAAATTTATCCCAGCGTATTGGCGAAATTAAGGCTTGCCTTTGAGTTCATGCAATAAACGGGTTGCCGATTCCAGTATTTTTTCGGCGGATCCCGGCGCAGTTAGCGCCCATTGTGACGGATCAGTTTCATAGCCACCAATGCTTCTGGATTCACGCGACATCAGATAACCAACCTGATCATTAGCTAACGCAATCGGACACGTGTAGACAAACGGTGAACTTCGCCGAATGAGCAACCCCATTTTCGAAGCCAGTTCACCAGGTATTCCCACGAACGCAAGCGGACCTAGCCGAACGCCAAGCATGTCAGTTTCAAACACCTGGCGCGAAGCAACCTCTGCAATCCACGGCATTGGATCCGAAGAACGATGCTGTATCACGTGCGAATCGACGGCGAGGTCTAGCTGGCAGGCTGCAAATTTCAAATCACCACCATCTTTTGTTTCTGCCCGGCCCAACAATTCCAGAATCGCTCCGTACAAAACACGTGCCTGATCAGGCAACTGATCATTTTCAAAACGATTGTTAAACGCCTGATCAAAGCATGTATCCACGTCTCCCATGGCACCATTGAGTGGGACACAGGTAAACGCATCGCTCATATGTTGCTCAAGCCAATCTGCCGCATAGCCATGCAGATCGGGAATCGGGTGGGTTGTAAAATGAAACAAGCACCCCAGCACGTTTTGCGAGGAATCCTCAATGCGCAAAACAGTGAGGTTCGTATCGAGCTCGCCATCCACATCGACAAACTCAGGCTTCTGCTCGCATCGCCATGATGATGGCACCGCACGACGTACGCTGTATACCCGACCATCATTCATGCGTGCACGACGAATGCGCGTCAATCCTGCCAACGAACGGTCCGCTACCGCGAGACGTATAGGCTGGATGGATGCAAGAGCCTGACGCACAGCACTACACACCGCCCGACCAATCGAATCAATGAATTGCGCCGACTTGGTGGATTCTGAAGTCAATAACGGCACACCACTATGAACATGAGTGCAAGTGATCATGATCTGTGCTCCAGCCATTCCCGGCAACTGCGCGATGTAAGCACGAATGGCCGCGTGTTCCGAACGATTCAGACAGATTACCGTCAATGAAACGAGCACAAAACGTCCTGCATCATTTTCAATGATGCACACACGTGCCTTGAGCTGTGTTCCGTCGTGACTATGCGGCCATTGCGGAATATTAAAATCTTCTGATCCAAACGCGCCCCGGAGTTTTAGCGATCGTCCGTATGTATGACGCAACCAATTTGCACTTGACGTATTGTCAATTTTTTCCACATAGAACAACAAATCCTGCGCCATGGCTTGCTGCGTCAAACAAACAATATCCCGCGTATCGGCCAGCCAACATTGAGCCGATCCGGCCTGGTGTGGTTTGAGACTGAGCTCCTGCTTGAGTTGTTCGCCCATCGCTTGGTTGCAGAAATATGGAAACGGAATCGGCTCGGCATAGTCAGGTTGATGCCTCGCAACATATCGCGTCTGCACATAATGAAACATCGTGCAAACCTCAAACCCTACGCCCAGAAGCAAGTAACGAGCATTCCATCGATAAAGCATATCCCAAGGCGATCCGACTCCGAAGGCACTCTTGCCCCATGGCGTCCATACGCCGGTGGCCTTAGCATGGCCACTGGTTAGTTCCAATGCTTTGGCACCCAACGCCGCCACGCTATGTGTCGGGTGGTTGCTACGAATAGCATCCGGATACTGTCGCAGCGCCTCGGTAATTGCGCCGACCTCCGAATCGCTACGTTTCACATCAAAAGGATCACGAGGAATTCCTGATGTATGCACAATCGTGGGCACGGCGATTGTGCCCTCAGGGCCAACCACTTGTAACAACGCATCAATCACAGCATTCGCACCGCCAATGACGTGACCAAGTTGGCTTAATGATGCATGAAAAAACACCACATCGCCGGTCTTCAGTCCCATTCGCATAAAATCTGCAATCAGGTCTTCTTGTGTCAGTTGCAATGGCATCATTCAAATCACATCCCGTTTAATCATCATCTACCTCGGATTTATTGACGAGGGCCGACTCGTAACATCAAATTTACTGATGCTACTCATGCCACTGATCACATCTGTTACCTGCATGGTCCAGACTCCAGGCTTGTCATTAAGCGCCAATGGAATGGCTCCCGAATAGACGCCGTTCTCTGCGAGGATATTGCGGGAATAGTTTGAAACGATACGATTATCCGAATCACGTATCTCGATACGCACAACATGATCGGCTAACGGCGAACCATCTTTCGCCTCAACGTTGATGCGAAACGACACAGAATCACCCTGAACAAACACATTTCTGCCAAACCTGTTGACTTGGATATCAGCCACTCCATAGGGAAGCAGCGCGAAAACTTTTGCCTCGCCGGGTGCAAAGGCGATATCCAATGTATCACGTAAACCGAGATATTCTCCTTGACGCACATCGTACACATGTACACGCTGAGCCAATGTCACGTGGATCTGTTCTTGACTAGAAATCGCCTGGTGAAATTCCGGCCCAAACCATACCGACTTCGTTTTTCCCTGCGGCGCCATGTCACGAAGCAAACAAACATAAGTCACTGCCTCACGCTCCCACTCAAATGTTTCGTAGCCAAGCGGGCGTACGCCATCACGGGACAATCCGACGCGTGGTTCAACCCCGGCAATCTCAAGAATTTCTCGCGTAATATGCTGCAACGCCAGACTCGGCCCCGCAAATAGATTCAGATAGATCGCCCTGCCGGTTCCATACTGATTGACCGTGATGGCTGGTGTTTCATTGTCGTAACCAGCAATTATGTCAGCAGTGGTCTGCTTTATATTTTCATGGGCCGACGAAGTTATTTCAACCAGCGATCGGTCTGAATGCGACGCCTTCGTTTTGGCAAAAACAACTCTGGCAGGTCTTGTGGTATAGCCATCGTTAACCCGTTGCAAACCGAACAACCGTTCGAATACTTCACGGCTTGGCATTCGCTTGCCGTCTTCGTTGAACATCGCGGTTCGCATACCCGCGACAACGGTTCCGCCAGCTTTTACATAGGCGGCCAACACTTCCAAGGCTTCATCGGATAACGCTAGGCTGCCGGGTAAAATCAGGATGCGATAATCATTGAGCTTGCCATTCATAATCATGTTTGGCGTGATGAAGTCCGGTTGCAGGCCAGTTTCCTTGATCATGAATTTCACACTGGCCATGGTTTTGGTGAATAGCGCAAAGGAATTGGAGACGGGCAACTTCTCCATTACCCGGTGATCCCATATCTCCTGACCAACCTTCGCATCACTTTCGATCCATGCCACCTTCATGCTGTTTTGTGAATACAAAACAGCAACCTGGTTTTTTGCCGGTGTTGCATCATGCAAAATTTTTCCCACGCCATGCGTGAGATCTTGTTGCACATCAACAATCGCCTGACTACGACGCGTGTGACGATACGTTCCATCAAAAAGGTCGTAGTTACTACGATGGGACACGCAATCATAAAAATTCATCAAATCCCCGCCATGAAACGCGAAATACCAGGGATACCACCGGCAGGAATCAATGTCCTCCAGGTAACCCCAATGGGTCTGCATCAATGCCGATGAATTGAAAGATCGATACTCCTTGATCAAGTCCGGTCGCATGTATTTACCAAAAAAATCTTCATGACGACTGAGTTTTTCATGATCAGACCCGCTAAACGGATTCAGATAAAACGGATTGCTTAGGCTTATACGTGCCTTAGGATATTTTTCCAAAATGGCGCCCTTGATCTTCACGTACGCACCGACCCAGACGTCTTCCATAAACGTTCGAAAATCAACCCACTGGGAATACTCTCCACGCTGCCGAGCATGTTCGGCTGTGACAGGTTCGACCTCTTTCCATGTTTGCAATGCTGTTCCCCACTGGTCATTGAGCCGATCAAGTTGCTGATATTTTTTTTGGGACCATACACGAAACGCATCTCGACAATGCGGGCCGTAGCACAATTCAACGAGACCATCTTTAACCAGCTCTGCCTCGTCAGCCATCGAAATCAGTAACGCACCGCTTTGCAATGATCTTCCTGCACTGCGAACAGCTTTTTGTTGAATTTCAGCGAATGCCTCCGGATCGCTTAAACATGGCTGCCTCTGCGATTCCGCGACAACACCTTTACGATGATGAAAAGCACTGATCGCGACACCGCTGTCATACCATGGCATGTTGAGCCGAGGAGCATCCTGAAATTCTCCTTGCTCGACCACGAAATCGAATCCCATGGTTTGCACCCAGTGTGTGAATACATCGTCGGTATGCGTGCGACGGTAAAAATCACCGTACAAACCCGCACGAAAATCATCCAGATGCTCATCCCACAACCCTGCCACGTGAATCGGCCATCGCCGACAATCTACCACGCCATCCACAACGCCATCAGCATCACGTAATGTCACCACCAACTCATGTCCCAGCGTCACGGAGCGATCGATTGACGGCATAACCACAACCTTGGTTTTCCCTGATTTATCAAGCACGACCAGCTTCGTTTGTTCCCACACAAGACGGCCGTTGGCATCGACCAAGCACATTTGTACATGTAATGTATTTGGCTTGGGTCGGCTCGAGTCATGTCTGTCATCATGAATATGTATGATGCCTTGCAATGATGAACCATCTTGACTTTCCCAATTGTCAAAGGGATTCGGGGTTGCCATACGAATACTGCTATGAACATCCCAGGTTGTTGTCGCCCAATCCAACGTTTCCTGATCATCATTCGTTAAGAAAATATTGGCAACATGCATGCCGTGCATATTGCGAATTTCAGCAGGCACTTCGATCGTAGCGGTGGCACTGCCCTCTCCCAAAACTTTAACCGGTATTACCTGAATTTCCTTTTGCGACTCCCCCGCATAGGTCGGCCATTGCACGGTCAGGTTACCGGCAGTATCACCGTTAGCAGCAATGGTCACATGAATGCGATCCTGTGATGGCGCCACATTGATATCAGTTATTTTTGCTACCGGTTCACGACCACTAGCAAACAGGATCAATTTAGCCAGCAATGAATAGTTGTACTCCCACCAATGCGCCAACGAAGTGCGATTGAGACCGACATGTGGAAGCAAACCATCGTAGATACCCGCCGGACTTCCATAAACAAGTGAAACCACACGCCCCTTTTGATACGTGCTTATTCCCAGACTCTTGATCGCTGGTTCACTCGGATTAACACCTTCAATGTAGTTGTCGGGAACTGTCGGAAAGTATTCCCACGGCACAAATTTCAAAACCTCCGGTTTCTGGTTCACATCAAGTCGATGGGTGTCGGCAAGCCATGTGAGTCGTTGTTGTAAAGCAGACCAACCTTTTTCGCCTGCCAGACAAATCATCCCCGTCCCGCTCGCAATATTTTTTTCGAGTATGCGGATCAGCGCCCTATCCTCGATGTCGCCGCTGGCCAGAATTACATCATAAGGCGTTGTTTCACGTCGTAGCCGAGCATTGATTTGTTGAGCGTCGTAGGAAAAATAGCTTCCCTGGCTAAGCCACACAAGTTCGTATTCCATATCCAGACGCTGGGCCAATTCCTCCGCGCCTCGTTGTATTCTTGATTCAATAATAACCAATGCCCGAATGGGACCGCCTGGTAATGATGGTGCCCAAGGGATTGCGTCGATCGATGGCGCGGGCTCGCCAACTGGAATCCGATAGTCTGCCATAGTATCCGTCGGATCTTTAATGCCGTCATAGGCATCGCTCAAAACATCCAGATTCACATGGCGACAATACACTTCTCCCAAACCGTTACTGTGATGCAAATCGATCGCCAAAAGTCGGTGCGCGTTTGGCGGAAATGTAATCGTGTATGGCGTACGGGTAAAACGATCCGCTAACGCTTGATCCCAGAACATCGGGAATTCAGAAACCTGACCATCTTCGGTTTCATAACGAGCAATCATGCCCAGTGTCGCACCTTGTGTGCCTTTGGCATCCACCGATACTTGAACCCGTGCCCCTTGCAACGGAAAATCATTCATTGCCTGGCTCGCAATCAGCCCACGGCGATCGCTACGTACGATATACACATCAGACAAATAAACTTCGGCTTGACGTGTGGCATGGGGACTTAGTTTCCAGGCATAGGTAGAATCGCCGTCATCCAATGGTTTAAAACCAGGCGTTAGCGGCTTGCGCACATTTGTCACCTGGCGAAGTTCATTCGGTATGGTTTTGTTGAAAAATCGCAACAATGAAAAATCACGAGGCGTATGGAAAGACGAACCGCCAAGTGTCGACCATGTACTAAACGCTACCGGTTGATCAAGGTGTCGATGTTCACGGGCTACGTTAAACGTCCAAGTGTCGCCGCTCTGAGGTGAGCGTTTCTCTAATTCCGAAAAAGGTATTGCGGCTTCGAGCACCCAACGATCATCGTAGCGCCGGGTCGCCACCGTAATTTTTGAATCCCATGTCCGATCGTTATCGCGGGCATCGTAATAATTGCCTAAGGCATTGATGACGTAATGTGTATATCCATCATCCTTGATCCCATTGGTCCCGTTGGCATCACTGGCACCATTGGTATCGCTACCCAAAAAAATTTCCACACAATCACTGTCAAACACAGGTCCATCGCGATTGGTTGGTTTAGCGATGATTTCATTTTGACCCGAACTGAAACATTCGACCGCGACATACAGAAACGCGGCATCGTAGGCAAAACGAGCCTGCGTCTGTCGAGTGGCAAGCTGGTAACCTCCGGTACCAAGCTGTGAAAATCCTCTAGCCGACGCGGTCGCTTGCCAACAAGCATCATCAAGTATTGCATCCAAGACCGGCACTTCATTCGTCTGCATACAAGCAAGCGCATTTACCTGACGCGCGTCAACCCGCTCGATCCCTGACCCAACAAATACAACGGCGTAACATCCCAACACAATCAAATACAATCCAATCCTGTGATACATCAGCTATCTTCCTTTTATGATGTAGACCGCAACCTTCAAAGTATTGAAGGATTGATACATGATGGATTGCAGTCGAAGGTTCTTTTTATGGCTGCCAATCATCACGGTGATATCGAATCACCCGCTTTGAAAGCGTACAGGTGCGCCTGATGGATCTGAAATGCGATTTGAATTTCACGGCCAGCAAATTTCTTGGCTGACTGGCCTTGTTGCCATGCGACCGGCGCATAACATATTCCGCGCTTTGAAAAACTCGTCGCATCCAACGGCTGACAGTCGTCGAAGGAAAATCCAGGTAACGTTGTACCTTGCCCATCGCGCAGTGCCACTCGAATACGACCATCTGTCAGATGTGCAGGCCGTCCCAAACTGTCACGCTGGGTTTCAAAATTGACGAACAGATCCGCATCAGACCAGGCGATGGGCTTTGTCACCACACGGGTACGATCACCTTCACCATACAGGGAACAAAATCCATCTTGGCGTAAGGTTGCCAATCCGATGGCACCGTGGTTGTGCGGATAGGCCACACCGTGGGCACCACTGCGCCCGGAATAATAGAACCACAATTCACCACCCACGCGAATGGGCGCATTGGATGTCAGGTTTATCCATGTATCGTCCCACGATCCGGGTGCTCCCCATTCAATAAAGCGCGGCCGCGTTCTAGCACGGTGCCAACATGATGCATCATCACTCCATATTATTTCACTGTCGACTTTATCAGGACAAGCATGCATGCGCTCCAATGACCCCAACATTTGCCCCGCGTATGGAAAGCATGTCGCCGAGTAGCACTCCATTCGCATTGGATCATCCATATCCGCCTGCAACACGATTTTCGGCGACGACCAGTGGATCAAATCTTCACTTTCAATCAACGACACCACACGACCTTTGCCATATGACAAATAGTTCGGCTCGCGCACCATGACGATAAATTTGCCGTGATGTTTATACGACATGGCATTGAATCGATCGCCATATCCTGGCAACACGCACCCCAGCGTTTCCCAGTGAACCCCATCGCTCGATCGTGCCGCATAGTATCCACGTGTTGAATTTTTCGAAGTACTGTCAGTTGGATCGCCACTGTCCCAATACATCGCTTTAAGTGGCCACTGCAAATCATCCGGATCGTCAATCACGGAAATGTTATCGATCGCCCCACCATTGGGCTCTTCACACGAAACCAAAACCACATTGTTGTTTGTGTTGCCGTTGAACGCATGGAGATGTAGATCAGGCTTGTCCCAATGAATGCCGTCGTCACTGTGGGCATAACAAACACGAGATGGAATCGATCTGGTCCAAGTGGTATACCACATCGACCACTTCCCGTTGCGTCGCAGAACCGTGCCGTAAGCCACTGGACAGTTGTATTCCCAAGGCCGATCTGCCACAAGAATGGGTTGTGGGTATTTTCTTGCTTGATGCCAGAAACGGGTCACCAAAGCGCTATCCTGAACCCAACGATCGTCGAGAAACAGATAGGCCTGTGAACAGTCGTGATCTTCTACCGAATGCGTCATGATCTAGTTACTTTACTCTCAGCCCACATCAACACTTGTTTCATAGGCCGACGATGTTCGGCAAAACCGGCGGCCACCAGCGAGGGATTAGCATTGCACGTCAAGCATCACGGCAAAAAATTACTATCCGACATATCACCTTGCCTGCCCGCAGCCACATGCCCATCCGCAAAGAGAAAATAGCCTGAATCGTGGTGCGGATAGGTCGTCGCAATCGACCAGTAATTGCTGGTGGACGACACCCAGAAATCGTCCCAAATCTCAACGAACGTCACAATCCGACTTAAACCTCGAACACGTTCGCTCTGTAAGTATTCGCCACCAAGCCCAATCAGGCCGCCCAACTCCGCATTCCAAGCATAGTCCATGTGATAATTGTTCGGCGGCAAATTAACGTAGCCATCGTCATTCATCGGACAGTCAAGAATGTTGCCCGGATCCCGCACGCCGCGCGGTTCTGCGACGCCGCGCATCTGTAGATAATTACGCGCAAAATACGATTGATTCACATCGCCCGAATACCAGGGATTAGTGCCATCATAGGCCACAATAAAATAGCCATCATAGTCATGCGTGTATTGCATCAATCCTATGCCAATCTGTTTGAGATTGGTCGCACACTGTGTCCCCTTGGCCGAATCTCGAGCGGCACCCAGCGCCGGCAGCAACAGCGCCACCATCACCGCGATGATTGATATTACGACTAACAATTCGATCAGCGTGAAGCCTTGATCTCTCATGCGAATCAGAAGCCGACCACCACCATGATGACGATGCGTCATACGCCTCGCCTTTGGTGTCGAGACCAGACACCCCCTGGGCAACGATATTCGAAACTGTTTCATCGTTATGCCATTCACTTGTTAATGCTTACGCTATTTCGTATCGGCCATGCCCAATGCATCGTCGCCACCTTGTTGTGCCGTGCCTTCTGCATGATGACAATCAAAAGGCAACAAAACTCACCGCACATTAGACTTCCGGCGAAGCAATAACAGGCCACCAGCCGCAAGTAGACTCAATGCCGACGGCTCAGGCACATTGGTATTGGTGGTCACCGAAATATTGTCCAACCGCAAATCAATCCCCCAAGTCTGCCTGAATCCAATCTCATTAAACGTCAGCGTGTTGATGTTCGAATCAAGCCCCGTCACAATTTCAGTACCATCCAAACTGATCGCGATGCGCATTTGCGTTGGGTTTTCATGGGTAATGGTCAACTCATAGGTATGCGGCAAGTTTTCCAGATCGTCCACCAACGCTGCTGCGACATATTCCATCCCAGCGCCGGAGGCTAATGCTTCGCCACCCGATCCGTCTTTAGTTGAGGCATATCCATCCGGCTGAATCAATCCCCAATAGCCAATATCATCTGCCGTGCGCGACAGTTGACCGTCGGCTTCAACCACGAGTGTATTGCTGTTAAATAATCCGAAACGTAAATCAACATCGGGCGTATCATTGACTACCCATCGCATATCAAATGTCAGCTTCACCCAATCACCAACATTAGCAAGCGTCACACCACTAAAGTTAGCAATCATGCGCGGCCCGCCACCCTCTAACACCATGGTTCGGTCCGCACCGATGCCTTCGACAGCGTTGTCGTTAACGTGAGACACTGATCCCGTACCCACGTTCCACCAAGCCACGTCAAGCGGATCAGCAGCATCATCAGCACGTGTAGCCGTGCCAACAGGATTGTCGAATGTGTCTTGAACAATCGTCGCCGCTTCAACTGAGCCCGATGCCATCACAACAATCAATACACCAGCCATCGCGATCATCATCCGAAATTTTTCGGCGTTTGTGACATCACAAAAAAGATTACGCATTACAATTCTCCTTCTCAGATAGGTGTTTTTCACGCTGTGATAAACTTCCAACATGGAAGTTTTCTTCTATATTTTCGCACGCATTGCCAGTACGACTGACAGTGCACTTCATCACGCGTTCGGCCAGGGAACAGGCGCAGCTACCGAGCTGCGATCGATATAAGTCAATGCAAGCAAATGCTGAACGCAATAGAACGGATCACAAATGGTTGCCAACAGGTGATCAAGTAGTGCTTCGCCCAGTGCTTTATAAGGCACTACAAAACCTGACAAATCACCACTCGTTTCATTGAGATAACCTGTCGTAATCAGCGAAATATGCTTTGCGATTTCCAAGCCCCGACGCGCCATCACCTCGCACATTTTTTCGGCAATCCCCAATCCCCAACAAAACACCGCAGACGGCGGATCATCCATGGACAGTAAACTTTCAACCGCTATTTCGGCAGCTTCTCCAAAATCAGGCGCTACACAATTCGCATCGACGTGTCGCCAATAGTGGTTGACGTTGTAAACCAATCCGTGCTGCTGAACCGCATCGATAAATTCGCGTTTCATCATGTCGAAATAGCCCGGCACCGTGCCGCGGGAACTGATCACACCGATGCGTTGATGGCCCGCTTGCGCAAAAGCATCAACCGCACGCCGTAACATGTCGGCATTATCGAAATCAACAAAATTGATCGGCGTAGGTGGCACCGGCTGATGGGCGAGCATGATAGGAAACCCAGCACGCCGCAATTGCAACGCCGAAGTATGCCAATCAATGCCAATCAAAATCAACCCACCCAACCCCAACGAACGACAATCGTCCAAATCAAAACCCGGCTTGTCATCCATGGCTGGCATCAAAGTCACGGGCAACTGCTTCTCACGCGCACTTTGCCATACGCCATCCATAATGGCCTGAGCCATGACTGCATCGACACCGCTCTGCATAATTTCTTCTTGACTGGGCACGACGTTACCCGCGATACCGATCAACGCACGCTTTTTCCGGACCGCAACAGAATGATTCACCTCACCCACATACACCCCCTTGCTGGGCACGATATGGACCAGGCCTTTTTCTTCCAGATTACGAACCGCAATGGAAACCGTGGCTGGCGAAACCCCATAAATATCAGCCAACGTATTGCGAGAAGGCATAGCCTCGCCAGGCCGCCACTCGCCGTCTCGCACGCGCTTTTCCAGATCGTTATACAGGTGTTTTATTTTGGCCACGCACAGTTCTCGCTTGACAAGTTGTTATCCGGATAATATCATGATACACCAATCGTGTCAATCTGTATTTATTATTTATTTAGCCTATTTATCTGACATAATAAACGGCGACCCTCCGCGCAAAAGATATTTTATTATCCGGATAATCGAGGTGTGTATGAAAGTGGCTATCGTAGGACTGGGAAATATGGGCAGCAAAATCGTCGGCCCGATCAGCAACGCTGACCGGGTCAGCCACGTTGTTGGATTCGATCTGAATCACGAGGCTGGCGCTTACGCCCGGCAGCAACATGGCATCACAATCGCCCAAAGCTATCAGGCCATCCTCGACGATCCGGAAGTACGCGTGGTATTTGTCACAACACCCAACCATACTCATGAAACCATGGCGCTGGCCGCGCTCAAAGCCGGCAAGGCTGTGATGTGCGAAAAACCCATGGCCACGACACTAGAAGGTGCCGAGCTAATGGTGCAAACCGCAGAACAACTCGGCGGCTATCTACAAGTTGGTTTTGAATTACGTTATTCCCATTTATATGTCTGGGCGAACAATTGCATTCGCCAAGGCCTCATCGGACAGGTCGTCAATACCCATTGCCTCTACGTGTGTTCCGAATTCATAGGTCGAGATTCTTGGCGCAGCAGCCAGGATGGTAGCGGTGGCATGTTCGGCGAAAAGCTATGCCACTATGTCGACCTGCCACGCTGGTGGATCGATTCGCCCGTGACGGAAGTTACTTCGATCTGCGCTCCGAACGTCGTGCCCTACTACGAAATACGCGACAACTATCACACGACATGTCGTCACGAAAACGGCGCAGCCAGTCATTTAACATTCATGATGGCGATCCCCCCTACCGTTCATCACGATCCATTACAGAATCACGCCGACGCCAACCGCGACAACGGCCACGAACTGCGTTATCTCATCCAGGGCACACAAGGCGCCATCGAAACCAATATCTTTCAACGACGCATGCGCCGCTGGCAATATGGCAATGACGCACGCGGCATGACCAGCGCCGTCGTGGAAGATCTGACATGGGAACCCGATGAGGACCAAGCCTATGTCCATAACACCACAGACCAGGCGCTGGACGTGATTCAACGCGTCGCGCACGGCGATGCACCGTACACCAATCCACGCGATTCATTTGAAACCATGCGCGTGGTTTTCGCCGCTGAACAATCAGCCGACACCAGCCACCCCATTCGCCTAACGCACGAAAACGGTATCAACCATACACATCCAACGCCCCCAACGCCCAACGCTACCCTGGCACCTTCCCTCGCCAGTCTCCACGGGCCGCGATGATCAGCTCCCACACAAGACACACAACACAAACACCCAATTTTTATTTGGAGTATGTCTCATGGTGCATTCAACGGCTTGCAAACTTTCTACAGAGTCTTATCAGAAGCAAGGCTATCTCACTGGCATTGAGGTGCTCAATGCGCAAGAGCTTGCGAAGTGTCGCGCCACATTCAACGAACTTGAAGCCCAACACGGCGAAGAGGCCAGTGCGATTTCGTTGGCTGGCAAACACAAAGAGCTGAAATGGATCTGGGATTTGGCCGTGCATCCCAAAGTGTTGGAAATGGCCCGAACAGCGATTGGTCCCGACCTTTTACTTTTGGGCACACATTTCTTCTGCAAATATCCCGAAGCCAAACATGGCACACACTTTGTCGCCTGGCATCAAGATATCACCTACTGGAATCTCACTCCGCTGGAGCAAGGACGCGTGACCACAATCTGGTTGGCGATGGACGACGCCGATGTTGAAAATGGTTGTATGCGTGTGATTCCCGGCAGCCATCAGCGTGGCCTGTTAGCACATGGCGAATCCAACGAGGCCGGCAATCTGCTGAGCCAGAATCAAGCGATTGCGGTTGACTCCGATGATGAATCGCAGGCGGTGGATATTGAATTGCCTGCCGGCACAGCATCCATGCACGACGGCCTACTGATTCACGGCAGTAATCCGAATCGATCACAACGCCGCCGATGCGGCCTGACCATTCGTTTCACCGAGCCTTCGTTGAAGCCCGCCAGCCACGCAGACAATGCCCACCATTGGACGCCGTTTCTCGTCGCTGGCGAAGATCGCTATCACCATTTTGACGTGTTGCCCAATCCTCATTGACCTCTGTAGACCGCCTCAAGACAAGCGATACCAAAAAAGCTACAACCCAAACACCTATAGAAATATTGCGGATGCTACTTTTTTAACGAAAGGTGTAATTCGGACCGGCCCATACATGCCATCTCCACGGGCTAACAATGCGATGCGTGCTAAACCATGCAAAAAGATAACCCATACCCAATTGCGATTCATACCAATCTATGTTGGCCGCACCGCGTGGCAGTGATTGATTGAGATAAAGAGACAGTACCTGGCCTGCAAAACAAAGTGCAATATCGTACCAATGACGCTCACGGGTAATCTCCTAGCTGCTACGGACATTCAAGCCCGCTGAAGTTTTGTACCGATGCGTTGTTTTTGGCCAAGGAGGATTTCGATGGCACTATTGATGGCCTTACATCAGCGACGTATTTCAGCGTAGCAGGCTAGTCACAGTATGTCGCAGAGCGGCAGAGATTGCATCAGCCTACGTAGTGATTGTGATCATTCCATCAATCTGGTATGCCCGCTATTGTGTTCGGACCTCGATCGGTTCACCACCATATGACGGGATTTGAATCATGCGACCCGTTAGAATCACCCGTTGCTTGCCTTTGCACACGACGGTGAAATCATAGCCCGCAGGAATATTAACCGTGAACTGCAATGTCGTTTTTGTCGGCACATCAAACCGTACACACAGTTTGCCCTGGTGTAACGATATTGCACCAATAGGTTGATTACAGCTCGTAATGGCAAACTGGTTGAGGATGTCTTCAATACCGAATGGCATCGCGTTGGACACCTGAAATGTATCCTGCACGTAATCGGCCTTGAGATTCAGGTGTTCGCTGGTCGATCCGTAGCCGAATGGGATATCCTGACGAACCACCTGATGCCAAGTCAAACAATTCAGGTATTTCACGAGCGATTCGTAGGCGGTGGGATCATTGAAAGTGTTGACCGCGGCTAACAAGCCCTCGCTCAGATCCGAACGGAACGTCAACGCACCAAGTCCCTGAGGCGAATTGTAGGTATAGCCGTGAATGAATCCGCCGTAATTATATGGCGTGCCTCCCCATGCCTGTTCGTTATTCATGTATCGGGTGAAATCCAGATCGCGGTGATGTTGGTGGGCATACAGATGGTGCAATGTTACATGGGCAGCGTCGCGCAACCAGGATACCGGCTGTTCGCGATACAGTTCGCAAAGCGCCAGCAACATTCGCCCCATGCCCATGGTGTCCGCGCCCATGGTGTCGTATTCGAGATAGCCCCATTGATATTTCTGGATGTAATTTTCCACGACGGATTTTGCCATGCGCAGAGCCATGTCACGCCACGATTTGTGGCCGGTCAGTCGGTAGCCACATAACAACCCCAGCGATGCGAGCAATGTGCCGCAGGGTGATGGCGTGGGGTAGATTCGTTTTTCGCGTGTGTACCCCACGTTGCCGGTCGTGTCATACACATGAAATACCTGACCACCGGCACGTTCCAGATGGGGCCTCAGGAATTGCTCGCAATTACGTCGAACGCTGTCGACAATGTGTGGGTCTGACACGTCACCACGCTGGTACATTTCACACAAGTAGTAATTGAACAGCCCCTGATCGGGCATCCCCACGGTCGGTTCATAATATCGACTGGAAAAATCCTGTCGCCAGGGTTGGTAGGCATTCCACCAAGCACCGCGTGTCGGCCCATCGTCAATTTGAAATCCCTCGCCTCGTTCATTGCGATAGCGGATGGTCGCTTGAACAATTTTGTTAGCCTGCGGAATCAAGGCCTTGTTTTTAAACAGGAACAACGCGGTCTGTAAATTGTGTGCACCGCCCCAAACCATATCGCACAATGGCTCGGCCATATTGCTGTATTCACCGAACACCTGCATGTGGGGATAGTCCTCAGGTTTTTTTCGGCGTTTATCAATCGCAGGATGTCGATACATTAATGCACCTGCGTATTGTTTTTTGTTGTCCTCGCTATTGGGTGAGGCGAAGGTGCCACGTGTGGTGCAATTATAAAAACCGCGATGATATAGCCCACACCCGTCACCAATCTCAATAAACATTTCAGGATGTTTTAAAAATGTGAGATAGTCGTCGAGATAGCGCTGCAATCCATATCGGCCCGGCTTGATACAACGTGATTCATTATCTAATGCGCGTGCGGTGACATGATGCTTCGGATCACCGATTGGTGTATCACTAACGGCCAGTGCGATCGCACCATTGATATCAAGATCATCCCAACGATGCGTCCATGCTCGCGTCAGAGCTGGGGGATACCCAATGGCGAGCGGGGCGCACTGCACAGGATCTGTTTTTGAAAACTCACCACGACCAAGTTTGACATCATCGGGGTCGATGGTGATGGCCATTTGGCGTTCGCCCAGTGGTTGCTGGGAATACATAAGCATTGTCTGTTTGCCGATGGTCCAACCGGAAAACAGTCCGCCGCACAGACGAACCTGTGAAGTGGGTTCGCCGGGAACCAACCCGAGAATGCGAAATGCAAACGGATCCTGCCAACCCGGATCAGGCTGAGCCGATATCGTCAGGGCTAGCAGTTCATTGGGATCGTCTGTGAAAACAAGCCGTAGCTGTGCCTGTAATTTTTTCTGCAACGACACATTGATATCCAAGCGCACCTGGCCAGGATGATCACGATGAATGGTAAAATTTCGGGCCGATTTGACACGCTGTTTCTTGTCAGGCGTGGACCATAACAAAAAATACAACGATCGCCCCAGGACACGACGCGATCGTGTACATGTAATTTCCATCGGCAACAGACGGCCGTTGCGAATTGGAAATCGTGTGCGAATCCTGTGGTGAACGATATCGAGTGCGGTTGAGGTTTGGCGAATGCGTATCATGGTTTTTTTAATTCGTGTACGGGTTGCGAGCAGACATCGCGATCTGCCAAATGGACAATATGTAATGCGGCAATGGCGAGATCGAGATTGGCGTAGTCGGGCTTCCCGTGGCGGATCTGCTGGGCAAACCCGCATTCAATCGTGTAATCGTGTTTTTTCAAATCAACACCATCAGGAATCACGATAGGCTCCCACGGTTCATGCGTGCCGTGGCGGCGTGGCTGAAAATATAATTCTGTCTGCCCTATATCTGTGACGTGTTCGTGCACATGCAGATTGCCATGCGTCCCCATGAAACTGATGGTATGCAGGTAGGCGGTCGTGTAGTTACAAACCATGCTAGCCTGCACGCCGTCGGCAAATTGCATCAACACCAACAGGTTGTCGAGCGTGTCGTTGTCGGTGATATGACGTTGGCCAATGCTTTTAACCAAGTCAACCGGGCCCAACAAATCGAGCAACAGGTGGACCAGATGGATACCGCATTGCAACAATGGCCCACCAGGATT
This sequence comes from Phycisphaerae bacterium, assembly GCA_030426385.1. Taxonomy (GTDB): domain Bacteria; phylum Planctomycetota; class Phycisphaerae; order Phycisphaerales; family Phycisphaeraceae; genus JAUHYI01. The sequence goes on from JAUHYI010000001.1 coordinate 105,632, forward strand.
CTGCCCTGATAACGTGCGCCACGCGCCGGGCTCCTGTGCCAGCCCGGCACTGGAACAGCATGTCACCAATACGTTACACAATTGCCCAATACGTCCGGATGCCAATTGTGCTCGCAACTCGTCAACCACGGGTGTATGCGCAGCATGGTGCCCGACCATGAATGACAACTGTCGAGACTGTGCCAACTCGCGCAGCGCCTGGGCATCGTCGATCTGATTCGTGACGGGTTTAGTAACCAACACATGTTTGCCCGATTCCAGACAGCGTTTGATGTGTTGAGCATGCAGGTTGGCGGGCGTGTTGATACTCACGGCCTGCATACCAGGGTGGTTTAGAAAATCATCCAGTGCATCGTAGGGCTGGGCGTTTTCCTGTTGGGCCGCGTGCTGTGTGACAGCCGGTTCATGATCCAGACAAGCGACGATGGTGTATTGTCCGCTGTTATGTAAGTGTTGCCGCGCCGTTCTGCCATAACCACCTGCACCGAGGATACCAATGTGAACCGGTTCAACCGGCGTGTCGGCGGCCATCGTTGTGGTCTCGGCAGTTGGGCTGGCATCAATTCCTTCGCGTGGTTCGATCATAGACCGGGTCATTGACTGCAGGGAAGATGGTGATTGGGATGAATGATTCATAATGATTTTCTAGTAAATTCTGTTCTACAATTCAGATCCAAAACGCAGAAAGGGCCACCGCATTTGTCCCTTTGTCTGTTCGTTAGTTAGTTAGTTCGTTAGTTAGCTTGCTGACGTCGATAGTCAGTATTTGGCGTCGGCCATGCGGTGCTATATCGATGCAAATCACGCGACCGTCGCCCCGCCACCGAGGGTGTAGATCCACGCGACACGCTCCCGCAAACTGGCTTGGTAAATGTACGTCCAACACGTGATGCCGCGTGCCGTCGGCCGGTCGCAACAACATCAATTGACACATTCGGTTGCCATCGCGCGGGTAGGTATCGGTGACCACCCAGTTACGGTCCGGCGACCACGAGGTATGGCCGTTATCGGTAAACGCTCCAGCCATCAGTGGTGCGGTGGTGCCGTCTGGATCATTGACCCAGTAGCATTCATATGGCTGATCGTCACGCTGGGCATGCACGATCAACCGGTTGTCATATTGCCAATCGAAATGGCCAATGCGTTGCCAGTCGCCGAGTTGAGTCAAGTGATTGCCATCCGGGTCGGCGGCCAGTTGACGACTGCACCAACCATGCACCGGGTCATGCCAACGATGCAGCCAGGTGATACGTTTGTCATTCGGCCCCCAGAACAGGTGATTGATCCAATGTTTGCGGTTGACCATACTCGGATGGGATTCAAACGCCACCATCTGATCGTAGGACAATAACAACTCGCAATCACCCGTGGCCATGTTCATGCGATACAGGCCGTCATCGTCAGGAGCATCAACCGATGCCGATGGATCAGCGACACCGGCATAACCATACCCAGGCCGACAGTCATGCAACCGCGCAAAATTCAATGTCAATGCATAACGCCCATCACGACTGATCGCATAAACCGGATGTGGCAACACACGCTGATGCCCCGTTTGAATATCCAGCACCACCGCGACAAACCGGTTGTCACGTCGATCATTAAAAACTACGCAGCTATCCCCAGACTGCGATGCAAACGTATCCAGGCCACGGGTAGGCAACCATTGCAATCGGCACCCCATCTGCCAGTTCCATGCGGTCGTCTGACCGATGATGACATAATCATCGGGCGCATCGGGATTCACCATCAGCAACCGTGCCACATCATTCGCGTTCGGCTCGCGATCGGCGAACTGCGTTTCCAGACACAGCAAACGATCACCATTAGCATGCCATGGACATATATCGTAGTAGCCGAAAAAATAATGGTGTTCGTTTGGTGGACTAACCACCCGACAGGTCACCTGCGGATGCGCATGTAAGTTAACCGATGAATCAGTATCACAAATCACGATGATGCTCCTGACGTTGCGTGGTCTGATACGCCAGTGACCATCAATTCAAAATCAACATGCAACGCCACCAAATCATCCTGTTGCAAATCGGCCAATTGTCCGTGATACAACACCACCGAACACCGCAACCAACCGTGTTCCCGATGAATAACGAATGTCGCATCATTGGCCACACAGATCGACCACACGATGGCAACCGCCCCATCGCGAATCACAAACCGGCCACGACGCCCCCGTGTCTGAATCCGATCACCATTAAAATTCGTGTCGTCGATTTGTGCCTCGGCGACGTGAGGCACACCGTGTTCGCTGAATAACAGATCCAGACTGATATCGATTGGGTCGTCGGTTCGCGCCGCTGCCGCCGTCTTCGTAGTTGCGGTTGTTCTGGTTATTGTCATCGGCAACCAGGCATACGGATGAACCCGGCCACGCACCATGCCAGATTCCTGTTGCAGTTCGAATGCCCCGTGATTGCGTAGCGCAACCACATCAACCGCCGACGCCAATGGTTCGGTCAACATCACCAGTGTGGCCCGACGCACCTGATTGGTGTGATGATTGGAATCATCCAATGCGTAGGTCAATGCACACGGCTGATTTAATGGCGTGTAAGTTGCGTTCATGGATGCCAACGCATGCGCTGCCGCCTGATAGCAATAGACGGTCCCCCGCCCGCCCGGCGTCATTTGGTCGCCATCAACATTCAGAATAACTCGACCGTCGGCGGCGCGAAAACCCTTGCCAGCCCATTGATAGTCTGCTGTGTACTGATACGGAAATACACGCTGTTGCAAATCATTCAAGACATCGTGTGGCACATGATAGTCGGCGCGCAACAACCAACATGCAATCGCTTGACGAAACGTGCGATCACCCGATGTGATATCGCCGGGACGGGGGTCATACAACCATTCGATGGCTGTTCGATCCGTATCGATCCCCAGTGCGGCACATAGAATTTTCCAGTTTGTGCCATGACCCACATGATCGACCAAATAAGCACGCGAATGGGGCCCGGCGCTTCGTTGTAATCGCGGATGATGCAATGCCAGCAATTCCGACCAGACACAATGTTCCAATTCCAGCGCCAAGGCACGTGTGTCATTACATGTGGTCCACCGCACGATCTGCGCCAAACCCCACAGCGTAATCGGTGAATAGGTCGGGCTGTTAAATTCCTGGGACTGCCCATCCCGTTGCAACTGCAAATGCATCAACTGCAACATGTTTAATCCACAGCGTTGCAATCGTGTACGGTTGTAAGCCTCAGGAATAGCCGCGTCATCAAATGCCGGAGGATAGGTGTCGATCAGTTCTGATGCTGCCACCAGCAAGAATGCAAACATGGACGAAAAGTTGGTAACGCCCGTGACGGCCAATCCGTAATCAATCGCCTCGGCGCAGCGATGCGCGACAATTCCGCGCAATACATTCGCAGCATCCTCGGTCAATCGATCGCGTTCATTGAGCAACAACGCCGCTGCCGTCACCGGATTGAAATGATTCGCCACATCTGGAAACTGGGCGATGACGCGATTCGCCAGCGCAACATCCTCACCCTCTCCATCGCTCCCCCCATCCAGAAATGCAAACGCATGCCACAACAGTTCACGTGACCGCCCGGGATCTTTACTCGGATCGAATCCGCCCGGTTGCCCCACCGCCTGCAACAACGCGCGATGCATTTCACGATGACGCGCATACACCAACTGCCGCTGCCTTCCATGATGTGCTGCCGTTTCAGCTATCCCAACGGCTTCTCCAACGTCTTTGGTTTTCGATGAATGGGTCAATGTCATGACCGCAACTCCTCAACCGCCACATCATCAAACCACGCCACACCCACCCCGTTTAATTCCAGATACAACCACCCAAACTGCGCTTCGCTTGTCGTACGAAATACCGTTTCAAAATACGTCCAATCACACGTACCACAGATTGGCCCGGCGACATGGCTCATATGTGGTTCGCGCGGCCGTAGTCCGATTTCATCAAAACGTATTTGTGCTCCGGCCCCGGTCACGTCCTGACAGCAAATCCAACCGGACACGCGATATTCCGTATCGGGATAAATGTGCGGCGTCGGTCCATAACCCGCCGTCTGCACAAGACCGCCATCCGTTGGCCCGGTCAATCGAATTGATCGCGTCCCCGAATGCCCACGTTCTGAATCCCAATGAATCGCCGCATCAGGATGTTCACTGGCAAATATACAGCAACCTACCACGGGTTGATCGTACGGCACCGGTGTTTCAAAATCATTCACTTGGTCATAATAAAACCGTGGGAATCGTGGGTTGTAATTCAAACGTCGACTCAGATCGTTCTTGTGCCAATCACTATTAATATTGATCGGATTGGGGTGTTCCGGGTCGACACCAAAATTAATCACCTGAGATTCATCGACAATTTGTGTCGCAAGGCTAGGCAACACACTGAACATGCGCATGTGTACCTGCCATGTCCTCGGTTGCCCCGTATAACCTTCGTCCGGCAAACAGATCAGATGTTCGTCATAGATGTTACAGCAGGTTGCACCAGCCATATTGCAATTCGCGCTGACAATTTCCATGACAGGACTGCCATGTGGATCATCGAAATAACCTAGAAACCCCCCCGCCGCAATCGCGCGTTCGCCATCAGGATCGTTCATCCCCGGTGTCATATAACTGACCGGATTGTGTGGCCAACGCACCAGTCGACCATCCGGATGCGCCCAGATCGTACTGTGATAGCGTTTCATCTCAGGCCGATTGTCGTACACCCCGCCCGCATAAAAATTCGCACATTCAACCAGGTAATGATTCGGCGCATTCAGCTCGGCATGAATATCTGCCACATAGCTGTCGGCAAGCGCATCGTATTCAATCGTAAACTGGTGGCGACCGCGAATAGCATCATTTGATTCAAATGTCTGTTCAATCGTAAATACCAGTTGCTGGCCGCGGTCCACATCAACACGCCAGACCATCTTCGGTTTTGCTTTTCGCACGGCCTGTTCATCTGTAGAAAACCGCGCCGGTTCTGCATCGCCCTTCACACGGTATGGTGCACCCGGCAGCCGATCGTATCCCATCATGTCCACCAACCACCATTGCGCAATGACGCGACCCCCTTGAAACGTAGCCGCGTGATACAACGGCGGAATTTCAGCGGGTCGCGCGCTGTGACGCTCTGGATGTGGCGCGATCCATTCCACCACTGCCTCATCCCGATCAATCAGACCGATGCGAGTATCACCATCCATGATCCACATAAAACGAACATCGACTTCAACCAGATGCAGATGCACCGATCGCTCTCGTCGCTGCGCCAATTTCGATCGATCGGTGCAATTCGTCATGTAGGTTTGCAACAGGGTTAATCCCGTGTCACCGGTTGGATCAGCGATCGAACCGCTAGGATGTTGGACCGATGATGTTTCTGGATGATTCATTATTATTTCCTCGACACCGTAAATTTTTCCAGCACATCACGATTGATCGTCACACCCAACCCAGGTCGATCCGGCAACGGCAATACGCCGTTTTGCAACACCGGCTCCTCGATCAACAGGTCACGTCGTAATGGGGATTGACATAAATTACCCGGCAAAAATTCCACGTATGGGCAATGACCGCACACTGCTGCCATATGAATCGACGCCGCAATACCGATGCCGGTTTTCCAGCAATGCGGAACGATTAGTCGATCACGTTCACCAGCCAGTCGGCACACTTTCAATGCCTCGGTTAGTCCGCCCACCCGTCCCACATCAGGCTGCGCCACATCAACCTGCCCCCGATCCATCAGATCGATAAATTCATAATGCGTGTTCTGCCATTCACCCGCTGCGATGCGGATGTTCAGATTCTTTTGTATATACGCATAGCCATCCAGATCATCAATCCACAATGGTGTTTCAATGAAAAACAGATTCAGCGGTTCCAACCGTTGAAGCGCACGCAGCGCCCGTTCAGCATCCGACCAGGCATATTGCACATCCACCATGATCGTAAAATCATCACCGATGGTTTTACGACACGCCGCCACGATCTCATACACCGTGGCATCATCACCGCTCAATTGTTCATGCGCATACGGCCCGAACGGTGTAACTTCCAATTTTGCCGCTCGAAACCCAACATCCCGTGCACGTAACAACCACTCCTGTAATGATTGTGTGTACGACTCCACATCACGACCTTCAGGTTGCAACGATGCATAGGGTTGGATCGCATCCTGCGCTTGCTCGCCCAGTAGTTGCCAGCATGGTTGTCCCGCTGCCTTGCCACGAATGTCCCACAGCGCCATATCAATGGCACCGATCGCGCAAATACCGGCACCGCGTCGTCCAGACATGGCGCTACCGACGTACAGCCGTTTCCAGATCGTTTCGATGTCTGTTTCCAAAGGGTCGATACCGATCAGCATTTCCCGTAGCCCCAGCCCCATCGTATGTGTACCCGTCGTTTCGATAAATGCTGCAGCCACCCACGGGTTCGTATCCGTTTCCCCAATACCAACGATACCCTCATCCGTATAAATTTCGACGATTAAATCATCCTGCGCCGAATCCGTCGCCTGCGCATTCGCATTGGGAATTTCCAGAATATGACAGATCACATCGGTAATTTTCATCCTACCGTCCCTCTCAATGTCGGACCATGCAATTCGCTCAGCCGAACATCCATCGCCAATCCCAACACGAATCCTCCGGCACACGCCACCTCGTGGGCCCGACCCTCAGTATCAAATCGATAGATCTGACCCGCATCGCCACCTGCGTACACCCTGCCGGCCACATCAACCGCCACACCTTCGGGATGATCCAACCACTGCCCCATCGTCTCGACAGTCGTCGACGTCACCGGCGTAAACGGTAAATCTCGCCCAACTATTTTCTTCTCGCTTGTTGCATTTATCATGACTGTTTTCAGCAAACCGATTTCATCAGAACGTTATCGTCAATCCACCGTCCACCACCAGCGTATGTCCCGTGATATATGTGCATTGATCCCCACACAAAAACGCAATCGCTTCAGCAACTTCGCTCGCATCGCCGATTCGTCCCAGTGGTATTTTCCGTTGATGCACATACCACGCCTCGAATGTCGGCGATCGCTTGACATCCTCCCCATTGACCAGACTCATCGGCGTATCAATCGCACCAGGCGCCACCGCGTTCACCAGAATCCCATGTTCCGACAGATCCACGGCCAAACATCGCGTCCACGCATGCACACCTCCCTTGCTCGCCGTATACGCGCCAACATCACCCTGTGCCGCCAACCCCTGAATCGATCCCACATTCACGATCCGTCCATACCCGCGCTTTACCATGCTCGGCGTCACCCGTTTAGCTAACACAAACATCGCGTCCAGATTGACCGCCATGATCGCTCGCCATTGTTCGATCGTACTCGTGCCGATCCGTTCGTAAATTCCGAACCCTGCATTATTCACCAGAATATCAACGGCGCCATACTTACTGATGACACCATCAATCGTATCATTCAGCGTGTCGTGATCCGCCAGATCGCACACTGCATGGTTGATCGCATCCGGCATTGCCGATGACTTATCGATGCCAATCACTGTCGCCCCGCGATCACGCAATAAACATGACACGGCTCGCCCAATACCCGACGCCGCGCCAGTCACCATCGCCACACGGTTCGTAAAACACCCAGGCGCATTCATCGCTATCTCAGTGGTGGATTGCCTACTCATCATCACACCCGATCAGGTTGATAAACCTCAGTCGTTGAGGTGGCCAGTGAACTGGCGTGATGATCTGTTCGTGGTAATGCCTGCCATGTGCGAAACTCCCGCACCAGACCAATCATGCTTTGCACTGCCGCATCGAACCAGCGCCGGCCTTTCTCTGCACTTGCAACAGTCGGATCGCCTACAGTGCCATCATCACTGATCATCGAATGCCACGGTGCCATATTGATTGGCCCCATGCCATTCAGATCGTGATAAAAAAACGATGATTCAGGAAAGTGAAAATTTTTCTGCGCCTGTTCCATCTGTACCGCGTCCCCATTGAGATGTAAGTACACCGATGTTTCCAGTTCACCCGCATGGGCAATACCACCCGGATAGACAGATTCTCGCTCGGCTTTGATCTGATTCAAGATCAAGTTCGGCCAGATGAATGACGCGCACAACGCTTCGCTATTCGTATTGATTCGCCGTGCGGCTAGATCCAACACCGGCATATTCGATCCGTGACCATTGCATATCAACAGCCGACGAAATCCGTGATGCGCCACACTCAAACCAATATCCGCTATCACTTCCAACAGGTGTTCCGCTTTCACATCAATCGTGCCAGGATAATCCATATGATGCGTTTCAAATCCATACGGAAAATGCGGCAATAGCAGCATCTCCTCCGGAATCTGCTCCCCTACCGCCTCACACAGACTCCGCGATTCCAGATTGTCAACATCCATCGGCAGATGACCGCCGTGATCCTCAACCGATCCAATGCTCAGGACAATCACCGGCTGATCCGCAACCCGTCTATCCAATTCCGGCGACGTCAGTTGATCCCACATCCATCGCTTAACACCTGTGCTCATCACGAACCTCCCTTCGTCGTACCGCAGCAAAAATCAGCCACAGACTTCGCAGGTTGTTTCGATATTTCGTTCGGCTTAATAACCAGCGCATCATCACGCTCCAATACCGCCGATGTATCTGCCAAATCGTTCGACAACAGGACCACATAACCACCCGCTGGAATCGTGCGTCTCTGGGTTTTGAATGTCAGGTCACGCACCTCAATACCTTGACGGAACGTCGCTTTAATCGGCCGATCCGTTGGATTATTAACCGCCACGCGCCAGCGCCAGCGCCCGTTCGGTCCCGTACGTGGCAACACTTCCAACAACAGTTCATCCTGATCGCACACCACAGGATGCCCCACACGTACATGCGTCAGCTCATGTTGATCCGGATACAACGCCGCATACACCCGCCCATCAAAATCAAAGCCTAGCGACGTGTACACACGCTCACCATTTGTGTAATACCCCGTTGTATGTCCGTCCAATTGATACAGACCCGCACTCCAGTTCGGGTTCAGCCCGCTGATCCGCACCGGCAAGGTCAAACCCACAGGTTCCGATGGACGCTGCACTTTCATTTCAATACCACGGGCCACATCATCCACGGCCACTTCGTAAAAACCCGACGTCTTCACACGCTTGCCGCTTACCATTTCAACCCCTGTCGGATCGTCCAGATATTCCAGCACCTTCTCAAAACGCACCTCCCCTGTTTCTGGCACGTTCAATGGCTCACTGACTGAAAACAACTCGTATTGAAACTTGTCACCAGCCTCAACCTCACGCCCTTCCACATCCGCAAACACGCGCACCATGAACGTCGATTGCTGATTGAATCGAATGGCCACACGCAACGGATCACCACGATTGACAAACAACACCTGGTTCAGCGAACCGCCTGCATAAAACCCAAACCAGTGGCCCGTCCCCACTGAAAAATCAACCGAACTTACATCGCTCAGGTTATACACCTGCGACTGGCGATCATCACCCACCACACACATGACATCGTCTCGCGGATACCAGTTCGATCGCAATAGCTCAATTTTTTGAATCGTCTGTTGCTTTTTAAACGTCAACGTTTCAGAAAAACTTGCCATCACCGCACCGCTGCGTACCGATTGCGCGGGCCATCCCGTCGGCTGTGGCCCCACTAACGGGTTATTAAATTCAACGTAACGTCGAACCACTGTCATCAACTCGGCAGGTTGTTTCGGGCCCGACGTGTGCCACGCATTGATCGGCGGGACATGCGCCTGATAGACTTCCTCCAACAGCGATCGCGCCACGATCGCCTGATCGTCCGAAAATTCCAGCACCGGAATATTGTGATAACGCAAGCCCCCCTCTTCGCCCGCACTACTGACTAGATGCGGCAGATTGTGTTCCAGCCGAACCACAGGCCGCACGCCCTTGGGCCCGCCGTCCCATGTTTTACCCGCAGGCACTTCCGGAAAACGATGCGTCTGAAAAATGCCGATCCCGCGTGCCAGATACTGCCGACCACAATCATTCACATGATCCCCGCAAAAAGCCACCGCCATCGACCCGGGCTTCCATGTTCGCAACGCAGAACTGACCGCTTCACCGCCATTACGATCCCGTGCCACCAATACCATATTCTGCTGCACATTTGCCGGCAGGTACATCACTTCCGAAAAATGTTTGATCCCCTGGGGCAGAAACCGACGAATCAGGTGCTCCCCGTTATAAATACGAATTTCAGCCAAACCCTTTTCCGCGCTCACTTCGATTGGGGTCGCCAGCACCTCCCGATCAATCACGAACGGCTCGGCACCATACGTGTGGGTGCGGTAGCACTGCGGCCATTGATGAATAATCGGCCCGTCTGACGCAAACACATTGAGTCCGTCATACTGACTGTTCCATCGCAACGCATCCTTAGTCAGTTTCGCCAATGATCTTGCCTGACCATATGTCAACGCATGTCCTGACCGCGCCTGCTCGACCAACTGTCGTGGCGAACGCACCAGACTCACGGCCACAGGCAACGATGGCAACGTCCCTGCCGTCGACAGCAGATATTCATCCGTGACGTCCTCGACCAACTTCCCATCTTCGTAATACTTCACCGCCACCGCTGACGTCAGCTTCAGGTCTGCCACATGCATCGCGCCAGGATCATCAAAATTGTAAACGCCCACCATGTGTCCGCCGTACCGATCCACATCACGCAGGATCCATTCCAATACATGCGTCGGACCTTTGACGAACTCTCCCGCCTCATTTTCAAACTGCACCATCAGCACATTTTTGTCAGGACCCGTCAAACATGTCTCACGCGGCCATGGGATACCATTGCCCGTAAAAAACATATGGTTGCCCACATTCGTTTCAATCGAATAGCCCGGCACCAAACGCAAGGTGTCATCTGACAGCGCTCGACACTGTTCATCCAGCTCGTGTAGTTTCTTCGGCGTCAGGCGATCAAACGCTTCCATAAACACCACGAAATCCAATCCTGCGTGACGCGCCGCTTTGGCGTAATCTGCCACAGTTCCCTCGCCACCGCTGAACGACGACTGCGCTCCGATTAATCCACGATAGACCTTCCCCGGTGGCGGACGATGCAGATCCAGTTCACGCACCGACCAGAATTCTTTTTCAAAATGACTCTTGGCATCCGGCCGTAGGTTCGGCGACAGCAATCGCTCGGGCGTTGTTTGATAGCCCCCCAATTTGTTTTTGGACAGGCTTGGTTCAGCCAACCATGTGAATGCGTTCAATATTAATTTTTCAAAATCAGACGGAACACCATTTAATCCGCGCGATAGGCCTGCACGATCGTACAGCCATTGCGTACCCTGGCCGATCGAAAACATAGGCGCCTGACACATCAACACGATGCGACCATTTTCATATTCTCGCAATGCGATCAGATCCGGTTCACGAACCCCATCCTCTCGCACAAGCGCATCCGGTGGCGGCGTAAAGGATGTTTCGCCTTCTCCGATAGGACGGGTATAGGATGTGGCGTTGCCCTTAACCACAACCTGCCAATCATTCGACACAGCAATCGGTGCCGTCCATGAACTGTTGTAATGTTCGCCATACGGAAACCACAGATTTTTCACCCCATCACTGATCGGCGATGGATTAATCTGTTCGACCCGCACCATCCATTCATGCCCGCGCATCCGTGGCATCAACGCAATTTTCGATTCATCCGCCTCCACCAGAAATTCCAAAGGCAATCTCGCGCCCCACGGCTCAATCAGTTGCCGCACATGCTCGTCGGCATTATCCGTGTGGATCATGGCGAACACACCACCGCCCGCTTCCAGAAACCGCTCGATCAATTCGATATACGCGTCGCGTCGCGGCCCTTTGGCTTTAAAACCAAATGCTTTATCTTCGCCTGCTGCAGGACAACCGTAAATCACCAAAACGTTGTACTTCCTGATCCGATCCCACGTAAATTCGGTGAAGTCGTCCAAGTAATCCGGCTCGTACCCTACCTCCTGAATGTCCTTGAGCCATTGCAAGTCGACATGAGGAGTCCATGTCCCTTGTGGCGCCACGATCAGGATGGCCGGCTTATCCGTTTTATTCTGGGCCGATGACGATTCAACGACATCGAGACACAACATCGCCATGCAAATCGCAACCAGAAAAGTTGAACGCCTGAATGCAAACGCATGAAATACGCGGCATCTATTATTCGGGGAAAACATAAAAATCATCCGTTATCAATAGTTGTGGGCGCAGTCACAGCCGTAGTTGCAGCTGTAGCCGTAAGCTGTAGTAATGATTGCCTATAATCGAGCCATGCGCACTTAGATGTCCCGGCGGCGTGATCGCCCCAGGAACGCTAAACCACCAAGGCCCAGCAACATGCCCGCGGCTGGCTCTGGGATAGACGGCGACCCAATCACAATGTTATCGAGGTCCAGGTTGGCGAAGTTGTTGTTGTTTTGAAAAATGATGTACCGCGTAGTGTGATTGAATGTCAGCGGGCTGGTGATCGGAACAATAGCGGAAAACTCACCACTCGCACCCGACACATCACCCGCAGCGACAGTAATCACGAATGACGATTCGGTGTCGCTGATACCCCACACAAATTGCAGTTGCGTCGAGCCTGCGACGATACCGGTCAGGTTCGACACCACAGTCGGGGAACCGAGCGATCCACCGGTGCTATCCCGCAGTACCACGCTGTCCAGTGATACCGTGCCGTTGAAACCGGTGATGAACCATCGCATCCCCATATGCCGTTCGCCGCCCGCGTCGGTGAGAAGCCCGCCGCCATGCGACGTAAAGAAGAGGCGATCACTGACGACATTAATCACCATGTCACCGCTAATGACAATGCCTGCAGCATCCGGTTCAAACGAATCCTGAGTGACAAGCGAACCACCATCGGTCAAACGCAACCGGCCACTGGCTTCGGTCACCGCACCACCGGGCGGCAGACTGGTCTGCCATTTTCCCGCGTCTAGCGAATTGTCGTCAAAATTATCTTCGACCAATGCCGCACCAACTGACCCAGCGGCGAACAACACAACCGACAATAACGCAATAAGAATCGTAGGAAAGATCAGGCGAGACATTTTCATAGCTTTTCTCCTTGGCAATTTGATGAATGAACCTGTTTGTTGCGTAAAAAATTTAGTGAAACAATGCACGTGTTCTCCCATGCAATGATCAAAAAGGTGATTTTAATTCTCGCAAAACCAATCAAAAAACTCGCCGGTGGTTTTTGCATTCGTCTGCTCTCTACACCAATCGATGTCGTGAGCTTCGCCATGACCGTCGGCATAAATAAAATTGACATTGCCTTCATGACGCGCCACCACATCCCACGGAGTGGCAGGCCCGGTGGTTAGAAAACCGTAAGAAATACCGCCCCCCCATTCCGTGCTATACCAAGAGCTGACCCCATCGCCGATTAAACACAACCGCGAAGGCGCCTCAATCGACTCAGGCTCACGCATGGTGGCGCCGGTGGGCATAGGCCAGACGATCGTTCCGCCGTTCCAACTTAACCCCGGACGCGTAAAACCATTGATCGCGATGTTGTACGTCGGTCGATTAGGTGTCAAAAGCGTCGTAACCGTATCGTCCGATGGACAATGAAAAATAGACTGAAGGATGACTGATGCGTCGTAAAAAACCGTGGTGACCGGCACATTCAGATAATGCTGCGAAATAGTTCGCACCCAGGGATTTTCATCACTTGTGCCGCTGGAGTAAACCCAGAATGCTGGAAAAAATCCTTCATCATTGGCGAATTGATGCAACGCCACCCCGCCTTGACGTTGGTTACTCATGCACAGCGCTCGCTCAGCCGCCCTGCGCGCCGAGCCGAGCACCGGCAACAACATCGCAATCAGCACGGCAATGATCGAAATGACAACCAGCAGTTCCACGAGCGTAAACCCACCAGGCCGACGATTGCTCTTTTTATCCCGCGGCGGCTTGGGAAGACTCGACAACGAGGGAGCCACCGCATCATTCGATGACGCTGGCGCCTGAGTTGACTGGCGAACGATTAACGATGCCGTGGTCATCGAACTTGTCGGTTCCAGCGACGGCTCTTTAAGGATTTCATGCAAGCGACGAATCGCCAACTTACCCAGCGCAACGCGCCCCGCATCAACCACCGTCATGGGTGGATCGGTCACGGTCATCGCATACGTATTGTCAAACCCGGCAATACTGACTTGACCTGGCACATCGACACCCAGTTGCTTAAACACCTCAAGCGTGGAACCAGATAACGCCGAACTGGCCGTAAACACCGCCGTGATTGGCGATGGACCAGCCATGCCTGCCTTCAGAAATTCGTAGAGGTTGTCTCGGTCCGGATCGCAGATTTCATGATCGCTCACACTAAAACCCGCAGACATCATGGCGTTGGCATATCCGCAATATCGCACACGATAAAACTCATGACTCGAAACACAGCCCACATACGCGATGCGACGATGCCCCAGATCGAGCAGATGCTTCACCCCCAAATACGAGCCACCGAGATTGTCGCCGTGAACCAATGAAATCGGGCAGCCACCTAACGGGAACTCACCCAACGCGACCGCCGGAATCTGTTGCTCGTGAATAAAATCATACACCTCCATTGGAATGTCACCGGCAAGAACCCATCCATTGATCGTGCCGGTAGAGCGCCTTAGATGGTCGATGATACGATCGGCATCACCCAATCCGCAGGACAAGCTGAACTGAATATTGCGTTCGTGCGAAATTTCCTCAATACCCTCAAGCACATCGGCATACCAGGAATCAGGTTTTCGCACGAGCCGGCCCACGCCGCTTGGATGCAGCAATGCCACATTGGTCAAATTGCGATGCCCGCGACGCATATGCGAATTCAGGGCCGCGTGATTGATGTAATTACATTTTGCCGCCGCCTCCCACACGCGCTCGCTGGTTTCACGAGAAAAGCGACCCGCATCCCGCTGATTGAGGACCTGCGACGCCGTGCTAGTGGAGACACCGGCAAACTCAGCAACCGTGGAAAGCGTGGTTTTGGAGGACACCTTTTTCATAGATCACTGACAGGCAAAAGATGAGCAAAAAAAACAAAGAACTGGATATTAGTAAAACATTATAGTAAAATGTTTTCGCATGTCAACACCCAAGCCAATCCGACCAGCCCTTCCGACAGAACCATCCACGCAAGTCATGATTTAGAAATCGTTTACACGAATCCCCCAAACCGGGCATGACGGCAGCCCAGTTGCGTAAAAATGAAATGGAACACCGCCACAATGAGTTTGTTTTCTTCTGTAATCTGCTATCCGAACCTTTTAAATTTCGAGCTGACCGAAACGAATATCGCCAGGTTCATGCACCATCTAGCCGACACCGGCGTCACCCATGTACAGATCAATCATCTGCCTGATCTGATGCATCCGGAACTGCTCAACCAGCCGGACAACGTGTATCTATGGTTTGCCAACTTCGGCCCAACGTTGGATATGTATTTTTCAAGCGATTTGAATCGCGGGCTATACCCGGAAACCTATCTCGACCGCAATCGCCAGACGCTACTTCGTTTTGCAAAAATCGCCAGAGCAGAGGGACTCAAACCGGTTTTATATTTCAGCGAACCGCGCTTTGTGCCCGAACGATTTTACGACCGCCATCCAATGCTGCGCGGTGCCCGCGTTGATAATCCGCGCATCAGCCGACAACCGCTTTATTCCCTGTGTCTGGATCACGAACCGGTTCAACAACATTACCGGCAAATGATGGCCAAGCTGATGGAATGCATTCCCGACCTATCGATGGCAACACTTTTCACCAGCGACAGCGGCGCGGGATTCGAATACAACCCCGAACTGTACTCCGGGCCTAATGGTGCTCGCGCGGACACGACCATCTCACTTGAAACACGAGTGCTGCGCTTCATCAACTGCATTGGCGAGCCGGCACGAGCAGTCAATCCCGCGTTTACGTTTAACCTCACATCCGGATTTCTGCCCGAAGATCGAGAGAAGATTCTCAATCAAGCCCCCGACTGGGTGAATGGTTCTGTTTACGGCTTGTACGACTGGGTAGGTGGCTTGGAAGAGTTCTGGGGATACTACCAATCAATTTCGTGCAGCGATGGACCGATCTGGCCGATCGAGAAACTCGATCGCACTGCCGCGCGGGACTGGCGTGTTCAAGACATGCAAAAGCGCTTCACCGTGGCCGCCACGAAAGGGAGAAGCCCGATTGTGCACGCCCAAATTCCCGGCCACGATTATCCACGACCCTTGCGCTATACGCCGCATCCCTACGAAACGATTCGCGTGATCCGGACGATCGCCGACATGGGTGCTACACGCATAGCCGCATGGGGCGTGAATAACCCACCCGAACTGGTTCGATGCGATGTGAATCGCGAGGCCATGAAATGCGCATTAACTGATCAGCAAAGCACACCCGAGGCGATAGTCGAACAGATTGCGTCAAACTATTTAAATGATTTTCACAGCGATAACGATGGCGATGGTCCCGCACGCCCCGCCGACGACAAAACCATCGCAGCCCTGTGCAAAGCATGGCGTCAATGCAATGACGCCTGGGAAACGCGGCCGGTGTGGCGACCCGGTGGCTTGGAAAAAAAATTACTGGTCTGCCCATTGGTTCCCGATTTCAATCGGTTGTCCCGCGATGAACTGGACTACTATCTGACCATTGCGTTGGAAGATCAAATGAAAATTCGCGGCGTGGGTTCACATATTCCCACCGAATCAGATGAACGCAAACGCGATTACGTCATCAATGAAATCTACGACAAAATAACATTGCCCACATTGGATGACGCAGCCAACACTCTTGAGAAAGCGATCGATGCGGTGTCCGATTCGCAGCACAAACAGGTTCTCCGCGAACAGGCCGATCATATTCGCCTAGCCTGGTTGTATCAGCGTGCATGTCGGAATTGGTACGAGGCCGGTCGACATCTACGCCCCGGCGATTCACCCGGCCAAGGACGCACGATGCCACAAATCATTGACGACGAAATCGAAACAACACGACAGACACTTGAGCTGATTAGCAGCAACCCGGATCAATTTTTTCGCATCATGCCCTGGGACGGCATGACACATGAAATCGGCCCGGACATCCTGAACCAACTCAAGGCCCGCATGGTGGTCATGCAAAACCATCGCAACGACACATCCGTAATTCACGTCTATCGATTCCGCCACTAACACAGAGAAAAACCAGACGATATATGATCCCGATTTTCGGACGTGCTTAACAACATCGCAACCCGACTTTATGAGCTGTTCAATTGTGTTTTGTTTTTGCGCAGACAGAACGGTAGGACACGAAGGATAAGACTGAAGCCGTTGCACTGCGGTCGTTACCCGTCAGGAGTAACACCTTAAAAAATCAGGCGATGGTATTCGTTGATGTTATGAAAATCCAAATAAGTAAACGGAGCTGTTGCGGATAACTCGGGGTTGCTAAGGATGCCGGGATAGTTGTAGCGACAAACGGCAACCCCCCAGCTTTCCCCAACAGGGCAACGAGACCGCTGAAAGGTTTTCCATGGGATTAGGATGTCTGTTGCCCAGGAAGTTGAGGCGGCTACAACTTGGTACTGGGTATGAGAATCACGAGCGTACATATGCTCCCATGTATACTGATTGGCCATCATCCCATCCCGATCAGGAATACAAAGGTCCATCATCAAGCCGTTGGGAGAAAGATGGATTTCCCAATACTCTGAGCCACCTTGGGGGTGTATAAAAAACTCAACCACCGAGCCTAATTTAAATAGCTTCTGATCATTCCGACTTGCGGTCGTGTAAGGCTGGTTCTCATTAAACCAACTGTAAAAACGCAGCCCCTGCTCGCAGTGAGCCACGAACGCGTACCCTTCCTTCTGGGGCATTTTTCCGCACCAGTACTGAGCAAGCGATAAGGGAGTAATCCCCGCATAAGTATTAGGATTGGATACGCCAGCACGTTCGAGATTAGGGTCAATACAAGTAGAATTGATTATCTTTTTATCCATGGATTCGATAGCGGCTTCATGATGGATTTCGCGACGGAGAAGACGAGTCCTGCCCCACATAGCCCCAGTCATAACAAGCACTCTAACATATCATTTTACCGCCGTGCCCTGCCCCCACCAATTGCCAAACACTCATACGCAAACCCATCAATCGATGACCAATAGACAAACGCATTACCCATCAACGCCTACGGATTTGGGTGAAACCACATGCCTTAAACGCGACCGACTATTCATAGATCACGACCAGAAATGCCGTCGCCACACTACGACCGCAGTTTTCAATAGCGTGTTGGATATCCGCCGCGTAGTGTGCCGAGTCGCCGGGGCCGAGCTTGGTGATTTCTTCTCCGGAAGTCACACGAATGTTGCCACGCTGAACGGTCAGAAACTCACGCGTGCCTTGGAAGTGAGCACTACTGTTGAGAACTCCAGCAGGCCGTAGAACTAATTCGTAAAACTCAACGTCTTTCTCCAGATGCAACGGCGAAAGTGTGCGGATGCGACAGTGTTGATCCGAGCGATAGTGATACGTCTGATCGTCTGCACGAATGACTTTAATATT
This sequence comes from Phycisphaerae bacterium, assembly GCA_030426385.1. Classification (GTDB taxonomy): domain Bacteria; phylum Planctomycetota; class Phycisphaerae; order Phycisphaerales; family Phycisphaeraceae; genus JAUHYI01. The sequence continues at coordinate 124,219 of JAUHYI010000001.1, forward strand.
GGCGGCAGCTTGAAACGTGTTGAGCATCTGGCCCAGCGACAAATTGAATGCCTGAGCAATACGATCAGCCACCGCAAGTGTTGGGTTCACCTTGGCGTGCTCAATCTGGTTGAGCATCGACCGACTTACACCACAAGCAGCGGACAACTCTGCCAAGGACCAGCCTCGTTTTTTTCGGAGCCTGCTTACCTCTTCACATAAGGCCTGGGTGACTGGATCCAGGACAGCTGGGTCCTGGCTGGCAGAATCATCGTCGGGGGTGGTCGTTTTTGATTTGGCCATAAAAACCTCGCTCGAATTATCCATTATACAATACAAATTGTATTGCAAAAGGCACGGACCGTGTTTATTATATAAATCGCACGTACTTTTTACTACACATCCAGCAGGTGTTTATATGCAGAAAATAAAGGCTTTGGTCAAATCGGCGGCTGAACCGGGGCTTTGGCTGGAAGACGTCCCGATGCCCGAGATCGGCATCAATGATGTGCTCATTGAGATTTTGCGCACCGGTATCTGCGGGACAGATGTGCACATCTACAACTGGGATCAGTGGGCCCAACAAACCATCCCGGTGCCCATGGTGGTCGGCCATGAATTCGTGGGCAGGATCGTGGATGTCGGCTCCAATGTGCATGATTTTTCGGTCGGCGATGTGGTCAGCGGCGAAGGCCATGTGGTCTGCGGTCGTTGTCGCAACTGCCTGGCTGGGCGACGACATCTGTGCAAGGACACCATGGGTATCGGCGTCAATCGACCTGGCGCGTTTGCTGAATATTTGAGTTTGCCGCAGACCAATGTCTGGCTCCATCAACCTGAAATCCCGCGCGACGTGCAGGCTATTTTTGATCCCTTTGGCAACGCGGTGCATACCGCCTTGGAATTCGATGTGTTAGGCGAAGACGTGTTGATCACAGGCGCGGGCCCGATTGGCATCATGGCTGCAGCCGTGGTGCGCCATGCCGGGGCACGCCACGTGGTCATCACCGATGTAAATCCCTATCGCCTGGAACTGGCAAAAAAAATGGGGACCGTCCATGCGATAGACATTCGGACACAAAGCCTTTCGGAAGTTCAACGCCAATTAAAAATGAAAGAAGGGTTTGATGTCGGCTTGGAAATGTCCGGCAACGCACAGGCGTTTCGCGACATGATTAACAACATGTGTCATGGAGGTAAGATCGCACTGTTGGGTATTCCCGAAAAGGAGATTGCGATCGATTGGAACCATGTGGTGTTCAATATGCTCACCATCCGCGGAATCTATGGCCGAGAGATGTACGAGACATGGTACAAAATGACAGCGATGTTACAGTCAGGCCTCGACATCATGCCGGTGATCACGCATCGCCTGGATTACACTGATTTTCAAGAGGGTTTTGACGCGATACGTAGTGGGCAATCGGGAAAAATTATTCTCAATTGGAAGGAAAAATAAAACATGTTCAATCATGCAGCGCCAATTATTCAATCGCAACTCGATGAAATTCGTAAAGCAGGTCTCTATAAATCCGAGCGCATGATTACATGCCCGCAACGAGCACATGTATCTGTCAATACACCTGACGATCACGTGTTGAACATGTGTGCCAACAACTATTTGGGCTTGGCAAACGATTCGCGTGTCATCGATGCAGCCAAGCAATCGCTGGATGCATGGGGATTCGGCATGGCATCGGTGCGATTCATTTGTGGTACGCAGCAACCGCATAACCAGCTTGAAAATATGCTGAGCAGGTTTCTCGGCATGGATGACACGATTCTGTATTCGTCCTGTTTCGATGCCAACGCCGGTTTATTTGAAACGCTACTCACCGCTGACGACGCGGTGATTTCCGATCAACTCAACCACGCGTCGATCATCGATGGCATAAGACTATGCAAGGCCGCGCGATTTCGTTATCGCAACAACGACATGGCAGATCTGGAAACACAATTGCAGGCTGCGACCAAGCAGGAGGCTCGGCTCAAACTCATCGCAACCGATGGCGTATTTTCAATGGACGGCACATTAGCCAACCTGCCAGCCATTTGTGATCTGGCGGAAAAATACGACGCGATGGTCATGGTCGATGATTCGCACGCCACCGGTTTTATGGGCACGCGTGGCCGGGGCACACACGAACATTTTAATGTGATGGATCGGATTGACATTCTCACCGGCACGTTAGGCAAAGCCCTAGGCGGCGCAAGCGGTGGGTATACCAGCAGCCGCAAAACCATCATCGAATTGTTGCGCCAGCGCTCCCGTCCATATCTGTTTTCCAATTCGCTGGCACCACCGATAGTGGCCGGCTCATTGAAAGTGCTGGAGATTCTCAACGAATCGACCGCCCTACGCGATCGACTGATGGGTAACACAAAATTTTTCCGCGATGGCATGACGCAACGCGGGTTTGACATCGTGCCTGGCGAGCACCCCATCTGCCCGATCATGCTCGGCGATGCTCGGTCGGCCACACACATGGCCGAGCAGATGTTACAAAAAGGTGTTTATGTGGTTGGGTTTTTCTATCCGGTTGTGCCCCAAGGCAAGGCTCGGATTCGCGTACAGGTTTCGGCGAACCACACTCAGGACGACCTGACATTAGCCATGAATGCATTCGACGACGTAAGGAAAAACATGCCCGCCCCAACCGCATCGTGATGTGATTTTCCCTCGAATTGATAGACACGGGCACAGGTTGCGCTGGCGTAACGCCGGCCAATTTTACGTTTGGGGGCGACTTTGCGATTGCTGTCGCGTTTGTTGCCGCAGCACAGCGTGGCGCGTTCGGCGTGTGTACGCCCAATTGCGCCGCAACCAAATAACTCTAGTTTTTACGGGCTTCATTAATTAAAGCCCTTGTTAAGAAAGTTCTGTCGAACGTGCTGTCGCATTCCGTGCTTATGCATAAAAGCAGTGCATGACAGGCTTTTCCGGGGTAGCTTGCTAGGGTTTTGGCCTGTATTGGTATTAAAAAACAACCAATACAAAGAATATTTCTTGACAATACCCGTTGGATTGGTATCTTATTGCTCATGGCATCCATTTCAGACAAATCCACTGCCCTGAGCAAGACCATCGAAAAACGCGTCATTGATGGCGGGTATTACCCCGGCATGAAATTGGCCACCGAGCGAGAATTGGGAGCGGTCCATGGCGTGAGTCGCACGACCGTTCGCCTGGCATTAAGACAATTGGCCAAAAGCGGATTGATTGAACGCCGGGCTGGCGATGGAACTTACATCAGTAAACAGGCACTCGAGATCGTGGCCAAACGGCAGACGCCAGCCTACAAGCATACTGTGGCTTACGTGCTTGGGGCGACACGACAATCCAACCCATTAATGCAAGAAGTATTTCAGGCGTTTGTGGATCATTTGCATCCTGACATTCGCCCCAGTCTCTATATCCACTCACTACCCAAGTTTGAACGCTATCTCGATGAAGGTGCGGATTGCGTGGTGCTCGATGGCGGATTCGCGGCTCGAGTTGTTGAGCAGGCGGCCGAAGTGTTTGAATCGTTGATCGTGCTGAACTATAAGGCCGCCAAAGGCAATTACATTGTGACCGACAACTTTCGCGGTGGCTATATGGCCGCCGAGCACGCGATCAAACGAGGACATCGCCACATCGGCATTCTCGAAGTCGATTCGACTAGCCCTTCCGGGGAATTTCATCAACGCTACCTCGGCGCGAGCCAGGCCATGCAGGATTACGGTCTTGATTCGAGTACGTCGTATCAATTGGATATGCGCGACAACTATCATCCGCATAACGCCGTGACCTATCTATTGAATCAGAACCCAAAGCTGTCTGCCATTTTTTGCGTATCTGATCGACTTGCGTACGACGTGTGCGAGGCGATTGAAGATCGCGGGCTCAAGATACCTGATCAGATCAGTGTCATTGGTTGCGACGATCAGCGATACAGTCGTTATTTCAATCCGCCCTTGACGACAATCAAACAACCAATGGAAGCCATCGGTTTGCGCCTGGCTGAAGCGGTGAACGTCATCGTGTCAGGCCAGCGCGTTCATATTCGCGAGCTTATGGCCCCTGTTCTTGTAGAACGAAGCAGCGTATGCAAGCTTGTCGAGTCGCCCGTATTGAATGATGTCAACAAATGACATTAACCCAATCGTTTCAAAAGATCGCATTCATACCGCACATGTTTGTGGTGTAACGTTCAACAATTCTCAATTCTGAAGTTGTGTTATCAAATTAAAATTTATCAAGGAGATGAAGATGGCTTTTCAAATCAATCGTAGCGTACTCTGTGGTGTCTTGGGAGCTTGTGTGTGGGCGGGCTTCTCAGCCAATTTGATCGACACGGCCAATGCAGGCGTGGTTGCTGATTTTGATGATGTTGTCGCGGGGACAAATCTGGATCCGACGGTAAATGGCTCGAGCCCGTGGATTGTCGATGCAGGACAGAACTCCAATACCTCATCACCAATTGTGCACAGCATGAGCAGTATCAATACAACCAATTGGCCTGCGGCAAGTTCGTTTGATGGCAGTCAATTCATGTTGTTACATGACGACAATACATTGGCCGGTGCCTCCGAGTTTGCCAGCATTTCACTGGGTGCATCCGTGGTGGACGGCGACACAATTGAAGGTGCGATGAGCTTTTTGAATGGCTCTTCAGCGACGCTGGGAATCGCGCTTTGGAAAGGTGGCACGTCGATCTCAAACCGCGTGGCCGCTTCGGGCATTTTCCGTGACAGCGGTGGTTATAAATTCTTCTATCGCGATGCAAGCAATACCACAATCTACGACACCAATGTGAATCTCATTGGTGCTGGCGACTGGGTGGTTCTGCAATATATTGTTCATGACACAGATAGCAGTGGCGGCGTCGATCAATACGATCTGAAAATCTTAAACCAAGACAAAACCGCCGTACTGTTTTCAGTGACTGGCGTAGGCTTTGCGAATAGTGGTGGCGGTGATGTGACACTTGATCGCATCGGAGTCACCGGCCTGGGCGGCGGCACACATACGCCCCTGGGTGGTACGTTTCAGGGTGGACTTTTCGATAACTTTACCGTGACCGCAATACCCGAGCCTGGATCGATGGCTTCGTTACTCGGGCTAGCTATGGCCGTCGTGGCAAGACGTTCACGAAAGAATTGGCGTTGACACGCAGGCGGCATACATTCCAGGCAGTCGCTGCAACTGGTCGGGTGATGAATATGTATGCATCAGCATGCGTGAACGCGAGGAATGCTATTGCTGGGCTTGTGCGCGACTTGTAGAGCTCTGGAAAACGCAATGCCATCACACGGTGTTGAAGTAGTCGGCAGCGGTGTCACTGTCGAAGCGATAAGTGTATTTCGATTGAGGCGAACCTAGCTATGACCAAAGCATTACCTAGATTATCTCGAACGCCCCATGTATGCACGGTTGGCTCACGCGGGCACAAAGGTTTCACGCTAATCGAATTATTGGTCGTGATCTCGATCATCGCCATCTTGATCGCAATATTACTGCCTGCACTTAGTAGCGCACGAGCAGCGGCTAATGGAATCAAGTGCGCTTCAAATTTGAGACAAATCGGCATTGGTTTTTGGCTGTACGGTGCGGAATTCAACGGCTCAGCGCCGACGGTCTACGATCCGGCGGCCTGGCTTTCCAGTGCTGCGGCAGGCGACGGATTAGCTGCGATAAAAATGCCAAGTGGCAATGAATATTTTGCATGCCCTGAAGACGACATTCACTTTCCAGTGACGGGGTATAGCTATGGCATGAACGGTTTGTTGTATGGCGGTTTTTTCCAGACACCAGCCGTGGCATATGGCACGGATCCACACTGGAAACTGGATGAAATTAGACAACCGGAGACCGTCATTCTTATGGCCGACAGCCGGGTAACGGCAACCGACGAGGGAGCCGGTGGTGGACGAGGCATGAACGTCTCGTTTTCCGAACGGCGTCATAATCAGCGAACGGCCCTGTTGTTTCTCGACGGCCACGCCACAATCATGGAACCCGAAGAATCAAAAGTTCCTAAGAATTTGTGGCTGCCAAAATTTTGAAGCGGCGTTGTCGTCCGCATACCTATTTAGCTAGTGAATATTCAATGCAAAAGACCACTATGTCTTTGGATGCTCTGCGTGAAACTCCGTCTGTGCAAGATGCGGATTCAAGGTTTACCGCATTACCGATTTGGGCTGATGCAGCACCGACGTCTGGTTCGCCTTGTATGTTTCGCAAGGTGTTTAGAGTCGCAGGCCAGCCCATCGACATTACATTGTCAATCGTAGCCGAGCTGCGATATCGCGTGTGGGTAAATGGGCAATATGTGGGGCACGGTATTGTGTCTCGACATCCCCATCAACGTTTTATTGAAACGCACGATTTGGCCCATGCTTGCCAAGTGGGTAGCAACGTGATTGCCATCCTGGCCGATGCGCCTGATTTGGATACGCATTACCAGATGCGATCGGATCATCCGTTCGTCGCAGCGCACCTTACAATCACCGATCAGGCGGGTGATGTTTCGCGTTTGCAAACCGATACATCATGGCGCGTGTGTTCGCACACCGGTTGGCGTCGTGATGTGCCGCGCAGTGGATGGGCATTGCCACCGATTGATTGCTACCAAACCGTTGCGGCTCATCGTGATTGGCAAGCGTTGGATTTCGATGATTCTCATTGGGGCTACGCGCAAAAGGTAGCGGTGTATCAACCGCTTGCCGAAACCGTTCAGCTCGCGCCCACGCCGCCATTGCGATATGGCTGGGCCCCTGCGCAAAAAGTATTGGCGTGTTATCAATCACCAATCGATCCGCCACGTCTTGAACCAAACATGCGCGAGGATTTGTACGCGGGCATGTTGTCTAACGCGATGTGGCAACGTTGCAAAGATGTGGCTGTTGATTTGCCTGGCACCACCGAAGGCACGATGCGAATTCGTCACCTCGATGGGCGTTGGGCCACCGCCATCGATTTGGACCTGGGTTGCGAACAAGTGGGACAGATTGTTTTCGACATCAAAACAGCATCAACAGGTGTGATTGACATCGGCTGGGCAGAAGGTCTCGATGAACGGAATCGCCCGCAATTATTGCGCCATGGATACAGCTATCTCAATCGCATGATTGTGACCGAAGCGGGCCAATGGCGGTGGGAGCCCATGGGTTATTCCGGGATGCGGTATTTGACGTTGGTGTTTTACCAGTTTGATGGTGACATTTCGTTTGATCGTTTGGGTGTGCGTACAAGCGAGCCGAACCTACCCCGTGTCGCTGATGTGCGAACAGAGGATCAAGACATTCAAGCGTTGTGGGACCTGTGCGAGCGCACCGTGCGTATTGGAACGCAGCACTGCATCATGGATTGCCCCACGCGTGAACAGGCCATGTATATCGGCGACGGACACTTGACCGGCCGGTGGTTGTATCAATTGACCGGCGACGCTCGCCATTGGCGATATCTGGTCACGCAACAGTTCGAACGCCAATCTCCTGATGGGCAATTACGAGATTCAGTTTTTTGCGCGCACGCGCATTCCCTGATTGATTACAACCTGCTCGCCGTCATCGGAACGCGCGATTACATGAATGCGACTGGAGACCACGAGTGTGTAAAAGCGCTTTTGCCTGCTTGTCGTCGGGTGATGAGTGGGTTTGCGGCACGGCTCAATGAAATGGGATTGATTGATATTGGTGATGCAGGGCGCCAACGCAAAAGCGATCAACAGTGTGGATACCAATCTACGCCTGCGCATGTGCAAGGATTGAAGTGGGCAGAAAATCTGTTTATCGATCACCCCGGATGCGGCAGTCACAATGCTGGCGATGCTGGTATTGATCGCCGTCAAGTCAACACAGCCCTCAATGCGTTGTACATCATTGCGTTGCGAGCCATTGCTGATCTGGAACACCAGGTAGGTGATAAACAAGTAGCTCAACACGATCAACAACGTGCTGACACGATTTCAAATCAGATGTCGCACATTTTTTGGTCGCCCAACGATCGTTTGTTTGCTGATGGGCTAGTGCGAAAACAACTAAGCCCCCAATACAGCCAGCAAACCAATGTGTTGTGTGTGTGGGCGGGCTTGATCGAAGCTGATGCAGCGCGTGATTTGTTGCAACGCATTATTGAAACCCCTGGGCCATATATGGCGATTAGTGGTCCGTATTTCTGGGCATACACACTGCCCTTACTGGCTAAGCATGACTTACATTCGCTGGCGTTAAAGCAAGTCAAATCGCAATGGGGTGTGATGTTAGACGGAGGCGCGACAACACTGTGGGAAACATTTGCGGGCGATGATGCAGACACGCTTTGCCACCCATGGGCCGCTGCGCCACTGGATATGATTCAGTCACTGGTACTCGGGATTGACCCTGTGAGTGTGACACCAACCGATGTGCTAACAATTCGCCCCATGATCGGCGATGTTGCATCGATGTCGGGCGGGATGGCCAGAGCGGAAGGTTATGTGCACATCCAATGGGAACGGATTGACAATGGCAAGCAGGTCCGGATCAGCGGCGAATTGCCAACTGGCGTAAAAGCATGCCTTACCCCAATAGGTACGGATATATGTATCGACATCAAGGGCCAATGGTCGCATGACATCCCAATATCCGATGATTCAAAACAACCCAACAAGTAAATATATAACTGAATTCTATGTTGATATCTAAAAGCGACTGATCCGTTCAATCGCGGAAGATGATGGTACTTATTAAGGACTAACGTGACTAAATCAGCATTGGTTTACTACTCAGGAATTTTTCTTATGTCCGTATTAACGGGAGCGCAAGCGGCACTTGCCGAAACCGTTCACGAAATCAATATGGATGCGTTGACATGGCAAATGAATCGCCAGTCAATGGCGTCGCACACACCGAAACAGGTGAAAGATAAGCTAACTGACGAAGTGCGCTTCGTCACATTGGCAGACAAGGCAAGCAACGCCAAAGTTAAAGCAGAAAACGGAGGGGTTCGTTTTTCCGTGGAGGGTCCGATTGCCCAACGTGTCGCAGCAACATGGCTAGCACACTTGACACCGATCGTTTGCAAATCGGGTGATTTTGTTCAGTTGCGATATAAAACCCAAGGCGTTCATCGGCGAACAACCCGAGAAGCAATTGTGGAATTGCTAGGCGCTGATGGGCAATCAGTTCTAGAGGTATTCACAGACGAACAAATATTTAATGATGGATTATGGCACACCGTCGTGGTCAAATTCACAAAACCATGCACTATTACGACATTGCGTGTCGATTTGGGGACAACAGCATCTCAAGCATCCATGATGCTAGAAGATTTAAGAATCAGTTCACAGCTGCAAGAGGCATGGCTAGCAGAATCGGCAGGGCTCGAATCGTCGCCACCAGAAACCGATTCATCCTGGGTACAAATCGATCTGGACCACCAGTTCAACGCATCATTGAAGACATGGCATAAAGCACAGCTATCGAACAACCCGATTGGCGTTGATGTGGTGGGCACGTTGCACAACCCTATGTCAACCATGCATGGCGTACCTTTTGCTGTTTCTGGCGAGGGCAACAATTACATTCGGCCCGCCAAAAAGCGCTCTGCCCTTGCAAAAAAAGTAGAATACTTAGGCCAAAAAGTGCCGCGGCAGTATTTCGGCCCTCCCTCGCGTGACGACACCATTTCTGTTGAGGTCGGACAGCACACCAGTGAAATTTTCATGTTGTTGGTGGCACAATACCAGTCAGTCATCAATAACTACGCACAGCCAAAATCGCCGTTTAACGTAAGCGATGTTGAAGCATTTGCGGTCGAACTGGTCTACAGCGACAACACGACGACATGGGCATTTCCCTACTCATTGGCTGATGACGGTTATGTCATACAGCGACCATTATCCGCGTATGGCGTAAAAACCGACGCAAACAAATTATTAAAACGCGTGGTGTTGCATAACCGGAATTTTAGTTTTGACGTAGGACTGGCTGGCTTGTCAATCAACACCGGGACTAGCACCATCGTGCCGGATTACCCTGAAGTAAAAACGACGACAAATATTTCACCACCGGCATCTCAAACGTATAAACCAACGCGACCTCACATTCGCAAGGAACCGGGCAAAGTCGTCATGGGAAACCAATATTTCTCGATGACGATATCCACTGAAAACGGATGGAGAATTCGTGAGATTTCCCAGAAACACAGTCAAGATGCGAATGCGAAAATATCAATAGATAGTTTTGCTGGATTTGCATTGAAAATTGACGGCCAAACCATCGACAGCCGAAAGTTCAATGTGCGCAGCGCGACAATAGATAGAAACATTGTGACATTTATATTAGATGGTTCTGATGCCGCTCGAGATGTTGAGGTGCAATTACGCATAGAAATTTCATCGCAACCCAACATTGATTTTGAATGGTCAATTATTAATCACCGTAGCACAGCAATTCAACCCCAGTTGCTGTGCCCATTGATTTCCGGATTGACGATCGGCACATTGGAAGATACCTGGTACATGTTCCCTCGCTATTCGATGGTTAATAGCAATGAACAGGCCTCGTATTTGCAATCAAATGATTACGGATTCCCAATGCAGTTTTACACCGTGTACAACCCACACGGTGAAGTGGGGATGACCATAATGACCCAAAATCTACAGGGACGCCCTATCGATTATGGCCTGGCCAAAACGCGTAACGGTGTACAGGCTCTAGTACGATACCCAGAAACATTTCACCACATTGATGTCGCACAAAAACTGGTTTTGCCACGTACCCAAATCATTATTCACACCGGCGATTGGAAGCAGGGCCTGCGGAACTATAAGGCGTGGGTTGATCGTTGGTACAAACCCCAGCACGCGAATAATCGAGAATGGTTTGATCAGGCCTTTCTAGCAAGAACCGTCATCCCGTCGCAAGTCCAAAGCAAGGCTGTCAACAAAGTCCCATCAATATTTGACGCTGACAATGGCATATTTCGAGCAGCCGAGGTTATTTCAGCGGCAACAGCATACCGTGGTGTTCAACCTGACCTTGTGCATTTTTTCAACTGGAGCTATCAAGATCCAGACAAGAAACAATGGTACGGCGGATACAACGAACCCGAGGCATTTCAAAACATTGGCGGCAAAGATGCCTTGGTTGATGTGGTCGGAGATATTCAAAACGATATCGGCATTCCGGTTTCGTTATACACCATTGCGGATCGCGTGAGCGCATCATCGCAATGGGGCAAGAAATATGGCGTTAAAGCATCAGTGACACACCCGAAGATAGGGTCTGATCCGAACGCAAATGTGTGGTATGTCAATGTGAATAACGAAGAATGGCGAAATCATATTGTGCGAGACATGGTGAAACTTGTGCGTGATACTGGCGCCAAGGCTCTCTATATCGACGTGTTTGGGTTTCGCCGCCCACTGGATGGCCGAACATCGCACATTGATTTTTCTGACCCACAACACCCAAGCTGGCCGACGAGCGATACGCTCAAATTCATGAAACAACTGCGACAGGAATTACCTGGCACAGTCATCTGGAGCGAGTATATGCTGCCCGATGTGGCGGCCCAGTATACCGATGGAAATATTGATTACAGTTTTCAAAATCTAAGTGAACACGCCTCTCCAATATATCCTTTGATAGAAAAGACGCCACTGGCAAGTGAACCATTGACTGGTTTGCATCGATATGCATTTCCAAAGATCAAGCAATTCGCTTTTGCTGTCGGAATGGACCACGAACGGTCTGCGAGCCGAATGAAGATGCTTTTTTTTAATGGGCTTGGCCATTACGACGTGGCATATCGATTACACAACAGTCGCATACAAAACATGCTTAACAAGACGATCCGTCTGCAAAAAGAATTTGCAGATTGCTTTTCAAGCAACACATCCGAACCTCGTGTAGCGACATTGCAATCCCATGTTTATTCCAACAAATTTCCTGGCAAAAACAAAACAATATGGACGCTTTACAACGGACGATATGCCACCGCGCAAGGTGAAATTTTAATGCTTCCCCATGAAGACGGCATGTCCTATTACGATGCCTGGAACGGTCAAACGCTATCACCCGAGATTCGAAACCAACATGCCGTGATCAAATTATCACTGGACCCACAAGGACTGGGGGCTGTGGTTCAACAGAAATCCCCGCAATAATAACCAGTAACAAAAACTAATAACCAAAACCAGCACTGAATCATTGTTTATTGAAATGTTTCGGATGACGCAGTGTACTCGCATGCCATGGCATTATTGCCATTGGCCCGTAATGGCTACACCAACATCCAGCACATGACGTAGACATGATTCAAAACTCACAGCCACAATAACCCAACCCTTATCAAAATTTTTTATTAATACGTCATAGCCGCAAAACCAGCGGCGTAGGAGCGAATTCCCATGCTATTGCCGATCCAAAAAATAAGAGAATGTTTTCCCGCACTGGCGTCAGTACCTGATGTGTTATTTGACAACGCTGGAGGATCACAGATACCTCGTGTTGTGGCCGATGCGATACATGACTATATGTTGAACACGTATGTGCAATTAGGAGCAGACTATGAAACCGCACAACGTGCGACGAAGATCGTTGCCGATGCTCACGATTTTCTGAACTTGTTGATGAATGGACAAGGCGCTGGCCAAGTGATTATGGGATCTGCCACGACCGTGCTGTGCCATAATCTAGCGACCTGCTATGCCCAAGCCCCTCGAATGGGTCGCGATGAAATCATTGTGGCGGAAACGTCCCATGAAGCCAATGCTAGCCCGTGGTATCGTTTAGCGGATCACGGTTTTAAAGTGCATAATTGGCCGATCATGAAAGATAGCGTAGAGCTTGATTTGAATTCCCTACGCCAATTATTAAATGAACGCACTCGAATTGTTGCGTTTCCCCATGTATGCAATGCCATTGGCCATATTGAAAATGCGAAGAAGATTACAGCATTAGCGCACGAATCGGGAGCTCGTGTTGTAATTGATGGCGTGGCGTACGCTCCGCATCGAGCGATTGATGTCCAGCACATTGGCGCAGACTGGTACGTCTATTCGATGTACAAAGTATTTGGTCCACACATGGCAGCGATGTTTGGCCGCCACGATGCTATTGATGAGGTGGAAGGACTTAATTATCATTTTATTCCGAAAGAATCAGTTCCCTATAAGTTTGAACTGGGTGGCGTGCTGCACGAAGGTTGTGCTGGCATCCTGGCATTGTGGAAGTACCTGGCGCATGTGGTTGGAGATGACACTGCCACGCCGAACCGCGATGTCATTGGCCGGGCATTTGCGCGGTTTACAGATTTAGAAAATAGTTTACAAGAACGATTGCTTGAGTATTTGCGCGGGCGTAGTGACGTTACCATTGTGGGCCCTCAACACAGTAACGAAAACCGTATATCTACAATCAGTTTTGTACACAACAAGCATCGATCTGGTGATATTGCGAAGGCTGCTAATTCGAAGCGATTCGGCATTCGCTATGGCCATTTCTGTGCGTACAAATTATTCCAACGTTTTGCTAAGGACAATAGGTTGCATGCACTTGATGATGGCGTGGTACGCGTTAGCGCCTTGCATTACAACACGATTGAAGAAATCGATGGATTGATCGATTGTTTTGAAAGCATCTTGTGATGTCAAAATTTTATTTAAGTGGCCCCGTGATTGACAGGGGGGGCGGTCGGGGGCAGTTCCGATAAAAAGATAGGGTTATCCAGATAACAAATTGGTAAAGCTGTTTAGAATCTCGGTAGCGGCAATCCTCACGGAGTAATTGCTACGGACATTTAAGCCGGTTGGTGATTTGTGCTGACGTGTTGATTTTTGGTCAAGTGACCTGCCCCACGTTTCATACCAATACTTATGTTAACGTAACGACTCCTCTGTTGGGTTGATGATCCGGAAGTAGCGTAGCAAAGTTCGGCTCATCAACCCAACACGCTTGCGGAGCCGGCGGACGATACCCCCAGCGAGCAATGCGGGCGAATCGTGTTGTACTGCTTTCGCCAACGTTCGATCAAAACCGTCGCTTCGTACAACGTATCAAACACTTCTCGCTCCAACAATTCATCCGCAAGCTTCCCGTTGAATGATTCCACGTACCCGTTCTCCCAAGGGCTGCCGGGTTCGATGTACAGCGTCTTCACCTCAATGATCCGCTTAGTCAACGGCTTCTCATCATCACACTCGATCACCGCATAACGCTGTGTCGCTCGTGGCTGATTCAATAACTTGCACGCCTGCCTCTGTGAAACCGCAAAGCGATCGGTCAACACATCAACTGCCTCACGCTTCCGACGCGGGCTTACCAGTTTCCCGATGCCACCTCCTGAAGCATTTATTTGTCCAAGCTTAAATCCGCCACCAGCTTCTTGAGCTGGGCGTTGTCCTTCTCCAAATCCTTGAGCTACTTCGCCTGGTCAACTTTCAAACCACCATACTCTTTTCACCAGCGATAGTACGTCTGCTGCGTCACGCCCAACCGTTTACAAACCTCCGGTATCTTCACCCCCTGGCCCAGCAATACCTCTGCCTCGCGAAGCTTCCCAATAATCTGTTCCGATCAATGAGGAATCCTCGACATCAATGACCTGCCTTTCCTGTTATGTCCAAAATCGATGAAAGTTTCTCATAAATCTTGGACTAGATTAACGGGGACAGGCCACTTGTACCGAATCACCCAAACCCCTACCAACTGATAATTTCACCGGCACGATCCGTGTGATTATTTCACTACCCTGGACCAACGAAGAAAAAGCCGAATCGACAAGGCGATTGCTCGCGAACCAATCGAAGCATGGCGTAAAGATTACAATGCTGTTCGTCCGCACAGCAGTCTGAGCCATCTCACGCCCAGCGAGTTTGCGGTCCGACGTGGTCCGAAGGTTCCAGCTGCGCCTCCACCTTCGGGCCACGTCGGGGGATCATGTTCACGTCAATCGTCAGGTTGCACTTGAAGTGGACCAGGGACGGGGGCAAGACCATGTGGGATAGTGGGTTTATGCGGTATGGATGGATGAGTGCGGCGACCGCTTTCACCACAACCTAAACTCGCAACTCGCAACTCAAGCTCGCAGCTTGGCCAGATAGATGCTGTTGTCGCTGCCGTATTGCTCGCAGACGCGACAGTCAAACGGGTTGGGCAAGGTGGTCTGCATCCATTCGGACACCACCAGCCATGCTTCGTTTTCGCGGACTTGCGCGATGCCGAAATTGCCCAGCCGAGCACCACGCTCAGGCACAACAATCTGTTCGGTGCCCCGGATTACGCGCACGTTTGTGGTGTCGACTTCCGCGATAAACAGCGGCGCTCGATGCCGAAATACATGGTCATTGTTCGCGCCCTTGCGGGTGTAAACCAGATAGAGTTTGCCCGCCAGCTTGAGCCAGTGTTGCTGCGTGTTGTAATTGCCCAGCTCCGTGCCATCGTCAAATCGCCAGACCTGAGGCGGCGAAAAATGCAAGCCATCATCACTTGTCGCCATGTACCCTGCATCATCGTTGCGAAGCGTCAGGAAATACCGTCCATCAGCATGCACGATCGAAGGCTCGCCCAACCCCCTGCTCTGCGGAACCGACAGCGAGTTGCCATGTTCGATGTAATGCAAATGCTCACCATCAAAACCGCATCGCACGACGGTGGCTGCATTGTTTGTCGGACCGGTGATCTCCGCAGATTCATGAGGCTTGGCATAGTAAATCGGCAGCAGAATTTCGCCGTTGGGCAGGTCCACCCGTTGCGTACTGCCCGCACCGGCACTGAAAAACATCGGCTCGTCAGGCAGTTGCAATGCTTGACGCGCCGACCAGCTACGACGCTGCGGATTGTAAATGCTATACCCCACCTCGCGCGGCCGTGGATGTGGCTGCACATGGCCATCGCGATAGCGCACGGTGTGTCCTGTGCCCAGCAAAACGCCTTGCTTATGATGCCAAGTCGGCGTGAAATCGCTCAACGCTTCATCGTCGTGTTCGTCAATGCGTCGACGGCCCAGCGTTTGGGAATGCGCGACAGGATCGGACCACGTTTTCCCGGCATCATCCGAACGCATATCACAGATTTCATGGAACACATCGGTTCCACTTAGACTCAGCTTCTGCATCGTGATCAACCCCACCGCATCCCCCCCACCAGCCCCCCCCGCCTTGCCTGGCGGGATCACCCCACAACGCGCGTGCACCCAACATGATTCGCGGTCGTAACCGCTACGAATGGTTTTTAGTTCTATTTTCATGTTGACGTCATCGTGGTTTTACAAAGCAACTTCGCATGCAATTTAGTACGTCATTTAATACGCAATTTTGTGCGCAAAATTTAGTACGCAATTTAATGCGCACATTCGCATGCACCTTCATGACCTTCGTGACGTTCATGGCGCTCATCAAGCCAGGCCCAATACTGATCAACCCATCGCCCCCCTGGGCCACGCCCGCCGATCGTGAACGCTCGATGCCCGCCCTTTTCAACCGTCCAAAATGTGGCTGGCACTTTCGCCTGGCGATAGGCCTTGGCGATATCCTTCGCAAAACGCGTCGGTGCAATAGGATCATCAAGCGCAGAACAAATTAATGCCGGTGGCGTCTGCGCGTTGATGGGAAAATCCTCAACGCCCTGATTCCATGGCCAAGGGCACAACAGCGTCACAAAATCAGGCCGACAGCTTTGCCGCTCGACCGGGTCCGCGTGATCTGCCTGCCCGTGGTCCCAATGCGTGGCCAGATTCAAAACCAAATGCGACCCTGCAGATGAACCGAGCATATCGATCCGTTGCGGATCAATCCGCCACGCCTTGGCGTGATGTCTCACCAAACGGACCGCGCGCTTGGCATCTGCCAACGCATCGCGCCGAACATCTGGCGATGGCGGACGCGTTCGATACTTGAGCACGACCACCGCTATGCCGCGTGGCAGAAATAATTCCACCGCGCCCATGCCTGTGGCGAAACGTCCGACCTGACGGTACGAGCCGCCCGGACAGACAATCACAACCTGACCCGTCGCTTGCTCAGCGGCTGGCAAATAAACCGCCATGGCGGGCACGCTCACATGCTGCACACTGCCGCGTTCATCAACCAACTCCGGCCCAGCGTCCTGAACCATATCCGGCGGATCACCCTCCCACAGTGGCACGGTGATCGGCTCGGGCAGGCCAGCGCTCGCCGCCTGGCTGTAAAAAATCCAAGCGGCGAAACCTACGCCCATCATCAAAAACTTAAAACGAATATGCATTGAAAACTCATAAGCCTAACGACTTCATTTAGTGACTTGTCTAATGACTCGCTTAACGATTCGTCGGACGCAGCCAGACGTGGGTCCACTCTTCGGCCCCGAGCGGCAACGTGAAGCGACCGTTTTTCATGGCAATTGTTTTGCCCGTAAAAATGTCGATCAACTCCAGCGATTGATCGGTCAGCCCAAGCTCCGCAAGATTGAACTTCACGTCCACATCATGCGCGACACGATCAAGATTAGACACCACGGCTAAAACACCGTTGTCTGGATGATGCAGCAAGGTGGTGTATGCCGTTTCCGGGTGAATACTGACATAGTCCTGATTATCCCAGTAAAACAGACGTTCGGCCTCGTTGGCTTTGAACTCGTCGCGGACTTTCCAGAGTTTTGTGATCAGCGAGAAGTACATCTGTTCTTCTGATTTGTTCACGCCGGTGGGGTTTGACCTGGGGTCGCCTTCCCAATCGGTGGTCAGCGTGATCGGACTGTTGCCGCCTTGATTGACGCGAACGGGCACGTCATGCAGATGGGAAACCGCCGCCATCCGCATGGTCGATCCCAAGCGGTAAGACAACGAGTCCGCTGGCACGCCGAGTTGATAACCCATGAATTCCGTACGGAACATATCCAAAGGCAATGCCGTCGGCACGTGTTCGGCACCGGTGAGCTTCAGGTGGTTCCATTGCTCGCCGGTCCAGAGCAGATCGCCGTAGGCCAGCCCTGCCGGGTTGTAGCCGAAGGAACAATGAACATCTACAACGCCGTTCGGATCATATTTTTTGACCGTGGTATAGATACGTCGCATGAAATCGCGTACCGCAAAAACCGGATACGTCGCGGTGATGGTTCCGTCGGCCGCCTCGTAACCACAGCCATGCTCCATATTTTTGCACGCGACAATATGCACATTACCGTCAAGGAAAACACCGTTGTCGCCGAAGGTCGCCAGACGCTGATCCAGACTATGAATGTAGGCATCTTGAGCGGCCATACTCTTTTGACAAAAAAAGATGCTGCCTTGAATCTTGGCACCGAACTCACGCGTCACAGGACCCGGACGCGGGTGAGGCACTTCGGCAGGACCGCCGGGCAGATACACCGCGTGGGGCAACTTGGCCATGTGATGACCATGCACGTCATACTCTGGCACGACCACTGGGAAGCGTTGATGGATCAGGTAAGGCACGACCTTCAATCCTGCCGACTGGGCTCCATCCACAAACCGTGTCAATGCTTTTGAAAACTGCTCGTGCACCGGCATCGGCCAAGGCCAGATATCGTTGACATTGTAAAACACATGTCGCACACCGGCATCGGCCAGGTACTTAAACAGCGGCTGGCCATTGGTGGTCATATCCGGCCAGTGCAGATCGTTACCGTAAGGCCCCGCACGCATGACCCGCAGGTCCCACGCATCGCGTTCCATCGGTTTGATCGGTGTGGCCAACAGTGCGAATTTATAACGTAGCGTTTCGCCTGCTTTTAATGCAGTAGGCACATTCACGAGATTGGCACGAAGCAAAGTGACCGAATCACTCGGCAGAATTTCCACCGCTTCCTGTTTGTTTTGATAATGCCAATCCTCATCCGATTCGGCCTGCCAAGTCAGACCGCGCTCGTTGTCGCCGATCCACACGCTTGGCGTAAACTTGAACGCAAGATCTTCGTCAATGGACCCACGGAAAAATTCACTCATTGGGATGCCAGGCGTACGCGGATAAACCCGTGTGCCGTAGCCAAGCTGAGCGCGCTCACGGTGCATCGGCACGAGAAGCGTTAGTTCGTCAAGCGACAGGTCTTTTTCCGCAGTGATCTCATAATCGAACACCACGAACCCGTCGTATTCCATCACGACGCTGCCCTGTAACTGCAAGCCATTGCTCGTGCGCGACTGGGTCAATGTTGCTGACTTTTCGGAAGCGTCCTGCAACTCGACCTCGCCCTTGTTCCAGGCCAATTCTTTGCCATCGACCACGCCTTCAAGGGTGATCGGCTCTTTCAATAGCGGCTTATCTTTGGCAATAATCTGGTCCACCAGAGACGTACCCTCAAATTGATAAGTACGGCCATAAACATTCATCGCGATGCTGTCACCGTTTTTCGCCACTTCAATCGGCGTCCAAGGCGTGAGCATCTCGTCGGTATATCCTGCGCGCGTGTGCACCCAGTCTGGCTTTTCAAGCGAGACCTTAGTCGTGGTGGTTTTCACGACCCGACCATCACCATTGATGAGTTTGGCGATCGCTGTCACGTGCTGACCCGATACGCCGGAAAGATCGAAAACACTTTCAGCCGCATAGCGCGTATCGTTGACGACTCCCGACACGCCTTTAAGCGGTTGGCGGGTTTGATAGTCATCGCCCTGGCCTTCCACCGATAGCTCAACCTGATGACCAGCACCGTTCAGATTCTTCGCATCGTAATGAAGCGTGAGCGTGTTGTTGTACCAATGCGGATAGACGCCCAACGCATGGGTTGCGGGCGACGCGACTTCCTGATCTTTGGCATGCGCTTGAATTTCTTCCGGCGTCAGTGCACGGCGATACATGCGAATTTCATCGACATCGATGGGCGTGGGGCGTTTGGGATAACCCGCCAAATACAACGGGCCTTTCATGGCGTTGGAAATCCCAGGCAGCGGCATGTAGGCGTCGTGAATCAACTCGCCATTGCGATAAAATTTACAACGCGGATACTCGACCACCATCGCGATATGAGCCCACTCGTCGTTGACCAATTCCCGATCCACAGGGACAATCGCAGAGTCCTTCCCGTCAGCATATCGCAGCATAATCGTGTGGTAAGACGCGATGGCAAAAAAGAAGTGCGGCCCACGATCTTTGCGAAACAAAAAGGCAGACTTCTGTTTCACAGGGCCATTTTGACGGACCCACATTTCAAATGTCATATCCCCGTCAAACTGGAGCGAGTCAGGATCCCCCAGACTGATATATCCTTCCGTGCCATCAAACCGCATCACACCGCGCCGGTCTTCCTGACGGTCAAGAAATTCACCGCCGACAATCTTGCCGTTGTTGCCATGCGGACTGTGATCAATCGCTTTGGCCTCGGGATCCTGATCAAAAGTAAAATGCAAAACAAGCTCGTCGTCAGCAACCGCCATGGTGCCACATTGGAGCGCGGCAGCCACCGCACAGATTTTCCACCAGCTCGATTTAACGAATCGCAAGCGTGGCAATGATGGCATGTTATTCCTCAAACGCATGTAGTGGCTCCAACTTTCAAAAATGGAATTTAAATTTAAATAGACTCGGAAACGAAACGAACACAAAAACGAAACAAACACGAACACGAAAATCAAAACGTAGACTCGTAAGCCTTTACTTAGAACTAAATTTCCCCAACCCTCAATCAAAACCACAACCCGTAATGGCCCTTGCGCCCTTCTTTGTTGTAATACCACACGCCGACATACGAGCCTCCCCCATCAAGCGCCGTCCCAGCGAAATAGTAATCTTCCGTTTTCCGCACGCTGCCATCGACAAACCACAGGTGCCCGACATCGTTGTGACGCAGGTGAACCCCGCGCGTCGAACTGTAGCTGTCGATGGTGTATGTCTGCTCTTGTTGGGTGGTTTCAATACTGTCAGCTAGAAGCCAGACCAACGAAGGCTGGACCATCGAATGAAGAACGACGTAATCCGTCTTAACAATGCCCGTCCCGGTCATGAACTCTTTTGAATCACGCGTCGGAGGCCGAAAGTAAAGCGGCATGCCATAGGTCTTGCTATATGAAAAGGCTTCCCCGGTTCCGGCAGGTGCCTGGGAAGGACAAACAAACACTTCGCTTTTCACAGGCAGGTAACCACCGTGGACGGAAATGGCCTGGGTCCAAGCGCGGCTCGCGTCGGAATCGTAATACAACGGGGCCTTCCCCTCGTGATCATCCGCATACATCGATAGCGCCGCTCCCACCTGCCGAATATTGCTCATGCAGACAGTGGTTCGGGCAGCAGCTTGCACAGCCCGCAACGCCGGCAACAGCAACGCGATCAGCATGGCAATAATGCTGATGACCACAAGAAGCTCGATGAGTGTAAAGCCGCGCCTGTATTGACTAGAGAAATGCATCACTGGGCCTCGCTGACTGTGGATATTGACCATCTGTAATCCGCCTTCACCGAAACAACACTGGCGAGGAGATGCCATCCATGATAATCACGAGAAAATTTATGTCAACTAAAATCCATATTGAAATTACTTATATCACAATGCTACATGGTGATTTTTGGCACATAAAACGAATAAAATCGAGCGATCACACCGTTCCGTCGGGTTTTGATTGGTCCAAAAAAAGTTTTTTTGAAATTTATATTGCATCTTATTTCAATATGTCGTAGACTGATTTCATGCCAAACGGAACGATATCCCCATCCCACAGCCATAAGGCCGCAAAGGTTTCGAAGACCCCAAAAGTTTCGAAAGATTCGAAAGATTCGAAGGTCTCACGCCGGGTCCAAGAGGCCGCCGAGAAGATCGAACGCCACCTCCAAACCAGTCGGCTCCGGCCTGGCGACCGATATATGCCTGCCGAAGAAGTCAGCCAATTCATCGGCGAAAGCGTCATGACCGCGCAACGGGCGATGGCCGTGCTGGCTGGTCGCAAGGTTCTCGAGCGGCGTCCAGCGGTGGGTACATTTGTCGGCGAGGCGGCTGGCGTCAGCGTTTCGCCAACCAGCATTCACTACATCATGCCCCAGAGATTCAAACTCGATCGCGAAGCGAAGGGGAACTACTGGGACCAGATTGACGGCATTTGTTCCGTCATGCCGAACGCTTCGGTGCATTTCAATTTCTTGCCGGAAAACAACCCTTCCTACACCCAGCATATGGTGGAACAGTTGTCTGAAGCAGGACTATTGATGGGCGTGGTTCTTGTATTGCCATCGCGTGAGTTGCGTGCTTATTTCAACAATTCGGGTATCCCGACAGTGGTGGAAGGCGGGGTCGAACCGGACCTGACGAATCTTTGCTGGATCGACCGCAACCAGGTGCAGATGGGACGATTGCTGGCTGAATATCTGATCCAACGCGGTCATCGCCGCTTCGCAACGATCATGCGTGACATCTGGTCAATGGGCGAACATCTGCTGCACGACGGCATCAGCGACGCTTTATCCGCCGAGCAGATTCCTGCCAGTGCCCTGCGATCGCGCAGCGCACCTTCCGAAGCCAAAGCCATTCAAGAAGTGATTCGAAGCCTGCTCCTCGACGAAGAGCATCCCCCCACCGGCATCATTTGCCGCACCGTCTTTCAGGCGGATTGCGTGGCAGAAACGGCCCGATCACTGGGACTACATGACCAGATGGACATTGTGGTTTGCAACGCACCAAGCCAACCCGAGCAGTCGCCTTACACCTGTGCGATATCCAAAATCTGCGGCAAGGATGTCGGCCAGATGGTCGGCTCCATGCTCCAGGACTTATCGCATCACAAAACCCCGCAACCGCGAGGCCAATCGCTTTCGGTTGAACTGCATGATGTCCATGCTCGGTCATAGGTCGTGCGTAGGTCGCGCGTAAACCGCTCATAAGATCGCCTGTAAATCACCCGCAGATGTTTCAGATATTTCCAGATATTTCCAGATACTTCACGATTCGTTTCCCCCCCCCCACTCACACACCCCACCTACACACACCTATATAGACAAGCTGATTAGTTTTTAAGGATTACTCATGAACGGTTTTCAAATTCGCCAGAAACTGCACGAAGGCCAATGCGTGTACGGCACGCATATCGCCAGTCTTGCCAATCCGGTTGCGGCGGCAATGGCAACCAATGTTGATTTGGACTTTGCATTTTTCTGCACTGAACACATGCCACTGGACAACACAGAAGTCAGCATGCTCTGTCAGTTTTATGCCGCTCGCGGGGTGTCGCCGATTGTTCGTGTGCCAACCGCCAACCCCGCACTGATCAGTCGAGCCATTGACATCGGAGCCCAAGGCATTGTTGTGCCCTATGTGGAAACCCTGGAAGAAGTTCGCCAGGCGGTCGGCGCCGTGAGATATCGCCCGATCAAGGGCAAACTGTTGAAAGACACACTGGCCGATCCAAGCGCGATCCCTGCGAAAACTCAAAAATTCATAGACCAATTCAACAAACAGCAATACCTAATCATCGGAATCGAAAGTGCGCACGCGATCGAAAATCTGGAAAGCCTGATTTCGGTCGATGGCGTCGACGGCGTGTTTCTCGGACCACACGACATCACAACCACCATGGGCATTCCAACCGAATATGAGAACCCCCTCTTTCTGGACACGATCGAAGATGTGATTCGCCGCTGTCGAGCCCAAGGTGTCGGCGTTGGTATACACACGATGCTATTCCGCTTCAAACCCCCAACCCTGCAAAGGCTGCTGGATGCGGGCATGAACTGGATCATCAACGGTTCAGACATTTCGCTGATGTGCCAGACGATGAATCAACAGCTTGGCAAACTTCGCGAGATGGCGGGCGGCGGCGTTGTCACCCCGGACATACAAACCAGCAACGGCCAACCCGTCGAATCGTGCATCACCTGAACGGAGGGGGTAGCCGACTGACGGTTTTCGCTTGTCTTTTTCACTACTCATTTTTACGCGTCATTTTTAACTCACTTTTTGTTGCTTCTTTTTACTTAGACGGAGGATTGGTCATGTTACGACTCACAATGAAAACTTGGATGTTGGCGGGCTGCTTGGTTTTGGGGCTGACTAGCGCCAACGCTTCGGCGGCGATAATCGCAGAACATATCGCAGACAATCAACCCAACAGCGTTAATGACACCACGCTTTGGTCTCGGTCTGCTAGTGGCTCGAGTAGTATTCGCGAGGAACAGGCCGTGGCAGGCCCACCCGCCGCTTGGCAAGCAGGGATTAATCCCCATGCGACCAGTACAGGGGCCGTCAATTATTCCTACATCCCAAGTGCTGCCAATCATCTTGAAGCCGCGACCTTAGGTTGGACACTGAGTGTTGAAATGAGTGTGGACAACCCCGTTACGGACAACCCCAGCTCGGGAACAAGCACAGGCGGTGTCGTCGTTGAATATGCCACCGGTACACGGCGACATTCCATGCGTTTTACGAACAATGGTGATGGCGAAGTTGTGGTCGGTTTCGATGGCACTTCCGATGCGCGAACTTATACCGTTACAGGTTCGACATCCGCGAGCTATCACTTGTATCAACTGGTGATGGGTGCAGGCGAGACGCTGCCGGACCTTTATGTGGACGGCACACTCGCACTTACCGATATCACGCCGCGAAACCAATCCGTCGATCGCGTGATCTGGGGCAACCTCAATAGTGATCCAGGCGTTGCCAACTATGCTCTGGTTCGCTTGGAAACAACCAATTCTATTCCAGAACCTGCCAGCCTTGCTTTGCTCGGCATGGGAGTTCTGGCCTTGGGTGCGCGTCGTCGCCCATAACCCTGAATAATCTTTGCACAAACCGCCGTCTTGATCCATGCGGTTTTGTCCATGGACAACCTCCATCTTTCGGTCAGCCTCGGATAACACTGAGGCTGACCTTTCCGTTGCGGATCTCCGCGCGTCGCAGCATCAGTATCGCTCCGGGTGGTGTTGGCTAAGTATTAGCCAACCGCAAACAAGCATAAACAATAGATAAACCAGACACGGGCCATGGGAATCTTTTCATGTTTCTAGTTCGGAAGATATCTTTTTATCCGCCTATTGCCCACATCGCCTCATGGTGGGTAGCCCTCATTGTTCTATTGATGGTTCCAGCCACATCGCAAGCCCTGGAATTAGGCTCGCCCTTCCAATCGCATATGGTGCTCCAACGCGACATGGCCGTGACCATCTGGGGCAAGGCCCAGCCAGGCGAAGCGGTACAAGTCACCTTTCAAAACCACCAAGCCATGACCAACGCCGATGAGTCGGGCTATTGGCAGGTTAAACTGCCCCCGCTCAACGCCAACGCCCAAGGCCAGTCGTTAACGGTCGCCGCAGATCAAACCGAATCGCAAACGGTTCTCGAAGATGTCCTCGTCGGCGATGTCTGGTTGTGCGGCGGGCAGTCGAACATGGAATGGTCCGTGAACAAATCCAACGGCGCTAAAACGGAAATCGCCGCCGCGGATCATCCGTTGATCCGCCTGGCCCAAATTCCCCGCACCAAATCGAATTCGCCACAACCACAGGTGGAAATGACATGGTCGGTTTGCTCGCCGCAAACAATATCTTCGTTTTCTGCGGTGGGTTACTACTTTGGGCGAGCGTTACAAAAGAAGCTAGACGTTCCCATGGGATTAATCAGTGCCAACTGGGGTGGCACGCCTGCCGAGTCGTGGCTGCCGGCCGATCGCCTCAAAGATCACCCGGAATTACAGCCGACGTTGGATCGCTGGAAACGCATGATTGAAGCCTATCCCCACAATCTTGCCGAATACAAAAAGAAATTGCAGGCATGGAAATCACAGCCGAAAGACCAACGCGGCACAAGCCCCCGAGCACCTCAAGGACCTGAACACGCCCGACGTCCGGGAGCGCTTTACAACGCGATGATTCATCCGCTGATTCCTATGGCGATAAAGGGTGCGATCTGGTATCAGGGCGAATCCAATGCCAGCCGCGCCAAGCAGTATGCCACGCTCCTGCCTCGCTTGATTGAGTCGTGGCGAGATGCTTTCGAACAGCCTCAAATGCCGTTTGGTATTGTCTCGCTGGCCAACTTCCGCGAGCCGGCTCAGAACCCGGGCGATGACAACGCATGGGCAGAATTGCGCTGGGCACAGTACCTCACCGCGGCGAACGATCCCCACACAGGCCTAGCGATTACCATCGATATCGGCGAGGCCAAAACCGTTCACCCCGGCAACAAACAGGATGTCGGACGACGCTTGGCCCGGTGGGCATTAAGCAATGTTTATGACCGCGAGGTTTATAGTCGCGAGGTTCCCGCCAGCGGCCCGGTATTGGCCTCAATGAAAATCGAAGGCGACAAGGTTCGTCTTCGTTTCAAACATGCGCAAGGCGGCCTGGTGGCGAAGAACAACGATAAGCCCGGTCGCTTTCAAATTCAGGATCACGATGGGCAATGGCATTGGGCGATGGCGGAAATACAAGACGAAACCGTAATCGTGCGGTCGCCCAAAGCCAATCAGCCAAAGGCTGTGCGTTATGCGTGGGAATCCAACCCACCCGCGACTCTCTACAATAAATCAGGCTTGCCGATGGTTCCGTTTCGCACGGACGACGAACCTTGGAGTACTGCCGACCGGTATTGATTGAAAGAATTTACATGCGTATCGCCCAAATCACGGACCTACATCTGCGCCAACATTTGCCAGGAAATGCCGCCATGCCAATTCGGCAATCGCGGCTAATGGCCGACCATTTTGCCCAAGCCCTCAAGCATATTAAGGAACAGCAGGTCGACATGATCGCCATTACCGGCGATCTGCTGGACGTGCCATATTCGCTCTATTTACCCACGCCAGGGTTTGAAGGCGTTGACCCAGCCTACTGGGATGTCGCTGCCGAAGCAGACTATCGGCTCGTCCGCGATCTGCTCGATGCCACGGCACTGCCCTACATGGTGTTGCCAGGGAACCATGACTGGGACGCGGTCATGTGGCGGGTCTTTGATCCGCAGGACAACCTCCAGATCGTTGCCGGCCGTCGGGTGGTGCGATTCTGCGATCATGAACATCGCGGCAACGTGCCCCGCCGTTTCCACCCCCAGCGAACACAATGGCTCGACGAACTAGCGCGAACCGGCGAGCCACGGCAGATCCATCTGCAACACTATGTCATTACGCCCGAATTGAATGAAGGCTACCCGTACAGTTACGGCGAAGCCAAAACAATGCACCAGCAGATCATTAACTCGGGACAAGTCGAGCTTTGCCTCAGCGGTCACTACCACCGTGGCACAGAACTGATTCAAGACAACGGCGTGTATTTCAGCACCTGCTCCGCTTTCTGCGAAGCGCCATACCCCTGGCGAATCTATGAAATTAATCAGACCGGTGTGACCATGACCGAACACGCACTACAAGAAAAACCGACGACACCCCGGCCGGCGGTGTTCCTCGATCGCGATGGCGTCATCAATGACATGGCTTCCTATCACCACGGCCCCGAACGGATGCAGCTACTGCCCGGCGCCGCTCAGGCAATTCGCGATTTGAACGATGCAGGGTTTGCCGTCGTGGTCGTGACCAATCAAAGCTGCATCGGCCAAGGGTATGTTCCCGTTAATGTCGTGCATTGCGTGAATGATCGGATGTGTCGCCTGCTCCAACAGGAATCCGGCGCCCAGATCGATGCGGTGTACTACGCTTCGGGAACGGATCAACATGCCGTCCTCCCGATTTTTCAAGACACCACCGAGAACAAACCCAATCCCACGTTACTGTTTCGCGCTCAACAGGAACTTAATCTTGATCTATCCGCGAGCTGGATGATTGGCGATCGACTGACCGACGCTCAGGCCGCACAAGCCGCCAACGTGCCACCAATACTGGTTCGCACCGGCTCCGGCCCCCAAAACGAAAACGCTTATCGCAGCGCGTTTCCCAATGGCGTGGTAACGGATGATCTATCTTCAGCCGTCGGAGAGATCCTTCGTTTGCGTGGCGAATGAGGACGTAAACCCCATCACACTCTGACCTTTCGTTCGAGATACTTGGCGTTGCAGATGGTCTTGATTGGGTTGGGATTCAGGCAGGTTTGCTGCCAGGCGTCGCAGGCGGTTTGACGCAGGTCGTCGTAATCGGCATAGGCACGGTTCGACCAATGATGGCTACGCAGATAGTGCCACAGGTTTTCGATGGGGTTCAGCTCAGGACAATATGGCGACAGCAAGCCGACGCTCTGGCCGGTCGCAGAACACGCGGGCCCGAGCACATAGAGATAGTCGTAACGGGCTTGTCTGCGTGATCCTGCAAATCTTGAAGTTCATCAATCGTATGACGCTGAGCAACATGCATGGCGACCTCCTTGTCACCCACATCATCGCTGATCACATCGCATCGCGTCGCGTCGCGTCATACGATCATGCGCCTAACTTGTACGCGGGGTCTGAGTGGAAAGCGTATTAGCGCCGATTTCCAACGTGCGATCCAAATCGAAAACACGCAGCAGCCAGCGACCGCAGGCAATGGACAAAGCGTGATAACCATTCGTAAAAAGCCGCTTGTTGTTACCAGCAGACGCGATGACAACGAAATGCAACCGCTGGCAATTGATGACAATTGATGACAATTGATGACAATACACAACAATGGGCGATACAGGACTCGAACCTGTGACATCATCCTTGTAAGGGATGCGCTCTAGCCAACTGAGCTAATCGCCCGTGCGGGAAACATTATAACCGGGATGCTGACGCAAGGGGTGGGCAGGTGTGAGGCAGAGGGCGTCACCGTTAACAAGCCCCTGCCTCGCAGATACACACGCCGCCCAAGGGCGGCGGCTAACGGGAAATCGTGCGCGAGAAATTTATGGAATCCGTATTACGTGGGGTTATGTGGGATT
The DNA here is from genome assembly GCA_030426385.1 of Phycisphaerae bacterium. Taxonomy (GTDB): domain Bacteria; phylum Planctomycetota; class Phycisphaerae; order Phycisphaerales; family Phycisphaeraceae; genus JAUHYI01. The sequence goes on from JAUHYI010000001.1 coordinate 152,928, forward strand.
ACGTGTGTGTGGGTGGGTGGTGTGTGTGGGGGGGGGAGGCGATCGTGAGTTTCGCAGGTGTAGGCGTGGGCGTGTTTGGCATCAATCGGGTGATTTTCAGTTGCACGACAGGTCCAATCGGACAAATCGAAGTCCAGCGTAGGAGGTGGCCAATAGGTGTCGCCTTCGAATTGGCCGTGTACGCGGGTGAGGTAGAGACGGTCAACGCGGGGCCAAGCTGATTCATAAATCGTAGCCCCGCCGATGATGAATAGTTCGGTTTCGTTGCGGTCGGTGCTGGCTAAAGCGATGGCCGCATCAACGTCGTGGGCGATTTCAACAGCGGCGTCGAGTGGCTGGTAGTCGCGTTGGCGGGTGATGACGATGTTGCGACGATCGGGTAATGCGCGGCCGATGGATTCGTGGGTTTTTCGGCCCATCAAAATGGCGTGGCCTGTGGTGATTTTGCGGAAGCGTTTGAGTTCATCGGACAGATGCCACGGCAGGTCGCCATTGTGGCCGATGATGCCGTTGTCAGAGACGGCGAGGATCATGGAGATGGTCGGTGGCATGATAGGGGCTGGGGTATAGACAGGGTTCAGGGTCTGGGGTCTAGCAGCAGAGACGAGGACGCGACGAGTCGCGGCGCTTCGGGGTGTAGGTATACGGTAGTGTAAATGTTGGGAGCGGTTATACCGCCACGGGCGCGCGGATGGCGGGATGGGGATCGTAGCCCACCAACTCGAAATCGTCGTAGGTGAAATCGAAAATCGAACGGATGGCGGGATTCAATTTCATGGTCGGCAACGCGCGTGGGGTGCGCGACAATTGTTCGTGAGCCTGCTCCATGTGGTTGTTATAGAGATGGGCATCGCCGAGGGTGTGAATAAATTCGCCGGGTTGCAGATCGCAGACCTGGGCAACCATGAGCGTGAGCAGCGCGTAGCTGGCAATGTTGAACGGAACGCCGAGAAAAATATCGGCCGAGCGTTGGTACAACTGGCAACTGAGTTTGCCATCGCAGACGTAGAACTGGAAAAACGCATGGCAAGGTGGCAATGCCATCTGTTCGAGTTGGCCGACGTTCCAGGCACTGACGATCAGGCGACGCGAGTCGGGGTCGGTTTTGATGCGATGGATCAGGTCAGCCATCTGGTCGACGTATCCGCCATCGGGCTTGGGCCAACTGCGCCATTGGTAGCCATAGATCGGACCGAGTTCGCCGGTGTCGGGGTGTGCCCATTCGTCCCAGATGGTGACGCCGTTTTCGTGCAGGTATTTGACGTCGTGATCGCCGCGCAGAAACCAGAGCAGTTCGTGAATGATCGAACGGGTGTGCAATTTTTTGGTGGTGAGTAGCGGGAACGATTGGGTCAGATCGAAGCGCATCTGGTAGCCGAAGACAGAACGCGTGCCGGTGCCGGTGCGGTCGGATTTTTCCGAGCCGTGATCGATGACGTGTTGGATCAGATCGAGGTAGGTGCGCATGAAATTGGAAAAATTTCTAAGTTCTGTTTTTTAATTTCTGAATCAAACGCCCCTCGCATGACATCATTTTAGTCGTAGCGGAAGACGCCCTTGCGCCAGGCATAGGCAAACGCAATGATGCTCGTGAGCAGGAAGAACAACATGCGTGCGACGAATAGCGGTGCCAGCGCGTCGCCCTCGGTGCCGCCGAGGCTTGGGAAGGTGACGGCCCAGGGATAGAGGAACACGATTTCGACATCGAAAATCAAAAAGGTCATGGCCACCATGTAGAAGCGGACGTTGAAACGCCGGCGCGAGGAGGTGATGGGATCCATGCCGGATTCATAGACGATGCCTTTGGTCTCACCCTGTCGACTGGGACCGATGATGGAGGTGAGGATGAGATTGCCTACGCCAAAGCCGATGGCCATGAGCAGGAGCACACCCAGGGGTGCGTAGTGGCTGAACGTTTCTGCGGCAAGCGTCAGAGCGGTTGTCGGTGTGGATAGCACAAAGTTCATGCGTGTGATTATACCGGGAATGCCGAGGCGACAAGTCGGGGCATTTTTCGGGAAAAACGACGCATTGAAGCAAGGCTATGCCGATCCTAACGCCCCACCGCAACTGGAACCGGCACCGGCTGTGCAGCCGAAACAATGGTTGTCCGTGGCGATCGCTCGATTTAATAATTGCGCCGGGGTGTAATCCCACAATTTCCGCGAGGTGTTTTCGATCGCATGCTCGTCGGCCATCGCATCATTCTTGCCCGGCCCATCGAGTGGCATCAACAACATCTGATTGAAATCGCAATCGTACACACTACCCTGCCACCCGATGCTGACCAGCGAGCGACACATCACCCCGTCCACATTCTCGCCTCGATGGGCGGTCATGATTTTTTCCATGTACGCGTCGTACTGACCATCGCGGCGCAGGGCATGTTCAAAACGTTTGATCGGCATGTTGGTGATGGTGAACAAATGATCGAAGGTGATATCGAAATGATCGGCGAGATACTTTTTGTAATCACGTTCGAGTGAAGCCTGGTCGCCAGGCAATCCGTAGCCAACGGGGTTGTACACGAGGTTAAGCGCCAAGCCGGTTCCAGGCTTGCCATAGCCGACCGCGTTTAGTTGTTGCAGGATATCGATGGATTCGTGGTAGACGCCACGGCCGCGCTGCTGATCGACATTGTCTTCGAGATAACACGGCAGGCTGGCAATAATTTCCACGCGATGGGCCGCAAGAAAATCGATCATGTCGTGATAGTCGGGCTGCAAGAGAATGGTGAGGTTGCAACGATCGATAACGTGCAAACCGCGCGCGGTTAGCTCATGCACCAATTCACGAAAATGCGGATTCATCTCAGGTGCCCCGCCGGTCAGGTCGATGGTTTGCAAACCGAGGGACTCGGCATGAGCGTCGATCCAATCGAGGATGCGGGCCATCGTTTGCCACGTCATGATTTCAGTGCGATTGGGACCTGCCTCGACATGGCAGTGGTGGCAGGCCAGATTGCACATTTTGCCGACGTTGATTTGCAACGTGGTGAGCTGGCTGCGCCGTAAGGATTGACCATCGTCACGCAAGCGGGCGGCGAAGTGGTCATCAGCATCAAGTTGGGGAAGATTGACGGTGGTCATGAGCGGTCGGGGATCATTCTAGGGGACAACCGCAACCGGGTGGAAATTATTCCGAGGGGATTTTTAGCCGCAGATAAACGCAGATGAACACGGATATTGAAAAGGCCGCCATTTATCCCATTTTCAGATTGTATCTGCGTCCATCTGCGTTTATCTGCGGCTAAAAATTTCCGCAAAAACTGCTACCATGTCCCGACTATGGCACAAGAAAATATCTATACCGATCCCGCTACGAAATCCATGGAAGAACTGGTGGCGCTGTGCAAGCGTCGCGGGTTTGTGTTTCCTGCTTCGGAAATCTACGGCGGGATCAACGGATTCTGGGATTACGGGCCACTGGGCACAGCCCTGAAAAATAACATTCGTGACTGGTGGTGGCGACAGATGGTGGAATGCCCACCCATCGGGCCCGATGGCGAGCCTGTCGAAATCGTCGGGCTCGATTCGTCGATCATTCAGAACCCCAAAACATGGGAAGCCAGCGGCCACGTCGGCGGGTTCAGTGATCCAATGGTGGATTGCACGGAGACAAAAAAACGGTATCGGCAAGACCATATCGAAGTGTTGATTGTCGATGACAAGGGATGCTGGGGATTTCCGGAAAACAACATTGACTACATTGCCAAAAAACTAAAAAAAGCAAACGTGAGTCGGGACGATGGTACGGTAAAAAACCTGACCGACATCGACACGAGCGAATATGAAAAAATCATTGCACCGGATACGGACAAGCCGGGCACACTGACCGCACCACGTGAATTTAATTTGATGTTTGATTCGCATGCCGGAGCGATCAAGAGCGATGAGAACAAGGTGTACCTGCGGCCGGAAACGGCACAGGGGATTTTCCTGAACTACAAAAACATTGTGGACACGATGCGGGTCAAGATGCCATTTGGGATTGCTCAGGTCGGCAAATCGTTTCGCAATGAAGTGACGCCTCGGAATTTTATTTTCCGATCGCGTGAATTTGAACAGATGGAAATGGAATGGTTCTGCGCCCCCGCTGAAAGTGCGAAGTGGTACGACTTCTGGAAGCATGAGCGGATGCGGTGGTGGGAATCGCTCGGCGTGGACAAAGCGAACCTGCGGTTCCGCGATCACGACGATGATGAGTTGGCCCACTATTCGAAGATGTGCGTCGATGTGGAATACAAATATCCATTCACCGCCCCGGGCTATGGCGAGTTGGAAGGCGTGGCCCATCGCGGGTGTTTCGACCTGACGCAGCACCAGGAACACTCCAAGACGAAGATGGAATATTTCGATCAGGCCGCGCAGCTGGCCGCCAAGGAAGCCGGTAAAAGCAAGGAAGAAATCGCCGCGGCGAGCAAATACATTCCGAATGTGATCGAGCCCGCCAGCGGTTTGACGCGAGCGGTGTTGGTGTTGCTATGCGAAGCGTATACGCCTGATCCGGATCGGCCTGCGGGGGTTTACATGAAATTCAAGCCGAAGTTTGCCCCGATCAAGGCAGCGATATTTCCGCTGGTGAATAAGGATGGCATGCCGGAAATTGCGACGAAGTTGTATCACGAACTGCGTCAGAAATACGTGGTGCAATACGATGCCAAACAATCAATCGGCAAACGCTATGCACGCATGGATGAAGCGGGCACGCCGTTCTGTTTTACGATTGATGGCGACACGCTCAACGATAACGCGGTGACGGTGCGCGATCGAGACAGCGGACAAGCACTGGCCGAACGATTGCCGTTGGATCAGGTGGATGCGTTTCTGGCGGCGAAGATTGCGGAGTGAGTTTTGTCCACAGATTTTCACAGATTGACACAGATTTTTAAAAGGCAGAAAAGCGGAAAAACGTGTCGATCATTCGCACCACTATTTTTGTTCTTTTGATTTCCTGTCTTGAAATTCTGAATCTGTGTCAATCTGTGAAAATCTGTGGATAAAAAAAGCATGTCACGAGTTGAGCATTTATCGCGTTTGTTGGATGAGTTTGTGGCCACGGATGCGGTTGAGCAGGAACATCAGGCGCGGATGGTTGAATTGTTGCATGCGGGCAACAGTGCGTTTTCACGTGGTTGTTTTTTGCCGGGTCATTTCACAGCCAGCACGTTTATTGTGTCGCCGGATCGTGACGCATTGCTATTGATTATGCATAGTAAATTGCATCGCTGGTTGCAGCCGGGCGGTCATGTGGATGATGACGATGGGGATATATTGGCCGCAGCGCAGCGTGAGGTTCGCGAGGAAGTGGGGATCGATGACGGGGTGTGGTCGCCGGAGATTTTTGATGTGGATGTGCATCCGATTCCTGCGATGCCCCATCGCAAGTCAGGCCCGGAGCCTGCACATGAACATTTTGATGTGCGTTTTTTGATGCAGGCCGATACGCATGAAATGTTGGCTGGCAGCGATGCAGCCAGTGCGAAATGGGTGGCATTGGGCGAGATCACCGAAGCCATGACGGATGCGTCGGTGATGCGTGCGGTGCGTAAATTGCAGGAAATGTGAACGATCGCGACCCGCGACGAACCGGACGGGGTTGGCGAGCGTAGGGAATCATGAATGCGACGCATGTGTGTCATGCGCGCATGCAAGTCTATGCGTGTGTTCAGAATGTTAATGTGAGGCCTACAGGGCCGTTGAGTGGGCGCTAAGCCGCAAGCGGCTTGTGTATGTGTGTGTGGGGGGAGATGTGGGGGGAAATGTGGGGGGGGGGGTGTTTTTTTGTTTTCGGGAAATTTATGATGCTGTTGACATTGGTGCTATCGCTATTACTGGTTTTTGGCGCGGATTATTTGTTTTACGATCAGCCGATCGGGTGGACGGTGGGGTTGTACGCAGTGATGGTGTTGCTGGCGATGTCGATCAAATGCGGTCGATTCTGGCGGACGCGATCCGGGATGGTAATTGGGCTTGGGGTGTTGGGTTTAGTAGGTGCGGCAATACTGGGGCCGAATTGGCGCGTGGCGGTGCTGGGATTATTGGGATTGATGAGCCTGGGCATAATCGCGCGACAGGGTTGGCCAACGCATATACAGATATGGTTCAAACGCTGGCTGGAAATGGTATTGATCGGATGGATGTCAGGATTCATGGATGCGCGGACCGTGCGTCAGGTGCATCAACGGTATCCGAAGCGCAGCGCGACGTGGTGGCGAGGACTGGGTGGGATCGGGGTATGGGTGTTGCCGATCGTGTTGGGCATGGTGTTCGTGTTTATGTTTTATCTGGCAAACCCGTTGATCGAAAAATGGGGCGTGGCCTTGTCGAATCACGCAGCGCGTTGGATTAAAGAATTCCAGGAAGTGGTTTCGATTTGGCGTTTGGTGTTCTGGTATGTGGTGATGGCCAGCGTGTGGATGTTGTTGCGATATCGCGTCCGTCAGGTGGATACGGAACAAACGCGAGATCCCGTAGTCGAAGACATTTATCGCTTGCGATCGTTTATTGATCGGTGGTTGCAGCCGGGCACGGTGGTGCGTTGCTTGATCGTTTTCAATGTTATTTTTCTGGCGCAAACCGGGATGGACATGATGTATCTGGTCGGCGGCGCGGAACTGCCAGATCATATGACGTATGCCACATACGCTCATCGCGGCTCGTATCCATTGGTGGCGACGGCGTTGCTCGCGGGGCTGTTCGTATTAGCGACGTTTCGTCCGGGCGGTGTGGCAGAACAATCACCGTGGGCGCGACGGCTGGTGACCTTGTGGATCGTGCAAAATGTTTTCCTGGCCGCGACGGCGGCGTGGCGATTGCACCTCTATGTCGAGGTGTACACACTGTCGCGTATGCGCATCGCAGCGGCGATCTGGTTGTTACTGGTAGCGCTGGGATTGGTGTGGCTGATTGTGCGCATCCTACGACGAGCGAGTAACCAATGGCTAATCGGCATGAACATGTTGACGCTGGTGAGTGTGTTGTATGTCAGCGCGTTTGTAGATTTTGATGCGATGATCGCGTGGCACAATGTGCAACACTGCCGGGAAGTGGGTGGCAAGGGCGTGCCGATCGATCTGGAATATTTGCAGGAATTGAGTCCGACGACACTGCCCGCGATCGTGTGGCTGCGCGATCAATTGGATGACGATAACCGCACGACGGCGTATCTGGCCAATCAACGGGCGGCGGTGCTACAGCAACGATTGGATGAGCAGTTGGATGACTGGCGTGGCTGGACGTGGTACAGCTCCCAAGCACAGCAGGCAACCGTGCCGAGACAACCCTGAGTTTTCATTGCTGATTTTTACGGATAATAGCGCCGTGGGTATCTGAGATAGCGGATAGCGTGGAAGGAACTGTCCGCTGATACTGATCCCGGTAAAAACTCGTGCGTTAGCCGTCGCCCTTGGGCGGCGTGAAACATGCGTAAACCATACGCCGTCGCGCCGTCCAAAGACGGCGGTAAACGATCAAATGACACGTCTGTTTGGGGCGGGCTAGACATGAGGCATCCAATCGGATGCGATTCGTGTCATCAAAATTATAGCGTGTGCACGATCTGGTTCGATGTGGTACATAGATAGTCCCGCGCCTGGCTGGTCGATATATCGATAGGCCTCCCCCCTACTGACAATTTCTAGAATTGCTGACGTGTTGGCGATTGAGCTGATGCCTGGTGATTCATTGGACATAATCCACCATGTTGGCGATGCAATGGCAACGACATCCAAACCCAAGCGAATTACGCCGTGACATGCGCCGTGTGATGGTGTCAGGCTTATTTGGTGCGTTGTGGATCTGGACGATCACTGGCGCAGCGCTGGTGCAATTTGCCATGGCGATGGATATGCCGGACTGGGCGTTTGGATTGATGGCATCACTGATCCATGTGGGCGCGCTGTGTCAGTTACCCGTTACGTTGTGGATGCAACGATACGGCCATCGCCGACAACTGTTGCTGATCATGGGATTGATATCGCGTTTGCTCTGGGTGGTGGTGGCGTTGATTCCGTGGCTGCTGGGCCCGTCGGCGCGAGCATGGTGGTGGCCGAGCATGATGGTGGGCGTTGCGGTGATCTGGGCGTTTCATCACATGAGTATTCCCCCGTGGATGACATGGATGGCCGACCTGGTGCCGCGTCAGGTGCGCGGTCGTTTTTTTGGCATGCGTCGAGCGATCGGACAGCCTGTTGCCTTGATGGCGACCTTGGGCGCGGGGTTTGTGTTGGACTGGATTCAAACCGGCGGCTACTCGGATGAAAACGATGCGATGCTGAAAATCGCCGCAGCGATCCTGGCCATCGGTGGCATTGCCGGGGCGATCGATCTTCTGTGTTACGTTCGCATGGCTGACCCGAGCCAACCTTCACGACAACCGATTTCAGTCGCGTGGCGCACGATCCTGATTGAACCCTTAAAGAACCAGGGATTCCGCTGGTTTCTGGGTTATTCGTTCATGCTGGTGCTGTCGCTGGGATTTCTGGGCCAATATCTGTGGCTGTATCTGTTGGACAACATCGGGCTCAACAATGTTCAGGCAAACTTATTGCTCGTGGCCTTGCCCTTGTTATTGATGTGGGGCACGAGCGTGCCATGGGGCAAACTGATCGATCGATTTGGAATCAGGCCGGTGCTGATCATCGCGACGTTTCTTCAATTAACCGGCCCAATCGGTTGGTTAATGATGGAACCGGGTGCCGTGTGGCTGGGCTATTTGGTGGCATTGCCTGCAGTGGTAAGTTGGCCTGGAATCGAACTGGCGATGTTGAATCTGATGTTTAGTCTGGCGGAATCAGAACGCGATTCAAGCAAACCATCCGCTCGTGTTGCCAATGGGTTGGCCGATAGTCAGACCGATGGTCAGGCCGACAACGTGACCGATAGTGTGACCGAAAGTGTGGCTGACAAAATCGATGCGCATGACACTGAGCCGTCATCCACGCGACGCAGTCCAGGTACTGCCAACAATGGCTACGTCGCCGTCCACAGCGTACTCGGCGCGTTCGCTGGTGCCCTGTCAGGATATCTAGGTGCTCAGGTCGTCGTGTTACTGTCAGATTTCCGTTGGGAATATCCAAGGCCCGCCTGGTTGGGTTCGAGCCAAGCGGCGACTGATGCTGTGAATAGCGCGGGGGAAATTGTGGGAAGCGTGGGGGGGGACGTGGGGGGCGTGGGGGGCGTGGGGGGGGGGACGGGGGTGTTGACTTATCATGGGGTGTTGTTGATCATTTCGTGCGTGATACGAGTTGGCGCGGTAGCGATGGCATTCAAACTTCCGCAAACCAAATCGGCGGAAGTGCGCGACACGATTCGCTACATGACCGTCTCGGTCTACTCGAACGCGCGACAAGCCCTGCTGACGCCAACGCGCGCAATGGGCAGTTTCGGCAAAGTCACCTATCGCTTGTCCCGCCGATCCACCCGTATCCTATAACCCCACCCCCACCACTCCCCACTCCCCACCCACTTTTCCTCTGCACGACTGATACCCATCCCATTAAAAACTCGCGCGGCCTCAATTTTCCCTTCACACAAACTCCCGGTATTCACCGGGAGCTAATAAAAATCTACACGCGAGTATTTATCGTAATCCGTATGAGAGACTTTGGGTTTTGGGTTTTGAAAATTTTTTGGGTATGTGTTGCGAAAAAGCATGGCGCATAAAAAAGGGCGTGACCCAACAGTAGGGGATACTGTGGGCCACGCTCGATCAGGGGGCAAATTGGATCGGGTCTGCGGTTTTCTGCCTCGCGGCTTGTTAGCCACTTAACATCACTTGGCGTCATTTGGCGTCATTTGGCGTTGCGGCCTTCTGACGGCTTGGCTTGAATGTCGGGTTGCCTCCACATTCAAGGGCCTCGTAACGTTTGTTGCCTCGTTACGAAATGAAGTAACGCAATGGCGATGCCACCGTGCCACCACGGCTGTGCCAAACACAAAATTTTTTCATATCTCCTGCAAAAACAAGGCATTACCCAGCAATGCGGCCCTAATCCGCTTGTAACGATTCTGAGGGTCGTTGCCTGAATCAAACGTGCCGTGTGGCCCGCACGCCCGGTGTTGCACGGAGCCACACGAATTGCCAAAGAACAAACGGCCCTCAGCGTTGGCGTCGCACTTGATGCATCACTCAAACTGCATCAATCGCACTCGCTATGCGCGGGCCTATTGCGTGCGTTCACGATCGGAACCGAACGACGCGAAGTTTTGGGTTTTGGGTTTCAATCACAGCGACGCGCCGCCTGAAGGCGACGGCTAACGAGCGACGAAAATTGTGAGGGGAACCGAAGGCAATGTGGAAATGTGCGAGGGGGGAAATGTGAGGGGGGATGTGGGGGGGGGTTAATGGGCGTCGTTGGGGGGTTGTTCTATGCGCCAATCCAGTTGTCCGTTGTGGCAATTGATATGGGCTGTAAAAAATCGCTTGCGATATTGCCAGAACAATGGCCAGATCACTTGGCGGTCGGTATCCGGTATGGGCAGTGAAGCGATCGTATCGGGCTCATGCCATTCCAATTTTCCCTCATCGAATTCGGTGCGTTCGATGACCACCGGATGCGTCACTTCGTAAAGAAACATCAGCCAGTGCATGCGATCATCAAACGCGGTTTCCGAAACGATGCCGGTCAGATGCAGATCAGATACCTCGATGCGCAGGTCCGCTTCTTCATGAATTTCGCGCACCGCACAGGCTGTCGGACTTTCACCTTGTCCCTGTTCGAGTTTCCCCCCGATCGGCGAATACAGATCGTCATTCGGCGGCCGCCGTCGATGCAACAACAACACGCGCCCCTGCTCATCGAACAAATAACACAGCGTCGCAATGCGATAAGGCAATTCAAACAAACTCGTTTTTTCAGACATCACAGAATCAGACATGCCCCCAGTCTAACGCATCCCCCCCCCACTTTCCCCCCCACTTTCCCCCCCACTTCCCCCTCCACTTTCCCCTCCACTTTCCCCCCCACTTCCCCCTCCACTTTCCCCCCCACTTCCCCCTCCACTTTCCCCCCCACTTCCCCCTCCACTTCCCCCTCCACTTTGCCCCCGCATTCCCCCGACATTTTTTCCTGCTTCTCTCCCACACGTCTTCGAAACTTCGCGACGTTTCCGCGTTATGGTTAATTCATGCACGCGAAGAAACTGACGCGACTCGCGATTGCTCCCAGCGATGACCATGCTCAGGCATCTTTGGGAATCGCAGGCGGAGCGAATGCGGGAACATCCGCCGCTTCGGTCCAGTCTTCCGCACCAGGCAAGCTAAGGTCCATTGCCTGCGTCTTGCGATACCCCAATTTACGCATCACTTCCAACACTTCGGTCCAGGTCGGGTATGGCCGTTGATTCACTCGTTTATAGGCATCGATCGCCGCAACAAACAGAAACTGTTCCCGCGACATCTCCCCTTCTTCAGCTGTCTTTTCAAAATCATTTCGTCGCAATCCCGCACCGCGCCGTCGTTCCAATCCCGTAGGACTGCGAGCATCGACCACGTTCTTGCGCCGATCCGGCCCAGTGTAGGTCGACTTCTCACGACTATCGCTTGCCGATGCTGGTACTTCTGAATTGTCTGATGCTTGTGCCATGATGATGACCTCCTGAGAATTCAACGCATGCGTGATCACGTCAACGTCAGCCTACGACGTTTCCATAGGCGACGTATCTAGGCGACGTATCAATGGGCCAAACGCAAACGCCGCTTAGCCTGCTTATCGGTCACATCAAACCCCAGGTTGAGCCCCCCCCACATCCCCCCCCATGCCCGCCCCTCATGCCCGTCCCCAAGCCCGCCACATCTGGCCCCACACACTCCCCTACTTTTAACTTTTAACTTTTAACTTTTAACTGATACCCCCCCACCGCGAGCTCACAATTCTTCTTCCTCTTCCTCTTCTTCGTCGAAATATTCGTCGTCGTCATCATCGTCATCATCGTCTTCGTCGTCGTCTTCATCTTCGTCGTCAAAATAATCGTCATCGTCATCAAAATCGTCATCATCGTCGTCATCAAAAAACTCATCGTCGTCGTCATCGTCCTCGTCTCGGAGCATGACAGAGCGATCGCTCCACGGCATCTCGCCTTCGCCCTGCCAATCCGGACTCGGCCACAACGGCAAACTCGGAGAGGTCTGATCCAATGCCAACGCATCGACACCGAACGCACCCAACATTCCCAAGGCCCGGGGCTGCCTCGGCTCGTCCAGTTCCCTCAAAGCACCGCCTTCGTGAGCCGACGCCTGATCCTGTACCACATCACTTTCAAATTTCATATCCATGGCCATGTCCCTCATGTGGTGATTCACCAATTTCATCTTACTGGGTCCTTTTGATCTCTTATCAACAATGCATCGTAACGCACAGCGGCTGGGGTCAAACGGGGTAAAACCCGGGGGGTAAAATCGGGGGCCATCCCCGAGGCTCTTACAGATGGATTTCGTCTATGCAATCATACGGGTACGCTTCTGGTCGGCAACGTCAATGCGGGTTACACTAACCCCATAGAACGGTTTGTCAATAGGCCTGACCATTCTTTTTAATATCCTAAAAAACCAACAGAATCAACCCACCACCGAACACGCCAGCTACCTCATAATATTGAACGCAACGACAACGTTTTCATCCTCACACCAAACCCTACTGCGGGCTTGACCTTCCATCGGCACGCACCACGCTTTGGCTACTATTTTTTTAACCACCACCCCACCAGTTTTTTGCACCCAATCCTAAACTGACTGCGATACTGCCCGCGACATTGCCCGCGACATAGTCCACCTAATAGTCCACCCAATTTTCCGTCACGCCGACCTGGCTCGCATTACTCGACCGCTCCTTCACCAATCATGGCCGATCAAACCCGCAAACAGTCGAATGCTCCCGCCCAGGCTCGCCGGAAAAAGCTTGACCTCTATGCCGTCCCACGACGTGTTCTGGCAGGGCTGCTCACGTGGGCCTGGCCAGGCACCGGGCACCTGCTCCTGGGCCAACGCAAACGCGGGACCGTCCTCGCTTGTGGCATCGGAGCTATTTACATCGCAGGCCTGTTCATCGGCGGCGTCACCGTCGCCAACCCCGCTTTCGAGAGTGGGCCCAACTCGCAACAGTTCCTCTACTGGTTTCAATTTTTCATGCTGCCCAATTCAATCCTCGTCGCTTGGGAAAATAACATCCTCAACCAGATCGGCGGCATTGCCAACCTTTTGCCAAACACCGATCCAACATTCACGCCCAGCTACGGCAGAGTCCGCGAAATCGGCGTCCTCTATCTCGCGCTGGCGGGACTGCTCAACCTCCTGGCGATCGTCGATGTCATCCTCAGCAATCGAGACACCGACACCCCACATACCGACACCCCCCGCACCAACGCACCCCATGCCACCAATACACCACCCGCTTGACCGTCAATAAAAACGCACCGTAAAAACCAAATTACCACCGCATTCACAAACAGAATGCAAACAAATTGAACCCCAATCGATGCCTCATTTTTTCGACGCCATCTTCACTGCTTTTCCAACGCTGGTCTCACTCGCCTATCGGCCGTTCCTCGATCCGATTCCTGTCGATCGCTTCTGGATGTTTTTTGCATTGCCCCTGGTCGTGGTCATTGCCCTGGTCTACAAATCCATCCGCATGAACAGCCTCGAACACCTCACCCGCGAAACGCTTAAGCTCTCGTTGCAAATCCTCATCTTCATGGTCGCCGCGGCCGTCGTCCTCTGGCTCATCGCAGCACTCCTCTAACCGCCCCCACACGCCCCACTTTTTCCTCTGCGATTCCGATACGCTTGGCATACTGCACTCGGCCCTTGAAAATTTTCCGCACTGACCCCCAACTTCCTCCACCCACCCCCACCCACCCCCTCCGACTCCCTCCGACTCCCTCCGACTCCCCGACGATACAATTTTACGCTCAATCGAAAACGCCATGAAATCCCTACTCGATCAAATTCTCAGCAAACGCCCTCTCGATCAGAACCAAACCATCGACGTGTTTGAGGCCATCATCTCAGGCGACCACGATCGCGCCACGCCCAATCAGATCGCTGCCCTGCTTGCCATGATCCAACTGCGTGGCCCGAGTGAGGATGAAATATTCGGCGCTGCCACCGTCATGCGTCGTCACGTCGTCCGCGTCGAAACACCGCCCAATTCCAGCGTGCTTGACACCTGTGGCACCGGTGGCACAGGCGCTAAAACGTTCAACATTTCCACCACCGCCGCATTCATCGTCGCCGCCGCCGCAAGCTATGCCCTCGAAACCGGTCACGCCGCCCATCGTGTTGTCGTCGCCAAACACGGCAACCGCTCGGTCACCAGCAAGTCCGGCTCAAGCCAGGTTCTCGAAGCGCTCGGCGTCAATCTCAATGTCACCGAGCAAACCCTCTCACGCTCGCTCGAACAGGCCAACATGTGTTTCTGTTTCGCACCGGCTCACCATCCGGCCATGAAACACGTCGCGCCCATTCGCGCTGAACTCGGAATGCGCACGCTCTTTAATCTCGTCGGACCACTCGCCAATCCCGCCGGCGCCAATCGACAACTCATTGGCGTCTATGATCCTGCTCTGACCGAACCCGTCGCGCGCGTGCTTCAACGTCTGGGCACCACGCATGCCATGGTCATCCACACACGACTACCCCAGGGTGGCATCGGCGAATTGCTCACCAGCCTGCCCGTACAGATCAGCGAACTTCGCCACGGCAAAGTCAGCACGCGATTACTCGACACCGCCACACTCGGCTTGCCATTGCATCCTGTCGAAGCGCTTGAAATCGAGTCTGCCGAACAAAGTGCCGACATCATTCGCGATATTCTGGACGGACAGCCCAGCCCGCATCGCGATACCGCCGTCCTCAATGCCGCTGCCGCACTCATCGTGGCTGACATCGCCGACTCTTTTGAAACCGGCATCAAACAAGCTCAATACGTACTCGATCGCGGACTCGCTGAAGATGTTCTTGACCAGCTCATCAAAATCACCAACGCGTCGTCCGCACAACGCTCATCCCGATCCACCGCACAACTCACCCGCCCCAGCGCCCGCAAGCCCATCCCCAATCGCCTCACCTATCGACGCACACAAAAACGACGTCTGCACAATCTTGGCCGTGCCTAATCCCACACCGCGCTCTCACATGACTCTCGCATAACTTCCACACTGCTCGCACACGATTCACACGCTGCTCGCCATCGTTTCCAATAAATTCCATTAACCCGCTTCTGTTTCACTTTACTTTCGATGAATCAGGAACCCCCCACGTCACCCGACCAACTCCCCGTACGCGATGCCCCCATCGCGCTGCCGGGCAATCCCGTCCTCGGCATCATCGCGGGTCTGGCTGGCGTACTCGTCGGCGCTGCCGCTGCGGCCACGTTGGAATACGCCACACAATCACAGGGCTACACCTTTTTCATTATCAACGGCCTGCTCAGCGGCTATTGCGTCGCCTGGCCCATGCAAAAATTCGGCGGCTTCCGCTCGCCAATCGCAGGCGCCATCGGGGCCATCCTCGGCATCATCGCGGCCTTCCTCGCGGTCATGCTATGGATGCGTTTCGGCGTCGGCAAAACCTTCGAACGCCTCTTCTCCCCGGCCGAACGCGAGGCCACCCTCAACACCCTCAAATCAATCCCCCAACTCATCAACTACGCCGCCGCCGCATTCATCGGCTACACCGCCTCATGGACCCGATCCTCCTAACCCCCCCCCACATTTTCTCTTCATCGCTAACCAGAT